>JBCCFB010000218.1:0-10805 GCA_039029995.1 Planctomycetota bacterium
AACTGATTCGCGAAATGATGCTTTCGCGTACATTCCGGCTGAGTACAGAGGCCAGCGTGTCATCGTTGGCCGTAGACCCTGAGAATCGACTGCTCTGGCGCGCCAACAGGCAACGTCTTGATGCTGAAGTAATCCGCGACAGTGTTTTGTCAGTTTCGGGATCACTCGATCTTGAAGCAGGCGGACTGACAATTCGCAAAATTCAGGAATATGACCTCGGGTACGAATTCGATACGGTTCGACGAAGTGTTTACGTTCCTGCTTTCCGGAACACAATGCTGGATGTGTTTGAGGTCTTTGATATTGCGAATCCGAATCTGGTGACCGGAAACCGTACAACGACTACATTGCCAACCCAGTCACTGTTCATGATGAACAGCCCGTTCGTGATTGAGCAGTCACGCAATGCGGCGAAAAGGCTGTTGCTTATGGAAAGCAGCGACGAGCATGAACGTCTGGATATTGCTTTTCAACGGACCCTCGGCCGCCTGCCTTCCAACGGAGAGCGGGCACTTACATTGGAGTTCCTCGATCAATTCGATCATGACGATCCCGAACAAGTTCTGGATGCATGGTCAGGGGTTTTTCATACTTTGTTTGCCAGTCTTGATTTCAGGTATATGAACTGATGAAAGCCAGACAGAATATCCGGCAGATTTCCCGCCGACAGATGCTTCGCAACAGCGCTTGTGGTTTCGGTGCATTGGCAATGTCAGGTTTGCTGGCCGACCGGAGCAGGGCAGAGGACATCATTCATTCGACCCTCGAGGTGCGCGAGCCGATGTTTGCCGCTCGCGCAAAACGAGTGATCTTTATCTTCATGCAAGGTGGTCCCAGCCATGTAGATTCGTTTGATTACAAACCTGAACTTTTCGACAGCGACGGCCGGAACATTGATTTTACCGGCGTCAGGTTCGGAACATTCGGTGAAGCCAGCCAGCGACGTTTGATGAAGCCGATGTGGGAGTTTCAGCAGTACGGTGAATGTGGTCGATACGTTTCGTCACTGTTCCCTCATATGGCCGAACAGGTTGACAAGATGTGCATGATTCACTCGATGCACACTGAAGGCGTTGCGCACGGACCAAGTACGCTGTTTCTTCATACGGGCGCAACGAATCTGGTGCGACCATCCATTGGTAGCTGGATCACGTATGGTCTGGGTACGGTCAATCAGAACGTGCCGGGTTTCATTACGATCAACCCTTCGTCAAGCAAAGGCGGTCCGCGCAATTATTCGAACGCATTCCTGCCGGCGGTATTTCAAGGAACGGCTGTCGGGCGAGCAGGCCAACCGGTTGCGAATTCAAACTTTCAGCATGTGACCAATGAAATCCAGTCGGATCAATTGCAGGAACAGCAATTCAGCTTTCTTCAGCAAATGAACCGGATTCAATCCGGAGTCAGGCAGAATGAAGACCAGCTCGAAGCCACCATAAAATCATACGAACTCGCGTACCGAATGCAGCGCAACGCACCGGGCTTGCTCGACCTGAGTGACGAGACTGAAGAAACTCTGCAGATGTATGGAATTGACGAACGTGAGACGGAGGATTTCGGTCGGCAATGCCTGCTCGCTCGAAGGATGGCAGAGGCGGATGTCCGTTACATTCAAGTCAACTACTCGGATGAATCAACCAATCCGAGGTGGGATCAGCATTCAAACATGAGGCAACACGAGGTGCACGCAAAAGCCGTGGACAAACCGGTCGCAGGCTTGCTTCAGGATCTTGAGCAGCGAGGCCTGCTCGAAGATACCCTCGTCTGGTGGGGCGGCGAGTTCGGGCGAACTCCTTTTGCTCAAGGAAAAGACGGTCGTGATCACAATCCGCGCGGATTCACGGTGTGGCTGGCGGGGGGCGGCACCCGGCCCGGTTTTGCCTATGGCGAGACAGATGAAATCGGGCATCATGCTGTTTCAGACAAGGTACACATGCATGATCTTCATGCTACCGTGCTGCATCTTCTTGGAATCGACCACAAGGAACTGACGTTCAACTACGCGGGTCGCAATTTCCGGCTAACGGATGTTGCCGGCCGTGTTGTCGAAGATATCATCAGTTAGACAAGGCCATTTTCCCGGGACACCAGGGCTCGTGTTGATTTTGGCGACGGGACTTTCCGGTAAACGGCCCATCGACGATGCTCAGTGCGTTCATCTAGAATCATGACTTTAGCTCATGTTTCCGGTTAATGAAAAGCACCATGCCACGTCCCGAGTTTCCGCAGACAAGAATGCGTCGCCTCAGGCAGTTTCAATGGTCAAGGGACCTTGTCGCTGAATCCAGGCTTCACACATCAGACCTGATCTGGCCCGTTTTTGTCTCAGAAGGGTCGGGCAGGAAAGTACCCATCGACTCGATGCCGGATTGCCACCGTGTGTCGGTTGATGTGCTTATCGATCAGGTTGGAGAAGCAGAAGAGCTCGGGATTCCGGCTATCGCAATTTTTCCGGAAACTGATCCGGAAAAGAAAACCGATAACGCAGAAGAGGCCGTGAATCCGGAAAACCTCGTCTGTCGTGCTGTTCGCGCAGTGAAAGAAGCCGTACCGGAAATAGGAATCATTTGCGACGTCGCGCTTGATCCGTACACGTCGCACGGTCAAGACGGACTCGTGCGCGACGGCTACGTTGTCAATGATGAGACGCTGGATGTCCTTGCGAGGCAGGCTGTTGTTCAAGCACAAGCAGGTTGTGATGTGATCGCACCCTCGGACATGATGGACGGCAGAGTCGGCGTCATTCGCAAAGAACTTGATGCCGCAGGGTTGGACCGGACGATGATCATGGCCTACTCAGCAAAATATGCCTCGGCCTTCTACGGTCCGTTCCGTGACGCAATCGGATCTACAAAATCTCTTGCCGGAGGTGGTAAGCAGACTTACCAGATGGATCCTGCGAACACGAACGAAGCCGTCCGCGAATTACGTCTGGATATCGACGAAGGCGCGGACATGGTAATGGTGAAACCAGGCATGCCCTATCTGGATATCGTCAGGCGAGCTAAAGATGAGTTCGGTGTTCCGACGTTCGCTTACCAGGTTTCCGGCGAATACGCGATGCTCATGGGTGCCGCTCGCAACGGATGGCTGGATGAGGAACGTGTGATTCTCGAAAGTCTACTCGCATTCAAACGGGCTGGCGCAGATGGCGTGCTGACTTATTTTGCTCCGCGCGTGGCGAGCCTGCTCAGGAACCAGTGAGCGTCGAGCGATTGACGCGAGCCATTTAGCAAGTCTGGAAGAGTTTCGCGTGTTGAGACAACGCCTTATTCGCCCGCAAAGGCCGGGATGATAATATCGTTCGTGAATTTCAAGGGGCTCTGGACATACCCGTTTGATCGGTTGTGGCTTGTGCTTACAACCACCAGATTAAGGTCAGGTACGACGATCAGATACTGGCCTGCAGCGCCTCTTCCGGAAATGCAGTGATAACTCGTTGCTTGATGCTCAACGACGTGGCCCCACCAGAAGTGAGAATAGGTGTGGCCGGCTCTGTTCGTGTAAAACGGCTCTGTAACCTCTTCAATGAACTCCACGTCCCATAGTTGTTCGCCGTTCCAGTTGCCCCTATCTAGAATTACCTGGCCGAATTTAAGCATGCCGCGCGAACGCACGGAACTGCCGGCTGCTGCTTTTGGCAGTCCGCTCAAATCCGGCTGCCAGCGGTAGGTTTCAATTCCCAGTTTTCCGAATACCTCTTCGCGGATGAATTCTTCTGCGCTGCCGGGAACAACTGCGTCCAATACCTGCATTGCCAGTGCCGGATCGCATCCCTGGTATTTGTAGGACTTCGATTCGTTTGTAATCGGGTTGGACTCCGAGAGAATCCAGCTGGCGTGATTTGGGCCGCTCAAATCCAGTTCAGGGCCGGGACGAGCACTTTCCTCTGGGAACCGGATGCCTGAATGCATGTTCAAACAATCGAGCAGCGTAACCTCGCAGGCCCCCGATGCCAGATTTGACGTGTCGAGTTCGGGCAGAAAACTGACTAGCGGCTGATCGAAATCGTCAATGTACCCCAGCGCTTTTGCACGTCCGAGAGCCATTGCGGTGTACGACTTGGTGATCGACATCTGGAAATGCGGTAGCTCCTGCCTGCCTTTGCGGAAATAGGTTTCAACAATCAGGCGCCCGTCGTGAGCGATTAGCAGGCTGTCAATGTTTCCGTATTCATCGGATGAAATTCTATTGACCAGTTCTTCAATCGACGCAATATCGCAACTGGTATCGAAGAGCGTGCCCACGTCGATCTGATCATCGAGATCAGGTGGCGAAAATTCAATTACGGGTTCGGCAAGGTATTCACGATTCTGTTCCGCTTGATAAGACAAGTCGGGGGCAACGCCGGCACTGTCTTCTTCAGATGTCCCGTCAACAGTTTCACGGAACTCGTCAGGATCACTGGCGTTTGGATCCGGTTCGGTGCCGTTGATCAGTGCAATACCTGCCAGGGCGAATCTTCGGCCCATAGCCTTGTAGCCTGCGACCGACATGTGAAGATCGTTTGAAATCTCTCGACCCTGTTTGTTGAAGCCGTCATTCAGATCATCTGTGTCTATCCAGGCTCCGGACGAACAGGCATTTGCAAACTCGATTTGAGCTTCACGCACGATGGTCCAGTGCGGATACCTCTGGTTTTCCATATCAAAATCACTCAGCCTGCCGATAACCACGTGAATGTCATCGCGCCCGAGGTCGATTTGCAACTGTCGAACCAGTCCATCGAGACTTTGTTCGTAGACCTCCCCGTGCTGTTCACGGGCGTCCCTCTCTCCCTGCATCCAGTAAAAGGAAACGGATTCAAATTCGCCATCTTCGGCAGCGTGCCTGACCTTTTGGATCAGACGATCGTAAAGGTCACCGTTTCCTTCGGGACAATTTCCTTCTGAATCTGTCCAGTTTCTGTACCAGCGTCGTATTGGCTGGCCACCCTGAGCGTCTTTGACGACGACGACGTTTCCGTCGCCGAATTCCTGTGTGACCGTCGGGACAAAAGTGAGTTCCACGTCCAGTCCTGCCATGTTCGACTGACCGGAAAGTATGAAAAGGTGTTTTCCCGATTCATCTTCCGGGGATTGAGCCGCAGAAGAAACGAATACGGCGAGAAGTATCGCGCATAGCTTGACCACAATGCTCTCCAATGAAGGCTGAGTCACCGACGATTTTCACGCCGATTCTAACAACGAAACAAGTCTGCTTTCAGAATCAGTACCCGTCACTGGAAAGTGCAGATGTCCGGACGATCGTAAGATCCTAGTTCCTCCGGCGCATGAAGAGGCATCCGAGGAACATCGACAACGTCAGGAAAGATGAAGGCTCGGGAATCGTCGAAAACTGAAGATAGTCGAGCTTTGCATTGTCCGCACCGACAAGTTGATCACCTTGGCCGGGCGACGACTGGGAGCTGACATACTGGATTGTGTCGACGGTGGACGCACCGTACGTGCCTGAGAATCCCAGGGTAAATGGATCGGAACCGAGTGCGTAAAACACATCCATGTCGCCCGTGTCGAGGTTGATGACCGAGCGTATGGTGAATCCACCTGTGAAGCTTGATGCATTAAAATCGAACACATCAGTGGCTGTGTTAGTCGTTGAAACGTCGCGAGATTGAAACCGTAATTCCGGACTACTGCGCTGAGTCAGCTGAATACGGAAATTCTGGACGGATGTAGTTCCACTACGCAAAGTGAATCCGAAATTCCCGAACAGGCTGCTGGTAGTACCAGTGGCGGCAGCTGCCGTTTCGGACATGTCAATGGATTCGTAACGGAACTCGAGCGTCACGATGCCACTATCCGCAAAGGTGTTGTGATTGATGAATCGGTTGGCATCATTGTCACCCGTGATGCAGACAAAGCCGAGGCCGTCGGTATCATGATCTGTACTATTGCCCCCCGTACCTGCCCAGTTTGTTCCGTTGGTCCCGGAATTGGTCCAGCCCGAAAAGCTGGCTCCAGCACTTTCATCGAAATCGAACCGATCCAATACAATATCTGCGCTTAGAGGGTTGGAAAAGAAAACGGCTGCGGCAATTACAAAGCATGGAAAGAGTCGAAACATGGGTGTCACTGTTTGCTCGGGGAAGGTGTTACCGGACTGTTATTATCTCTCTGATTTCCACCCGTTTCAAACGATTGAGAAATGAAACCCGGGGAAAAATCGTAGTTTTGTGGGAAAGACTTGCTCCTGAACGGGACAATGCTGGACGTGCGAGAATTGAGTCGTATTGATTCACGTTATTTTTGGTCTATTTTGTGAAACTTGAGCGTTCAGTTGTCGTGTTTCCAGACGGATGGGTGAAGAGTTCTTCTGAATCTTATTGGTCATTCGTCCGGTGTCAGAGGCTGCCACCCAACGTTTCAACAACTTAACTCGAGGAAAAAGATGCTTCGTGTATTTGCATTAAGACTATCACTCGCGATAGCTGTCTTCTTCATTGCCATTAGCACAGCGCAAGCGCAGATCAGCGTCAACAGCGTCGTTCTCGCAGAGTTTTTTGATGACATCCTTCAGGTCCATCCCGGTACCGTGACCGACGTATTTGACATTGCTCAAAGTGACAACATCACGAACCTTGCAGTTGCTGATTCAACGACTATCTACGTCAACAATTTCACGGAGATCTGGGAGATTGATCTGCTCTCCGGAACAGTGACAACTCTGGCAACGGTGAACGGATCACCTCGTGATATAACGATGGACCTCGATGGAAGCTTGCTGATATGCACTCCGGGCGATGGCATCCTGAGCATGGACCCTGCAACCGGCGCGCTGACGACGGTCTTTGAGGATTCGTTTTTCGGGCCCAGCGACATCTGCGTCTCCGCCGAAGGATTCATCTACACAACCGAATTCTTTGACGGACTCGGTCGGATTGATATCCTCGGCAACTGGACAAAGCTTGGTGACTGGGACACAAACTTTTTCCAGCACATTGATATCGGCCCCGACGGGTTTCTCTACTGTGCGACGACTTTTGAAGACGGTGACATCTACCGGGTCAGTCCCATCACGGGATACGGCGAAAAGATCGCAGACAACGTCTACACTTTTATTGATGACCTTCAAGTTGACCCTTCGGGCAACATTCTCATAGCCGGCAACACCGACATTGACGGCGACGAACTTGTGGAGGATGTCGTTTTGTCGATCGACCCGGCTAATGGAGCGGTGACCATTGTTGTTGATGAGACTCAGGTGGGCGATCCTTCGCCTCCGTTTTTCAATCCCATGGATATCGAGATCTTTGACGATGTCTTCTATGTGTCAGGGCCCGGTCTTTATGTTCCTCAGTTGTCACTCGTCAATCGAGGAACATTTGTTTCCGGCGACGATGAGGCTCTGGCGCAGAGCGACAACGTGGATTACTCGGTAACGCGCAATCTTGCTGATATCCAGTCGATTACGGAGGTGGAAGTTGCAACCATCAGCGGTGAGTCGAACCCGTCACAGCTGCAAATGACTGTTGAAGCCTCGGTGTTCGCACGATCGCCGGTTACACAACAGATTTCTCTATTCAATTTTGATTCGGGCAGCTACGAGACCATTGATTCTCAAAACGCCCAACGATTTACAGACAAAGTTGTCGTCGTTGATGCATCAGGAGATTTGTCTCGATTCGTACAAAATGGCACGAATCAGGTCAGAGCCCGAATCAGATTCGAGTCAGTCAGCCAGCGGCAACAGTTCCGTTCTGATATCGACCGGGTTCTCTGGACCATTGACTGATCTCAGCATCCAATTGATGGAACCAGGGCGTTGTAACCTTCGGTTAAAGCGCCTTTTTTCCTGCGCCGCATTTGTTTCGGCACGACCGTTCGTTTTTAACGAGTGGTTCCGGTACATAATTTCGGTCAGGGTGTTATTGGAATTTCCTCACCGACCGGAATTCATCTGAAACACCCGTGCAAAACAAGCAATCCCGGCAAACGGGCATTGATCAGGTCACGGTACGGAGCGTCAAATATTCCTGATTCCGCTGGACTACCAGCGGCGATGAATGTTCTGAACTGACTCGCATTTTGTACGCTCAATGAAAACTGAATTAATTAGACTGAGTTTTGTTGCCATTTCTCTTTGCATCTTCTTGTGTATCGCTGGCTGCAATCCAGACGAGGGGACGTCGTCAGGGGAAACTGAGTCTAACGAGGCTCAGACAAATGAAGACGAAGATGACGAACAATCTCCGATTCTGGACGAAGCAAGTCGGAATTCAGCTGGTGAACCTGAGTCCGATCAAAGTGGCTCATTCAGTTCCAGGGCTTTGATGTGGAACGTCGAATCCGAGGGCGCAAGCGGCGAAGTCATCGCTACGGAATTGGCTGCGCTTGCGGGGTATGAAATCGTCGCATTGACGGAAGTCTTGCCGGAAGATGTAAGCCGTTTCGAAAAGGCTTGCGGTGAAGGATTCAAGTCCGTCTGGACTCGCACCGGAAACAACGACCGGATGCAGATCATTTATGACTCAGGCAAGTTCGAGCTCATCCGGCATTTTGAGCTGGACGATATCAACTACCAATTCAGATATCGATCTCCACTGGTCACTCATCTGAGAAATACCGAATCGGGTTACGAGTTTCTTGTAATGGTGAACCATCTTGCTCGTGGCAAGGAAGAGGTGCGACAGGAACAAGCTGCAAAGCTCGTAGACTGGGCACGTGGCCAGACTCTGCCTGTCCTCGCGCTTGGTGATTACAACTTCGATTACGTCTTCGAATCAGCGCAAGGCAACGAAGCTTTTCGCATTTTCATGAGAGACGGTATCTACAAATGGCTGAAGCCCGCGGAGATGATTGACACGAACTGGTATGACCCCGAGGGAGATGGCGAGGACAACTATCCGGGGTCAATGCTTGATTTCGCGTTCGTTGCACAACAGGCGATGGACTGGGATGCAGAGTTCAAGGTGATCGTGCGGGATGGAGATTTTCCCGACGATTCAACGACCAGTGACCATCGCCCCTGCGAAGTCATCTTCAGCGTGAATTAAGTTGCGGGTGTTACCTGCCCCAGATGCGCACGTTGTCAAAATCATTCATGTCGTCAAATGATCCGATTCCAAGGCGACCTCTCACGAACGTTTGGTCAGATGCTGACATGATCGGTTCGTCCATGTTGTCAAAGTAGATCTTGATCTCACCCGTAGCCGAATTGCGTGTTACCTTTACTTGATGCCACTGGTCATCCCATGGGACCGTGTTTTCGTTGGTTGTCAGCGGCGTTCTTGGCGCGTTGTCGACAATCATGATCTGGCCGCTGTTGGGGTCGGGCCGGGCTCCAAGATGAGAGTAATAAAACTGTGCAGGATTCTGATGTCCGAAAAAGACACAGCAGTCACGATGATTGCCGGTATCTTTTGTGCTCTTTACATCAAATGTCAAAACGAAATCTGACAGTTCGAGATCTCGGACTAATGCGATGTTGTGCGGGCTGCGAACATCAGGTTGGTAATCGCTGGTTCGCCGGTTGAGACCGAACACATGGTTTGATTCATCCAGTTTGTTTTCCCAAGCTGTGTCGTCGGTGGTTTCCCAGTTCGCGCGGCTTTCCTCGCCACGTTCGAAATCGTCTTCGAAAACCAAAGGCAGTTGAATTCCGTCGAGGGCTGCTGTTTCGATTTCCGAGTTCGAGCCTTTAAGCTGGGAGAGAAAGATGGTTTGACGGGTCAGCAAACGCTGGCCCCTACCTAACCCTTCGAGATGAATTGCGGTTTCTTCAACCGGGGCTGCCCACTCGATCCGGATGATTCCATAATTGGTTTCCCGTTTGACCGGTCCGATACGGAATGAGTTCTGTTCTTCGACTGGCTCGGTTTGTTGAGTCAGCCCGCTGCTTGTGAAGTCCCACATCGGATAGGGTGCGCCCCGCTCGTTGTCACGTGAAAGTTCCACGAGATGGCGATCTCCCGAAATGAAAAAGACACCCGTTGCACCGGTGTCCTCGATCAATTTGTAAAGTCGGTCGCGTTCATGGGGCATGTTGCCCCACGTCTCCCATCCATGCTCATCGGAGACGACTTGAATACTGCTGGCGATAATCCGGATGTCGGCCTCGAGTCGCAATGTTCTCTCCAGCCAGTTCCATTGCTCCTCGCCGAGCATAGTTTTTGAAGTATCGCTGGTCGGTCCGTAGGGTCCGCCGTTACGTTCTCCCGGTGGGATTCGATCAATTGGATCGCGATGATAACGAGTGTCCAGAAGGATGATTTGCAGGCGGTTACCGTTGCTGGTAACTCGATTGATGGAATGATAGACGCCTTCCTGATTGTGAATCGGGTGGGGCGGTGGAAAGTAACCCCAGAAATCTATGAATGCTTTCTGGCTTTCCGCACGTAGTGGATAGTCATTGCCCATGTCATTGGCACCGTAGTCATGATCGTCCCACGTGGCATACATATCCGCAGATTGTCTCACTTCCTGAAAACCACTTTGCGCTCCAAGGGTGCGATAGGCTTCTGCAATTCGTTGAACGTCGGTAACCGGCTGCATGGCGATCTCGCCATCTATTTCTTGAAAATCGGCGTACTGATTGTCTCCGATCATCAGGAAGATTTCCGGTTGCTGCTGCTGAATTTCCTCCCAAATCGTCTGTTGTTCTCTTTCTCTAGCGCAGGAACCGAATGCAATCACCGTTGTATCCTGCGCGTTGAGTTGTATTGCCGGAATGCTCATCCAGGCTGCAAGCAAAAGACTGGCGACGGACTTGTTCACAGGTGATTCCTCATTGAAGTATATGATTTTCGTCAGATTGCAAAAAAGACATAGATTGCTGCAGCTACAGCAACCAGTGCGCCGCCTACA
>JBCCFB010000219.1:0-10763 GCA_039029995.1 Planctomycetota bacterium
CCGCTGGATCGACATGGAAGTTGAACGCTGAGATTCATGAAAACATTGACTGGGACGATTAGTCGCTTCAGGCAATAACGCCGCATGCCTCTTCGTTATTGCCGCATAAACGGAACGGTTTACTGGATCGAGCTGCAAAATTCCGGGGTGATCGGAATTCTGCGACAATATGTCCCTTCAGTGCTACGGCGCACCACGGAAAATAGAGTAATGATCCGGAGACAACTCCAATTCGATGCATGCAGCGGATTGAATACCGCCTCGCCTCTTCAGAATGCCGAGCGCCGGTTTGTGCGTGCTGTGACAATGTTTTCATTGATTGCTTTCGCTGCTTTGTCGGCAGGGTGTGAAAAGACACCTCCGCCTCAATTTCGTTTCAACGAAGTTGAGTTTCTGAAGCATGAAAAGACGCGACTGGATGAGGGAGAGCGTTACCCCGAAGAGTACAGGACTCAGATCAGCGCGCTTACGACGGCATTGTTCGGCACACCCGACGAACCAAAGTTTCCCATCCTTCATGGCGACGAAGATGTCGGTCACGAAGTATTGAGTCTTGAAAATCTGCGGATGTCAGCCGGTCCGGTGGCAAGTGACGAAAACGGGATTCCCACCGGGCTGTACCGTGAGCACTGTGCCCACTGTCATGGCATCACCGGTGATGGAGCAGGTCCAACCGCTGCTTTCCTGAATCCCTACCCGCGGGATTTCCGCCTCGGAAAGTTCAAATTCAAATCGACTCCTCTCAAACAGGCGCCGACCAACGAGGACCTCACCGACATCATCCGCAACGGGATTCCCGGCACAGCGATGCCGGCATTCACGACGCTTGATCCGTCTGAAGTTGAATCCCTGGTTGATTACGTCAAATATTTATCCATCCGCGGACAGTACGAACGAAGATTGATCGAGCTGGCGACGGAAGACCCTGAAGAGCCGCTGCTGGACGTCGCTGTTCTCGACATTGATCCCGAAGATCCGGACTACGAAGACAAGTACATGGATTTCGTTGACCGCATGTTCGAGCTGGTCGAGTATCCACTTCACGAGGAACGGATCATTGATCGCTGGGAAAATCCCGACAGGCGCATTACTCAGGTTCCCGATGCGCCACAGGCGTTCGACCCTGATTCTCCGGGATATGAGGAATTCCTTGCCCATGGAAAAACAGTCTTTTATGGAGCAGGAAACTGCACCCAATGCCACGGGGAAACGGGAGTCGGCGATGGAACGACTACTAACTATGACGACTGGGCTTCAGACTGGGTTAACAAGATCCGATTTGACGCCGATGACGAAGAGTCCTACATCGAGTTCGTTCACGCCGGGGCAATGCGCCCGAGACCGATCCGGCCGCGCAACCTGAGAATGCCGGTGTATCGTGGAGGCGGCCAGCCGGATGTGATTTATCGACGGATCATAAATGGAATTGAAGGCACCCCGATGGGTTCCAATCCCGCGCTGACGCCCGAAGACATCTGGGCACTTGTGGCATACGTGAAATCGCTGCCTTACGAAGATGACGAAGAACCTGTGCGGCCGGTCAATGACCAGCCGATTCGCTAGCCGGACAATGGAGTTGAATTGAGTCGTTTCTGGAGCATCCTGTTCTTTGCCGTACCGCTTCTTGCGATCGGCGTCTACCTGGCAGCCGCATTCGGTGCCGGGCCGTTTGCAGGTGCGTGGATGCCCGAATCATACAGCGAGGCAGGCGACACTATCGATCACCTGTTCAACTTCATCCACCTGATCTGTGCGGGGATTCTTCTGATCACCGGACTTGCTATCGGCTGGATACTCTGGAAGAACTCCAATGCCGGCAGTGACAAGCCGGCGTTGTTCGTGCACCACAACACCAGACTGGAATTGTTCTGGAGCATCATCCCTGCGTTCATCCTGATCTTCATCGCGTTCTACCAGATGGAGTCATGGGCAGAGAACAAGATGAACCGGCCTCAAATCGAAGTGGGCGGGGAATCCGTCGATAAACCACCGATGGTGCTCGTCAGGGCAAAGCAATTCGGATGGGAATTTCACTATGCCGGCGAAGACGGACTCGTTCAGACTGCTGACGACGTTTATGTCGAGAACATCCTTGTCGTACCTGTCGGTGAGGATGTCGTACTCCAGCTTGAAAGCCGCGACGTCATTCACAGCTTTTTCGTATCCGAACTTCGACTGAAGCAGGACATCATTCCCGGCATGGTTCAGTTCGCATGGTTTCATGCCAACAAGACGGGTGAGCTGGAGATCGCGTGCACAGAATTGTGTGGCTGGGGCCATTACAAAATGAAGGGGCTGATGAGGATCGTCCCGCGCGAAGAATACGACATGTGGATCGAACAACAGACACTTGCCTATCAGGCCCCGATGGCGGTAGCGAATGAAACCGAAGAAGAAAACGGAGGAGGCACTCCCTGACTTCCGCAAGGTGCGGGCTTGTCACGGCAAACGAAACTATGGGAACTACCAGTCCTGAAGCGAAAGAACTGGATTCCGGTGCACGCAGCCCCGGAAGCGCTGGACGTGTAAACCCGATCGTCTATTTCGTCAGCCGATATATCTTTGCAACGGACCACAAGATCATCGGTCTGCAGTTTCTGTTTTCGTCTCTGATCTGGATGGCAGTCGGAGGCCTTCTTGCCCTTGCAGTCCGGTGGCAACTCGCGTGGCCCTGGACAGACATGCCGGTATTCGGCCCGTGGTTGTTTGCGGATTCCGGGGGAACAATCACCCCTGAGTTCTACACAATGCTGTTTACCATGCATGCCACGATCATGATCTTCTTCGTGGTAATTCCGATCCTTTCGGGTGCTTTCGGAAACTACCTCATCCCGCTGATGATCGGTGCTGAGGACATGGCATTTCCGAAGCTGAACATGCTCAGTTACTGGTTTATGTGGCCGGCGTTCGCCTGCATGATTCTCAGCTTCTTCATGCCCGGTTACGGCCCGGCGGCGGGCTGGACGTCGTACCCGACGCTGAGTGCACTTATCGAGTCGGCTCCCGGAAGCGGACATGCGCAGACTCTATGGACGCTCGGACTCATTTTCGTCGGAATCGCGTCGATGCTGGGCTCGATCAATTACATTACCACCATCATTCAGATGCGTGCTCCGGGCATGACGATGTTTCGTTTGCCGATGACGATCTGGGCGATGCTGATCACTGCGATTATTCAAGCGTTTGCATTGCCGGTTCTTACCGCAGCACTGCTGATGCTGCTTTCGGATCGAGTCCTGATGACGGGATTCTTTATTCCGGAGAACCTGTCGGTCAATAACGCCGAAGGTGTTGCCGGGGGCGGCCAGCCGTTGCTGTGGCAGCATTTGTTCTGGTTCTATTCCCACCCGGCGGTCTACATCATGATCCTGCCTGCCATGGGGATGGTTTCAGACATTCTTTCCTGCAACTCCCGCAAACCCTTGTTCGGCTACAAGCCGATGGTCTACTCGATCTGTGCGATCGCCGTGATGGGCTTTATCGTCTGGGGCCATCATATGTTCATTTCGGGCATGAGCCGCATTCTGGCGGTTTCATTCATGGTTTCGACCATGCTGATCGCCCTGCCCAGCGGAATCAAAGTTTTCAACTGGATCGGCACCCTTTATGGCGGCAGATTGCGGCTGTCCACGGCGATGTTGTTCGCAATCGGATTTGTCTCGATGTTTATAATCGGGGGACTTTCCGGTTTAGTCATTGCGGCACCGCCGGTGGATATTCATCTGCACGACACCTATTACATCGTGGCCCACCTGCACTATGTGCTGTTCGGTGCGAGCGTGCTGGGCGTCATGGGCTCGATTTATTTCTGGTACCCCAAGATGTTCGGCCGGATGATGAGCGAGAAACTCGGCAAGCTCCACTTCCTGCTGACGTTTATTTTCCTGAACGGAACGTTTTATCCGATGCACTTGCTTGGTGCCCGTGGTTTCCCGCGTCGTTACGCCGACCCTTACGAAATGGAAGGGATGGCCGAGTTGATGCCCATGAACGAGTTCATGACATGGTGCGCATTTGCCATGGGAGCGACACAGTTGATTTTCGTTTTGAACTTTTTCGGCAGCATGCTGTTCGGCAGGCGTGCCGGTCGAAATCCATGGAAAGCGAACACTCTGGAGTGGACAGCTCCCAGTCCGCCTCCACATGGCAACTTTGATTTTCAACCAGTCGTTTACCGCGGGGCCTACGAGTATTCCCATCCTGAAGTTGTTGAGCTTGAAGGCGACGTTGATTACTTCCCGCAAACTGCCGGTTCGGCAGCAGCCGTTTCAGAATCACAGGAAGTCTAGGATTCCCGAGTTCAAGAGAGACCACTGAAAGAAGTAATGAAAGACAAAAAGGGACAACTCGAATCACGATGGCCGCACCGTATCGGTGTGCTGCTGGTGATGGTTGTCTTCCCGCTCATCTGGGTCGGTGGACTGGTAACGTCCTATGACGCAGGAATGGCGGTTCCCGACTGGCCGAATACGTATGGCTACAACATGCTGGCCTATCCGATTGAAACATGGCTGACGGGCCCGTTCGATTTGTTCGTCGAGCATGGCCATCGTCTGCTGGGAATGGTTGCCGGCTTTGTCTCGATCGCACTGGTAGTGGTTACCTGGCGAAACGAGGCCCGCAAATGGGTTTGCTGGTTTTCGGTTGCCTTACTGATGCTGGTAATTTTTCAGGGCATGCTCGGCGGCACAAGAGTTCTGCAAAACGCTCGCTGGATCGCAAAAATTCACGGGTGTGTCGGTCCTGCATTCTTTGCAACGGCTGTCGCATTCTGCGTGGTTACATCGCGATGGTGGAGAAACAACGACCGCAGAACGATGCTCGACAAAGCGATGAACCTCGGGAAGATTGAAGCCGGAGAAAAACCACTGCTGCTGTCCCGTAAGTCCGGTGCATTGCGGATGGTGATTCAGTGGCCGGTACTTCTATTGGTCGTGAGCTACGGCCAGCTCGTGATCGGCGCGTTTTTGCGACACATCGACATTTCCGCGCCGCCGGAAGTCTACAAATGGCTGATCGTTGCCCATATAACTACAGCGATTCTGATCGTGTTCGGCACCCTTATTCAGTGGGTGGTTGTTCGTACCGGCCTGGTGAGATTTGCGGCAGGACTTCGTGGTACGAGCAATCTACTGGTCCTCACCATCGCGGTTCAGTTTCTACTCGGGTTGGCCACCTGGGTACTGAAGTACGGCTGGCCTGTCTGGTTTGAAAATATTCCGGCCACCGCGGCTTTTGTCGTCCCCGAAAAAACGTTCTGGCAGATGAACCTGATCACGGCTCATGTCGCAACGGGTTCGCTGATCCTTGCGTTTTGGACGGTGCACATGCTCAGGTACAATCGAGTCCGATTTGGTCTTGAAGTTCGACAGCAAACGGATCAGATAATGGCAGATGAAGCCATGGATCCGCGGACGATTCCCGAAGATTCCGAACAGACTGTTGTTCAGGTCTAGATGAAATAAAGAAACACTCATGTCCACAATCGATAAAACATCAAAGTCGGTTCCTGTTAACAGTCCTGGTCGTTCGAAAATAGGTGCCTACGTGGAGCTCGTGAAGCTCCGGATCACCGTAATGGTGCTGGTGACTTTTGTCATAGCGGCTGTGCTGTCGACGACTGGTCCGATTTCGATTCCACTTCTGTTATGTGCGATTGCCGGTATGGCTGCCATCGCCGCCAGTGGCAACGCAATGAACATGTACATTGAACGGTACTCGGACTATCTGATGCCGCGTACACGAAGACGCCCCCTGCCAGACCAGAGACTCAAGGCAGGCGAAGTCGCAATGTTCGGAGCAATCAGCTTCGGTGTCGGAGTAGGTATCCTCTTCACCGCTGTCAACTGGCAGACTGCTGTCGTCGGCATCGCGAACTGGATTCTCTACGTTGTTATCTATACGCCGATGAAACGCCGGACGATGCTCAACACAGAAGTCGGCGCTGTTGCCGGCGCTATGCCGGTCGTCATGGGTGCACTGGCGATATCGCAAAGCGTGAATCTCGTCGGCTGGTCCTTGTTCAGCGTTCTACTTTTCTGGCAGTTCCCGCACTTCATGGCAATTGCGTGGAAGTACCGTGAAGATTATGCGGCGGGTGGACTGAAGATGCTGACAGTCACAGATCCAACCGGGCGAGCTGCAGGACGCAAGGCAATCTATATGGCGGTATTAACCCTCGCGGCAAGTCTCGCACCCCTTGCTGTGATGCAAACACAGATTCATGCCTGGATTTTCGGAGTCATCGCAACTCTTCTGGGGCTCTGGTACCTCAAGAGTTCAATCTCGTTTTCCCGCACACTGGACAACGTCAGCGCGCGTTCACTGTTAAAGGTATCAGTGACCTACCTTCCTTTGTACATGCTGCTGCTGATGCTCTGCTGCCTCCTGTAAGATCGGAACCAACCGGTCATCCGGCCGGTAATCGCTGTGAATCACGACCACCATATCGAACTGGAATACGAGCCTGCCGTTCCGGTATCGCGCGGCAAGCTTGCGATCTGGCTGTTTCTTTCGACCGAGATCATGTTCTTTACCGCGCTGGTTGGAACATACATCGTTCTCAGGTTCGGAGCGCCTGCTGGAAGCTGGCCCTCCCCGGCATCGGTAGGAGTCGTCGAGTGGATCGGCGCTCTGAACACGTTTGTCTTGATTTGCTCCAGCGTAGCGATCGTATTCTGTTTCGAAAGCGCTCGACTGGACCGACCCGCAAAAGCACGGAACTGGCTGCTGGTGACAATGGTGCTGGGAATGGTCTTTCTCGGAATCAAAGGCTACGAGTACAACTCGAAATTCAAACATGGTTACTATCCGCAGTATCCGCGGAGCATCATGTATGACCGTCCGAACGAACAGTATCTTTCCGGCTTGAAAGAAAACCTCAGAATTCAGATCGCCGATCTGGAAACTGCAATTCTCGAACAGAAACGGGCCGCTGAGGGAAGCGGCACCGAAAGTTCATCAGCACAGCCGGAAGTCGCATCGCTTTTGCGACGTGCACCTGAAGGAGACACATCAGCTGCGGTGGACGCGTCCAACCTCGAAGAAAAACTTGAACTTCTGTACCAGGTTCAAAGCGGAATGGTCAACTGGACCGAGCGTAAAGTCGGTCGCACAGATGATCCGTTAATGCAACAGCGGGCAATCGAGGCACTGACGTGGCAGATCAATCCGGTTTTCGGAGACTCCGAACAGGTTCGAAAGTACCTCAGCGATGAAAAAGATGAAGTCAGTCTACTGATTGTCGGGCAGAACAGTGCTTTGACGGACTTGCGGGAAACGCTGGAAACGGCCCAAGGTGAAATCGTTTCATTCGAAGAGGCTGACGATAAAGGTGATGAGTACAAAGAAGCAGTGAAACTTGCGGAATCGACAACCCGCGAAATTACTGCAGTGGAACTGCAACTGAGGCAACTTGAAAGCCGCATCAGCGCTTTGGACTCGTTTGCTGACGCCGAACACGGGATCAACGAAGAGTTCCACCTGCAACTACCAATGGTCCTGCCAAGTGGAAACACATGGGCCAACACCTACTTCTTGTTGACTGGATGCCACGCAGTACATGTCCTGTTTGGAATCTTCGCATTTCTGATTCTATTGCCCATGAGGCTTGGAAGTGCACGTGCCGGCGTGGTGGAGAACGTCGCGCTTTACTGGCACTTTGTGGACATCGTCTGGATATTCCTGTTTCCATTGCTGTATCTGTTTTGATTTGACTGACTCTGTTCTGACCTGACCCATCGCTCTGAACCAGGGCTTGCCGGCTGTACGATGAACGACACATCCGAACACAATCAACACGGCTCGAGAAACGGCGTGTTTGTACTCGTCTTTCTTATGCTTTGCGCTTTAACGGCGGTTTCGTTCTGGATCAGCCGTTCAGATCTGATGCACGACCCCGTTCGCGGATGGGGCGCGATGCTCGCAGTTTCGATTGGCAAGTCTGCTCTGGTGGCTGCCTTCTTTATGCATCTCTGGTGGGAAAAAGCATGGAAATACGTTTTGACCATTCCTGCCATGGCAATCGGAATTGTCCTGATCCTTTCCTTGATCCCTGATATCGGTTATCGCATGGACACGTATTCGAAAGATCGAGCCGACAGTGCGGCTGTACACAACAACGACGCAGACAATCCCACGATCGGTTTTTACGGATCTGAGCAGTGAATAAACCCGTCATTCTGTTGATGTTTCTAATTGGCTGCCTCTGTCTCGGTCTGTCAGCAATCTACATGATCAAGACACTTACCGGCCCTGACGGTTTCGGCATGGCTGGCAGTTCCTCATCGGCTGCAGGGGATCCTGACCATCCGGGTGTCGCCTATGCCGATGTCCCGTGGAAACATCTTCAGTCGGTTCCGCAATTTGTTTTGACCGACCAGACCGGCAGTGAGTTCGATTCCGCTTCGATTGCCGGCAAGCCGTACGCAATCAGCTTTTTTTTCGCCACCTGCCCGAGCATCTGCCGTGATCTCAACAAGCGCATTGAGGTCCTTAATAAGGAGCTCAAAAACGAGGACATCATGTTTGTCAGCATCACCGTTGATGCTGAAACTGATACTCCGGAAGTCCTGGATCGGTATGCGGCTGATTTCGATGCAACCCCCGATCGCTGGGTCATGCTGACAGGGCAGAAGTACGAAATCGATGAACTTGGCAAACAGGTTTTTCGAGTGGACCTGAGCAAAGAGACTCATACTGAGGACATTATCCTCGTCGATAAGTGGGGTCGCTGGCGGGACAGATTCAAATGGGATGATCCTTACGACATGAAGCGACTTGTCGAAGTCGTAGAGGAACTCGCCGCGGAAACAGAACCTCCGATGGACGCTATCGTTCATACTCGCAATGTGCTCGCCGGAATTGAGCCGTACAACGTCGGAGACGTTCCGTTTATTCGCGAATTTCATCTCGAGCAAAGCAACGGCGACCCGTTCTTCTCACGCGACCTGACCGGCGAGGTCTGGATTGCTAATTTCTTTTTCACCTCCTGCCCGGGCATCTGCCGTCAACAGAACGAATATCTCTCCGCGCTTGCCGGAAGACTTGAAGATCACCCTGCAAAGATTGTCAGCATCACCACGAAGCCGACCGAAGATACTCCAACTGTTCTCGAAGAGTTCAGCCGCAACCTCGGCGCTGATCCCGGTCGCTGGATATTCTGCACCGGTGAAGACCTGACGATTCGTAGAACTATCAGCGAGTTTTTCGGGGCGCACACGACTGATGACCACCATACGTCATTGCTGTTTGTTGTCGATCGCTGGGGAAATGTCCGCGGCAGTTTCGACTGGCAGAAACCTGAACGCGAAGTGGCCATGTTGAAACTGATCGACGAACTGAATGCTGAATCAGTCCCTCCTTCAACATTCGAAATCAACCGCGACCAGTAATCCCACCATTGTTTGAATATGAACCTGAACAACTACCTCCAGCAAATGCCGGAAACAGCTCTGGCCAAGAAGCTGAAAATAGCCGCATGGATTCTAACCGCCGTCGTACTGCTGCTGGTCGGCTTGATGCAGCAGATAAAGATTGAATTACCCGAAGGAATGAGCCTGAGTTTTCTTCCGGCGGTTCATGCGATCCTGAATTCCTGCGTGGCTGTCCTGCTGGTTGTTGCCTTGCTGATGATCAAGAAAGGCAACGTTGAAGCTCACAAGAAAGCCATCAGCGCGGCGATGATCTGCTCGGTCATCTTTCTCGCCTGCTATGTGAGTTACCACATTACGACTGAATCTACTAAGTTCGGCGGGACGGGCGCCGTGAAAGTGGTATACCTTGTCCTGCTTATCAGCCACATTGTGTTGGCGGCAGTAAGTCTTCCATTTATCCTGTTTACCTGGATCTCAGGATACACAAAACACTTTTCGAGCCATCGCAAAATGGCCAAGTGGGTGTTTCCGATGTGGCTTTACGTAGCGGTTAGCGGACCCATCTGCTACTTGATGCTCCGGCCTTATTATTGATTAAGAACAAACGCAGATGAAACGGTCCGCTTGCTAACGCACAGTCGCTGCAAAACATTTCAAATCAATGAATCAGATTCAAGCCATCATCAGACTAACCTTCGCAGGCGCATTCTGCCTGTCTGTGGTGCTGGTTCCTGAAACTGCCTTTGCTTGTCCGACCTGCAAGGATTCGTTGCACCAGAACAATGCGGCGACAGGTTACGCAATCAGCATCATGTTCATGATGGCGATGCCATTGCTCATTGCGTCGTACTGGGCGTTCACGATATGGCGCCTACGTCGCCTCCATGCGAACAAACTTGCGGCGACAACGGCCGAAACTCTCGCTGTCGAAAAAGTCGCCTGACAGAATCAACTTAGCCCGCGTTGTCGATCCAGCCTTCAACGGCCAGCCGCACCAGTTTGTACTGGAACGAATAAAAGTGGTCGGCACCATCAACGATGTTCAAAGTGTAGTTCGGCATGCGCGTCGCCAGATCCGTGACCACATCCCGCATGCCGTCGAAGGCCGAGTTCTCGTCCAGCTCCTTCTCGCCGAACATAAGAAGTGTTGGCACTTTGATGGAATCTGAAAATGAGATCCAGTCATACCGGTTGGCTTCACCGTACTTTTCGAGATAGGCGTCGGCAGTCATCCAGGTTGGAAATGGAAACTCGACACGCATCAAGTCACCGCCCTTGCCGCTTTCGCAGAGTTTCGTGGCCTTTGAGATCATAGCCTGGAATTTCGCACTACCCGGTGAAGCCATCAAGCGCTCAAAATTGAGTCGCGTGGCAGACAGCGCAGCGATC
>JBCCFB010000220.1:0-10728 GCA_039029995.1 Planctomycetota bacterium
CACAGAGCAGATATGATTGCTCTGTGCCGGATCGAGCATTCTATTGCAGTTAGCACTTAACTCGGTGCACTTGATTAATGAAGTGCATTTTGGGTCGTCTGTATGATAACACCTGGTTCCATCCGTGTTCAGAAATCTTTGCTAGTCCTGATCGGCCCGCAGAACTGAGACGAACGCTTTCTGCGGAATATTCACCTGGCCGAAGAGTTTCATCTTGGCCTTTCCTTTTTTCTGCTTTTCAAGCAGCTTCTTTTTCCGCGTTACGTCGCCACCGTAAAGTTTCGCGGTAACATCTTTCCGGAACGGGGCGATAGTTGAACGGGCGATAACATTTCCACCGATAACGCCTTGAATCGGAATCTTGAACTGATGCCGCGGAATCTCTTTGGCCAGCCGCTCGCAATAGTGCAATGCGCGATTCCGGGCCTTTTCTCGATGAACGAGATACGCCAGCGTGTCCACCGGTTCCTTGTTGACGAGGATATCGACTTTGACAACATCGGTTTTCCGGTACTCGATCGGATCGTAGTCAAATGACCCGTAACCGCGCGTAATCATCTTCAGTTTGCCATAGAAATCAAACAGGACTTCTCCAAGCGGCATTTCACTGACAACTTCGAGCCGCCCAGCCGATAGATAGTTGATCGTCTGGCTCTCCGATCGATGTTCGCGACATAGCTCCATTACCGGGCCGACGTATTCTTCGGGGGTGAGGATCGAAGCCTTGATGAACGGTTCGGTGATCTCTTCGATCGAAGACGGGTCCGGCCAGTAGCTCGGGTTGTCGACCTGAATATCTTCTCCGTCTTTCAACTTGATGTTGTATTTCACTGACGGTGCAGAGATGACCAGTCCGAGATCGAACTCTCGCTGCAGACGCTCTTGAATTACGTCCAGGTGCAGTAGTCCGAGAAAGCCGCAGCGGAAGCCGAATCCAAGAGCGGCTGAGCTGTCCTTCTCGTAGGTCAACGCCGCGTCATTGATTGCGAGTTTGTCCAGAGCTTTGGTAAGGTCCGGGTACTCATCGGTGCTCATTGGATAGATAGATGAGAATACGACCTGACGAGCTTCTTTGTAGCCGGGAACGGGGCCGTCACACGGGCGATCAACCAGAGTGATAGTGTCACCGACTTCGATATCACGAACACTTTTTACTCCGGCAACGACATAGCCGACTTCGCCGGCGGTCAGTTTGTCTTTTGGATTGAGCTTGAGCTGGTTGTAACCAAGCTCGTCCACCTTGTAGTCGCGGCCGCCATGCATGAAGTGAATCGTGTCTTTGGCTTTGAGCGTGCCCTCGAAGATTCTGACCTGCAGAATCACTCCGCGGTACTTGTCGAAATGAGCATCAAACACCAGCGCCTTGAGCGGCGCAGAGGGATCACCTTTAGGCGGCGGCAGGTGTTCTACGATCCCACCGAGGACAGCCTGAATGTTCTCCCCGGTCTTGGCGGAGACAGGGATGGCGATAAACGGATCCAGCCCGAGATCAGCGTCAATCTCTTCACGTGCTCGTTCTGCGTCGGCAGCGGGCAGGTCGATCTTGTTGATGATCGGGAGCATTTCCAGATCATATTCAAGAGCGAGGTAAAGGTTTGCGACGGTTTGAGCTTCAACGCCCTGCGAGGCATCAACCACAATCAATGCGCCTTCACAGGCCATCAGCGAGCGGCGGACCTCATGCGAGAAATCAACGTGGCCGGGGGTGTCGATGAGATTCAGTTGATATTCCTCTCCATCGGCTCCTTTGTAGTCCAGTGTGATGGTGTTGCTCTTGATCGTGATTCCACGCTCGCGCTCGATGTCCATCGAATCGAGCATCTGCTCTCGAAATTCCCGTTCGGCTACCCCGCCGCAGGACTGGATCAACCTGTCAGCCAGTGTGGATTTGCCGTGGTCGATGTGAGCGATAATGCAAAAGTTGCGAATGTTGTTCATTTCAGCCTGAAATCAGATGCCGGAAGTCTCTCTCAACGATACAGAGGCACCTGAATAGCGGCAAGGACTAAAGCGGGTGGCCCGGGCTGAGGCACGTAGAGTCGCGGCCTTTCGAGTCGACTCCTGGCCACTGGTGAGTAGAAGGGTCGGATTCAGATCACGCGGCGCCTGCTATACTGATCGCTCGCAGAAATCGAACGCCGTCTGACTGCGGGCGACGAAATGCACTGCGATGGATTTCTGGAAGAGTGAAGGAGTTTTTGTGTCTGCTGAGCAAAAGGACGATGGTCGTCCAGTTGTCGGGATCATCATGGGAAGCAAATCCGACTGGCCCACGATGGAGGTCGCGTCGGAGCTGTTGAAAGAAATGCAGATTCCGCACGAGTGCAAAGTGGTATCCGCACATCGGACACCACACTGGATGGCGGAGTACGCTGGAAGCGCAGCTGATCGCGGGCTCCAGTTGATCATCGCCGGGGCTGGAGGCGCGGCTCACCTGCCGGGAATGGTAGCTTCATTCACCCGTTTGCCGGTGATCGGAGTGCCGGTTAAATCGAGGGCATTAAACGGAGTCGATTCACTGCTGTCGATTGTTCAGATGCCCGGCGGTGTACCGGTCGCAACGATGTCGATCGGCACTTCAGGCGCAAAGAACGCAGCCCTGCTGGCTGCTCGAATCCTCGCCAATCACGACGACTCAGTTCGAACCGCCGTCGAAAAATATATCGAGAACCAGGCCAATAGCGTTCTGGAGGAGAGAGAGCTTTGTTGAGCAGTGAAAGTAAACCGGCTGTTATTCCACCGGGTTCTACGATCGGGATTCTCGGAAGCGGCCAGCTCGGAAAGATGATGGCCATTCAGGCGAAGCATATGGGCTATCGTGTCCATATACTTTCTCCCGGCCTCGACACTCCTGCGGGACAGGTTGCTGACCTTGAAGTTCAGGCATCCTTTACAGATCTGGACGCAATTGATGCTTTCGCACGACGTGTTTCTGTCGTCACCGTTGAGACAGAGAACATTCCGCTGCCGACGCTTGAAACGGCCGGTGAGATTTGCCCGGCGTATCCCGGACGCTCTGCACTTGAAGTTTGTCAGAACCGACTGAAAGAGAAGCAGTTTCTTGGCGACTCGTCCGTTCCGACCTGCGAGTATCGAATCGTCAACTCGCGGGATGAATTGAGGCAGGCTTGCGATGAACTGATGCCGGGGATCCTCAAGACGACGACGGGTGGTTACGACGGCAAAGGACAGTTCAAGATTCAGTCGCCAGACGACATCGAACCGGCGTGGGAAGCCATCGGTGGAGAGAACCTGATTCTGGAACAGTTTATCGACTACGATTTTGAGTTCTCTGTCGTCGGAGTGCGCAACTCAGCCGGAGTGATGACGGCCTACTCTTCCATTCGCAATGAGCACGTCAACGGAATTCTGGACGTTTCGATTTCGCCTGGTGGCCTGCCTGCAGATCAGGAGTCAGCAGCTCGCGAAATCTGTTTTGAAATCATGAGCCGGCTCGACTCGGTGGGAGTGCTGACGATTGAGTTCTTCCGCAAGCAGGACGAAATCTACGTCAACGAAATGGCTCCTCGCCCGCACAACTCCGGTCATTTGACGATTGAAGGCCACGTAACATGTCAGTTTGAGCAGCACATCCGGGCGATTTGTGGAATGGCTCCCGGTTCGACAAGGCAACACCAGCCGGTCGCGATGGCTAACCTGCTCGGGCAGGTCTGGCAGGACGGTCAGAATCCACATTGGCACCTGGCCCTTGAGGTTCCCGATACCAAGCTGCATCTATACGGAAAAGAGGAACCGAGGAAGGATCGTAAAATGGGCCACCTGACTTCGTTGGCGGAGTCAGTAGAACAAGCGCAGGGAAATGTCGTCTCAGCGCGAAAGTTGCTCAACTCAGACGTTGCCGGAGATTCCACGGACCAGCCTGCGGCCGGAAGCGAACAGGAATCGTCATTGTCCAGGTGAAACCCGACTCGCGATGGCGATCGTTGATTGCACTCAAAATAAAAGCCGGACTCAATTTGAGTCCGGCTTTTTTGTTCGGCAAAGGCCCGGACGGCGGGCAACTTCCATTGCCGGTGGCTAGTCACCGGAAGGAACGACGTTACGAGTCATCCAGCATTCGTTTCAGGATTTCCAGCTCCCGTTCAATACGCTCAATCTGACGACGGATTTCTGCTTCGGTAAACGAACCGGAGTTTCCGGCCCGTGGACGGAGCAACTCTCCGCGATCCGCAACTCCGAGTGAGTTCGGCGTCAGGTCGAATCCGCGCTCGAGCTGACCACCTTCTTCTACCGGCCCTGCCAATGGCGATACCGGCGAGCCTTCCTCGCTCGATGAGTTTTCCAGAGTAAGCACGAGCGGGTAGTGGTCGCTAAGGTCTCTTTCAGAGCGAGGCAGGTTCCACCTGAAACCATCAACGTTGTCGCCACGTATCACGTCGCCCCGCAGGTTGTCCACCCAGCGAAAACGCATGCCCGTCGAATCGAACAACGACTGAGAAATCATGATCCGGTCGAGCTCGCGCCCGTTTTTGTGAGTGCGCCTTTTTGCCCATGGTAGAAACTTGTGCAGATCGACGAGGTCATCCGCTTCAGAGTCAGTTTGGAGTCCCCTGATTCTGCCGACTTCGCTTTGAGGGGTAGTCTCGTTGTATCGCAGCCCGAAGTTGAAGTCGCCCAGCACGACAACGTTGTTATCCGCAGGCAGAGAATCAATCCACGCCCGAAGTGTCCTCGCCTGCTTCTTTCTTTTGTAAAGGCTGGTAATCAAATGAACATTGATCAGATGGAATCTTTCACCATTGAAAGTGAAGTCCATAGAAACGTGTTTTGAAATGTTCTTGTAGTAGGCCTGATTGAAGCCCGAGAACGGAAACCTTCCATATTCAACGTCTTCAACCGAGCCGTCGACGAGGAAGGCAACATCCTGTTCGGTATATCCGTCCCACCCCTGCACAAACACAACGTCGTAATCCAGGTCGTGCTCATCCTCGAGGTACTCTGCCAGATCTTCGACTACTTCTTCATTCTCGATTTCCTGAAGTGCCAGCACATTCACGTTTATTTCTGCGATGGCGTCTCCAGTAGCTCGCACGCGCCACGAAAACTCCGAACTGGAGGGTGCCGATTGCTCCAGTGCAAGGTTTGACTCGTTGTCTGACGTGTCCGCATCGTAAAAGAACTTGATGTTCCATGTTCCGATTTTCAATTCATCCTGCGCGGATGCAGATTGAACATGCGCAGTGAGAAGGCAGCATAGAAACGCGAGAGTAACGCGTTGGCAAAATCCGGATTTCATCTGGGGCTCCCGAACATGGCTGGCGAACAATGAGGGCTCGGTTTGTTATCGAGCAGTGTTCAGTTCAACAGGGTCAGCAGCCAATTGCAACGGGCGCAAGTCCATTGTTAAAGAACGGACAAGAGGACGAAAAAGTTTCTCAAGGTTTCAGGAAGCCCGCGGAAACGAGTCGATCTCTTTTGCGAATCCCGCGTCAATCAGTTACCAATCCCGATCAGGACGGGGTCGTGATCCGAGCTGCGAAACGGATCGGCGTCAAAAAGTGATTCAGGATTGAATTCCTGGTTGTAATCGAGGAAGCGTGGTTCGTCGGCGTTGATATGCCATGTGGCAATTCCGGTGATATCGCCCGCCATTGATTCGGTTGCCATCGCGTGATCCAGCGAACCACTCTGGCCGTAGTAGATAAAGGAGTAGTTCTCCTGCCGATCGTCGGATCCTTCATTCAGTCGCTCGTGCAAGTCCACCAGGCCGTTGGCTCTCATCGCGTCGATCGGATCCTCCTGGCCGTAGGCGTTGAGGTCTCCGATAACCAGTACTCGAGATTCCGGGTCACCCTCTCCTAGTCCGTCCACATAGTTGCAAATCGCGAGTGATTGCGCAGAGCGAGTCACATTGTATGCGCCCTGGCCATCACCTTTATCTTTGTTGGCGGCATCAGCGCTGCTGGAGCCGCCTTTCGATTTGAAGTGGTTAACAATGACGGTGAACTGATTGTCAGTGGAATTCGATTGAAAGCTCTGAACCAGAGGTGTTCGCGCGACATTGAACGCTTCGTTTTCAATCATGGAAACGTCACCGAGGGGGGTTACCCGGTCAGCGCGATAGATGATGCCGACTCGAATTGCATTATCCCCGCCCGGTGCTGATTCAAATCCGTCGGGCAGGCTGCATCCTCTAAAAACGTCTTCACCGATTTTGCGGTTCAACGCGGTAACGAGCTGTTCTTCTGCCGCGCGATTATTCTCCAGTTCCATTAATCCGACCACGTCGGCTTCAAGAGCGATGATGGCGGTAACGATCTTGGCTTCCTGCCGTTGTAGTTCCGAGTCTGAGTCCGCTCCTCGAGCGCCATTGCCCCCGTCGTCGATCGTGGTGAAATAGTTCAGCACGTTGAAGCTGGCTACCGTGACATCAGCTTCACCTACATCAGGGCGCTGTTGCCGGGGATACGGCTCCCATTGCAGCGGGCCATCAGGGACAAGAACGATTCGGTCTTCCACACGTACGACTTTGCCGGCAACTCCCGCGATTGAAGAACCAACACGAACTGTCGGGTAGTCCGTTCCAAGTCCGGGAAAGAGTTTTGGCGGGAAGATGTTTTGTTCAGTGAGACCATCGCCGAGAAGAAAGCATCCGTCATCGTTGAGCTTCTGCGCCGCGGTTACACTGGCAACGTTGCTGCCACCTTCGAAGGAGTTGCCGTTCGGATCGGCATCATTGGGATCGATCCGATTGGTGGGTATGTAGAGTCGATTCCGCGCGACTTTGACTTGTCCGCGTCGAGCCAGGTCGTAGGTGTCCACGACAATCAGTTCGCCCGTAACCTGCACTTCCTGATCGACCAGGGAATCCCAGTCGACTGAGCTGAGGTCGCCATTTATGGCAACGCGGTTGCTGTTGGTCGAGTCCTCCGCATTGTTCGAGGCGCCTGGATCGCCTTCGTCAGTTCCAGGCTCATCTGTGCTATTTTCCGAAGGAGAGTTGCCGGAGTTGGCCGGTTGGTCACTATCGGTGGGGCCACAACCGGAGCTCGTTGCAATAACGGCCGTTGCGAGAACAAGAAGAAATGCGCGAAGCAGGTTTCGTACGTGGGACATCTGAAGGATTTCGTGGGTTGCGCGAACTGAAGAAAGGCTTTTGTATCTTCACCTGACCGGCAAATCTACCGGTGGTCCTTCCGTGTGAAGATAAGCCCCGAAATCCCGTTATCCGTCTAACTCCGGTTTCAAAAAGAAGCACGCCCGGCAGGATTCGAACCTGCGACCTATTGATTAGAAGTCAATTGCTCTATCCAGCTGAGCTACGGGCGCGTGTTTGTGGCAATCAAATGCAGGGGCCTACCCCCTGAATGCCAGCAAAAATGATCGTACACAGTTTTCTTCATCTCACCAATGGTCTGTGCTGCCATCGCAGCGTCGTCTCCATGCCGATTTTCAAAAAAAGTTCTCCACAGTCTGTCACGGTCGTCTCGCTCGCTTGTATTGCTGGAAACAGAGGGGATTCCGGCTCATGCGACACCGCGATGGCGCCGGCTCTTGTCCCTCGAAAGTAAAAGACAGATTTTCCCCCGGTTAGTTCGGAGAAGACTCATGAGGAGGCAACAGCCATTCAATTATCTGTGGTCGGGGATTATTTGCACGGTCGGAGGACTCGTGTTTCTGATGTCAGCGGCAATGGAACCGGGGCAAACGGTTAGGAAAACCGGACATTCAGGCGAAGGGCTGCCACTGGAGGAATTCTCGTGGTTCTTAGTCGCGGGCGGCGTATTGATGACGATCGTGGGAATCGCCAATCACCAGCGCAAGCCTAAAAGAATCGACGGATTTTGAGCCGGAACCCCGCTCTGGGATTTTCGATAGCCTTCCACTGGCACATGCAGTAACACTTCTCGATTTTTTCCGCTATGTCACTAGCGGGATGGTCATTAGTGGGATATCCGAGCAACAGAATCAGAGAAGCAATAGGGAGAAAGACATGCAAGCTCAACAGCAATACAACCCGATCAATACAGGCGTCGGAATCTTCCTGTGCGGCATGATCCTGCTGGTGATCGAAATGATGGAGCCCGGCCAAAGCGTCCGCCGCCTTGCAGGTAGCGGCGAAGGATATCCCCTCGCCCACTACGCATGGTTCGCCATCATCGGCGGAATTATCACGACTTCCATCGGCGCAGCAATGAAACTGTTCATTGAAGAACCAGCGTAACCGACTCTGTAATGTTGCTCTGAAGCAGCCCGTCCAATGGAGCTATTCGTCTCCTGACTCTTCACCAAACGCGATCAATTCAGTCTTCGTTCGAACCAGGAACAAGCCTTCAGATATCGCGGGAGTTGTCATCACATAGTCACCGGCTTCGTTGACCGACACGAGTTCAAAATCCGGTCCGGCTTTTACCACCAGCGTTCTGCCGGCTTCGTCAGTCATGTAGATGTGCCCGTCGGCCGCAATCGGTGAACCTGTAAAAGCGAGCGCTCCGCCGTCTGCGCGCATTCTTTCTTTGTAGATCTCTTCACCGGTTACTGCATCGAGGCAGGTCAGGATTCCGCGGTTGGCACAAACGTACATGTAGTCTCCATAGACAATCGGAGTCGGCATGTAGCTGCCGCCACGAAGTTGCCCCCACGCAATTTCACTGTCGTCGCCCTGCAGGGGAACGCCATCGTCATTCTGCCGGTCGGCCAACTGAATTTCGCCTCGTGCCTCCGGGCGAATTGCAACGATCGGCTGGACGGGGCTGTATCCGCTGACGATGTAAATCAAATCGTGCGCAACAAACGGGGTCGGCACGACAATTTCCGAATGGTCTGCCATCGACCAGAGCAGGCTGCCGTCACGGGCATCATAGCCGCGGGCCGCGCGAGTCGCATGCGTGATCAACATCGGTACATCATCAAACTGGTGAACAACAGGAGACGACCACGATGGGATCTCCTCCCGCGGTGTGCGCCAGAGTTCGCTGCCTGATTGCAGATCGAAAGCAGCAATAAACGATTCCTGCTGGATATCGCATTGCACAATCACACTGTTTTCAAAAATGATCGGAGACGAACCAAACCCCCACTGGTAGCCCGCGTCATAGAACCAACCACTATCGAGGTAGCCGAGGTTTTTCTCCCATTTCAGCTCGCCTTCGGTCGAAAAGCAGTACAGCCCTTCGGAGCCGAAAAAGGCGATTACGTGTTCCCCGTCAGTCGCGCAGGTCGGATTTGCATGTGACGATTTGGAGTGTCGTTTGACCATCGGCTGCGCGCGATTCGCTGTCTGCTGCCAGATGATGTCGCCCGACTGTTTGTCAATGCAGTAAAGAATGAACTCGTAGACGCTGTCGTCTTCCACGGAATCGACGTTGCCATAGTTTCCGATTCGCATTTCGTCATTGGCTTCTTCGCTGAATGCGGTCGTGATAAAAATCGAATCCTCCCAGACTACAGGGCACGAGTTTCCAAGCCCGGGGATTGCAGTTTTCCAGCGAACGTTCTGATCTTCTTCAACGTTCCATTCGACCGGTGGTGATTGTCCGTCAGCAATTCCACGCGATCCGGTTCCGCGGAACGCCGGCCAGTTGACCGAGGAAACATCAGCGTCCGACGTTGCAGGATTCGACGGCGCGACTGGTGTTTCTGTTTCCGGTGCCTCTTCAGCCATCTCTTCTGCCCCTTCTTCCTCAGACTCTTCAGCAGCATCGTCTTCGTCAGAAGCAGGAGCAAAATTCATCGCGTTACCGCGCATCGTCAGCGTGACGCCGGCAACCGAGTTTCCATCTTCTGATAGTGCGAACTCGACGCTCGAACCGCCCATCAGGTACATGTTTTCGCTGAGCGGAGTCAGCATTGATCCACTTGAGCTGCCAAAGCCGAGTTGCAGGTCTTCGTCATCATGCGAGATGGTGATGGACATTCCGTTGGGGCCTGAGAAGGTACCTGACCTTAATTCCATCTCTTCAACAGTGGGCTGATACGTCTCGATTCCGTCGAGATCGAGATCGGCAAAAATCGCCCGCATTTCGTCGGAGCCGGCTTGAGATTTTGCAACGGCGAGGATCGACTCGCTCACCGCACCGGACTCGATAATCGAGCGTGCCTGATCAACGTTGTCCGAAGTAACCGCTCCAATCAGCATTCCATCTGCACCGTCAACACCGGCCTTGAGCAGCAAAGCAACAATCTCGTTGTGCCCTTTCGATTGCGCCCAGGTCATCGGCGTTGCCTGATAGAAGGTGTCCGTCACATTCGGATCGGCACCGGACTCCAGAAGCAGTTGTACGATTTCTGCGTTTCCCCGATCGCATGCAAAAAACAGAGCCGTTGAGCCATATTCCGTTTTTGCGTTTACATCGACGCCGGCATCCAGTGCTTTGCGAACCGCCTCAACATCCTCGTTTCTGGCCGCAGCATGCAGATAGGCCTCGTCAATCGTTTCGTCCTGTGCGACTTCCTGCGCAATTACAGGCGAAGAAGGGGTAATGGAGCCTGTCGCAAAAACAATCGTCGCCGACATGTGCTGACCGCCGAGGCGATGGAGCCTTTCAAGTTGGGATGACACGGCCTCGTAGTATTGAGCCTCTTCCTCCGCCGATGGCTCGTCCGGAATCGTGGGCAGCGACGGCAACAGTGTTGGCGGGACGGCAGGACACCGCGCCGTCAACATGGTTATAGGTGCCAACCCCGTGGCTCGCGATGCAGTATGCCGGAGTAGTAGCAGCGCGGCGGCAAGGTGGTCGGACCAATATCTCTGGGGCTGCTTCGTCA
>JBCCFB010000221.1:0-10721 GCA_039029995.1 Planctomycetota bacterium
ATCGAAAGAACGTGCACTCTATCGAGACCGGTCTTGCGGGGCAGATTCGCGAGCGATGGTCGCGCTATTTTGAAGAATTCGGATACGCGTAACTTCTAACAATCCGCATGCGCTTCAATCGACTCTGCTGCGCTTCAATCGACTCTGCTGCGCTTCAAACGACTCTGCTGCGTGATATTTCACGATGAGCCTCACGGCGGCGGTTGCTGGTTGCCGGATCGCCGTTCTGCATTCGCAATTCATCTCGCAGCTGTTGATCTGTCATTCGCATCCGTCGCGCAAAGCTCCAGCGCTCGATGCCGTAGTCGATGAGCGACAGTACAAGCATCGCAGCGGCGACCTGCAGAGCAATGGTCACGACAATGCCCCCGAGGTTCTGCGACATAAGTTCCACGGGCTGAGAACTGAGCAATAGAATCTCCTCGCTTTGCATCCAGCAACCGGCGGTTGCGACAGCAAATGCAATCAGCATTCTGGGAACGCCCAGAAGCGGAAGCGTAATCGACCTGGCTGAAAACAGCCGGTTCCACCATTTAGCCGGCCCTGAAATATTCTCTGATGGCGACAGATTTTTCGGACGCAGGATTGTTCCGGTCTGCCCCCAGTGACCGAGGAGGCTTGCTGCCATCATCAACAACAGGATCGGTGCCATCAGTCCGACGAACATCATGACCGTCGCCTGCAGATCGTCCGTCACTGACTCCGCGCTAGTCACCGAGCCGGCGCTCCGGTTTTGCAGATAGGCATCAGACCAGAAGTTGTGAGTCCATGTTTTGATGGCTGTTGCGATTCCACCGACAAAAAGAAACGCGACCAGAATCGTGCCCAGCATGTGAACTGCGCCGGCAAGTTCGGGACTGCGCGGAACCTGGCCGTCGCGCCGGGCTTGCTCCAACCTGGCTGGTGTTGCTTCGTGAACGCGGTCGGCATCGCCACTCATTGCGACCCTCCCTGTTCGGATGCGATGACTGCCTCAACCATTTCGATCGCCTGCGGGAAATCGTCGACAAACAACCACATACACCCGCCGAGTGTGAGGAACACTGCAAGGAACATAACAACCATATTGGAATTGAGCCCTACCGTCAGCATGTTGATCTGCGGATATGACCGGCCAACCATTCCGATGACCACCGTCGAAATCAGCATGGCCACGACGGCCGGCGCGACGCCCCGCAGGGTTAACGAAAAGCTGTGCTGAAGGAAAGTTGTAAGCATCGGGAGGAACGCCGCTGATTCCATTGCAGTGCCGGGCGGTCGCGCGACAAAGGTATCGAGAACTGACGTAACCAGAAGTTCGGGCCCTCCAATCAAAGCGAACACAGCAAGGGACATGAAGCCGAACATCCCGCTCACGGGATTGGCTGTATCGCCGGAAACGGGGCTTGTCACGCCGCTGATTGAAATTCCCGCCATCTGCCCGATTACGCTGCCAGCCATTTCGGCAGCCGAAAAAATGATGGTTACCCCAAGTCCCAGAAGAGCTCCAACGAGAATCTCCCCGGGAATCGCAGTTGCAAGATCGACTGAGCCTTCGCTCGGCATCTCTCCCTGAGCCGCAGAACCCGCAATCGGAAATGCCAGAAGTGACACAGTGAAGGCAATGGCTGCTCTTGGAATCATCCCGACGGTCCGGCTACCGAAAATCGGAGCCGTCAGCATCATTGCCAGAACGCGTGCGAAGACAAGGATAAAGAGTTTCAGCGTCATCTGGTAATTTCACCATCTGCCGGTGTCGCTGATCCCGCGGTCCGAATGCCGGATACCCGCCCCTGCCCTGCGACCGGCATCGATGTTGTCGATGGCACCATCACCGGCATTGACGAATGTGTGCCCGCATGCTGTTCAACGACCGGCATTGAAGATCCCGGCACATACGAATTGGCGACTTCATCTGTACCGGGCATAACAGGCTCGAACTCAACCGGCGCGCTTTCCGGTTCATCAATTGCCGGGAGCGTCGCCTCCAGCGAGGTGACAGGCTTTTCAAGAAGCTGTTCGGTGTAATCTTTCATTCTGCCACTGAGCCATGGCAACGCGAGCGCGATCAGAAGGCATAGCCCCAGCAGCTTTGGAAAAAAAGCGACTGTCTGGTCATGTACCTGGGTCATCGCCTGAAGCATGCCGACGATAAGGCCGATGACAAGTCCCGCAAGCAGAATCGGGCTGCCGATCATGAGACACTCGATGATCGCTTCGCGCCCCAGATCAATCGCATCCTGTGAGTTCATCTTTTTCCTGTCCCATCCAGTCCTGAATCCGGGGCGCACTATCGCCGCCAGTGCTACATGTACGGCGCGAAACTCTGCAGCAACATACCGACGACCAGCGACCAGCCGTCCACCATCACAAACAAGATCAGCTTCAGAGGAAAACTGACCATCGTCGGAGGCAACATCAACATGCCCATCGAAACTGTGACTGAAGAAACCACCAGATCGACAATCAGAAACGGCAGATAGATCTGAAACCCGAGTAGAAACGCAACTTTGAGTTCGCTGATCATGAAGGCCGGCAGCAGCACGTTCAGCGGAACATCTTCGATGCCCTCCGGCGGCTGGCCTGTTGCATCGGGTGCGTACTTGTAAAGCATCGCGACTGTATTTTCGTTGTTTGCAGCCTGAATCTGGCGGACCATGAAGTTGCGTACGGGGACGATACCGCGGTCCCATGCGGTCTGCCAGTCAACATCCTGAGAACTGCTCGTGTATGGATCAATCGCCTCTTTCTTGATATCACTCCATACCGGAGCCATGACGAGCAAAGTGATGAACAACGAAAGCGCCGTCAGCACCTGAGTCGGTGGAAGCTGCTGACCACCGAACGCCTGCCGCAATAGGCTGAGCACTACGACTACACGGACATAGCTGGTCGTCATCAGGATAAGAGCCGGAGCCAGCGACAAAGCGGTCAGCAATAACGCAACCTTGATCGTCGTTCCTGTGCCTTCGCGAGAAGTAAGTTTGTCCGCCTGATCCGCAAAGAACTCGACCAGTTCTCCGTCGGTTACCGGTTCCCGTGTTTCGAATTCGTATCCTGCCTGCTCAACCCCCTCACCGTCGCCGTCTACCAATGGAGGCCACTGTCGTGCCGGCATCTCACCGATAGACACAGGCTGGTTCGTAGAAGCCGCAGTTGTTGCGTCTCGCTCCGGAGAGGGCAACTGAATTGTCAGCCTCGATCCGGCATTCTGGAAAGCGCCTGTATTGGTCGATTGCGCATTGGCAGCAACCGGCAGTATCATTCCGCCTGAGAATGCGATCAGTAGAAGCAGAGTTCTACATCTGACCAATGGCATGACGAATTGTGAGGATGATCGGATCATGACTTTTTGATTTACGCTTCGAATTCATTTCCGCGACTTCGAATGGCATCGGCCAGTCTTTCAACCAGTTGGTCGATTTCGGCCGGACGAGTTGCCGGAATTGTCACCGGAGTGGAAGAGGACTGGCGAGTGTTCGTTCGAGATTCCCGAACGCGCCGACGCTCTGTTACCTGGCGCTGCGTAGATTCGTTTCCACTTCTTCGAAACAGTTTGGCCAGTGCTCCGCGGCTGCCTTTGCACAATGAAGAAAGATATTCAACTTCATCGGTATCTGTGATTTCACCTAGCGGGCTCGTGCCGGTCGGCCCGTTCAGCAGGAGGACCAGCTTACTTCCGAGGCGTACCAGTTGAAGCTGTTTGCCTTGTCCGTAGGGAAGCTGGCCGACAATGTTGACGACCTCAGCCGGCAGGGATCGCGAGCTTCGCGGGTTGACCAGTCTCGAAATCCATACGAGAGCAAAGTAGCCGCCGAGGACTACTGCCAGCGAGCCCAGGATTTTCTGGAGATCAAGTCCGCCCGGACCACTGGATGAGCTGGCGCCAGCCGTTGATTGGAACCAGTCCGTTGCCTTCTGCTTTGCAGTCTCAAACCACGCACTGAACTGTGACATCGTTGTCGAATCCGTGCGGTCCGCGGACTCTATGGGACTCAGTTCTGCTTCGAGTGATGGTGTCGCGGAAAAGCCATCTGTCAGAGTTCCGTTAAATGCGGGAACGGAAGTTGGTGGCGCCGTTAAGAGATCCCGAGCCGGAATTCGGTCTTCCAGTCGCGGTGGCGCTGTCGGGCTGCCGGAAGCAAGTCTTGGAGGCGGTTCATTTCCAGGCAATTCGACTTCAAGGTTTGATGGCAGCACGGAATGGTCAACGTGTATCCGTTCACCGTTAGCTCCTTGACTGTTGGAAGGCCAGTTGCCGAATTCGGTCCCGGAGGGATTGTCGAAGCTTGCCTCCGGCTGTGCCTCTGTTTGCAGTTGTGGCGGCTGCCAGTTTCCCCGCCGTCTGAAGCTGTCCGTGTCCGTTTCATCAAGAATCGGCTGCAAGGCGTTTGAAGGCGCTTGTGCGGGAGCCTGAAACTGCTGAGCCTCAAAACTCGGCTGAGTCAGTGTGGTTTGCGGCTGTGACGCCTGCTGGACTCCTGCTCCACGAAATTCACCCCGGAAAGCCTGGCCGCATGCTTCAGGAGACGAAGTGAAGAAAATTCCAGCTGACATGGTGACCGCGATGACGGTCCGCACGCTGGTAAGTCCTGTGGATTGGAAAAACTCTGACAATTGTCTCATCTTTTACGCCTTCCCTGACGATACAGATGATGGAGCAGCGCGCATTGAGGCGCGCAGATTCTGAGCGGCGACTTTTCGCGGAATCTGCATCTACGTTCAAGACCAAAGCAACAGCTAGCAGTTCTTTTGGCCGCAACTGTCTCAGGTGAGAGCAGTATGAAGCGGTAGTTCTATCACGGCTCGGCGCGATGAAGCCGTATTGGCGGCAATGAAGGGATCAGGCGGCGTCTCTGATCCATGATTTGATAACCTCGGCTGCTTTGTCCGGGTTGTCCTGAATGAGCTGTGTCAGCTGAAGTCGTGCCTCGTCTTTCAACTGTCGAGCGGCTGCGTTGTCTTCGTCGTTTTCCGCTGCAGGAGGCTCGATGGCGAGTTGATCGGGACGATGCGGCCTGCGATTGGTTCCAGTTCTTACGACAAACGTCAGCATCAGGCCACCAATCAACAAGATTGCAATGGTCGGCCAGTGATCGCTGAGCGCCTCTTGCACCATTACCGTTTGCGATGCGGCAGCCCGCCTGATCTTATTTCGTTTCAGGCTTACCTGGATCGGATAGCGATCTTCCTGTTGAAAGGAAGTTGGCGGCAGCAATGTCCGGACGTTTGCGATGATCTCCTGCTTCAGCGCTTCGAAATTCGTTTCCAGAATTTGCGGACTTTCCTCTTCCAGAGGAAATCCGAACAGTGTTTTGACAGGCCCCATGTTGAAATGGGATTCGACGGTACTCTGCGGAACTGCCACAGAAACCAAGACCATTTGATCGACCTCGCCATCGAGGCGTCGTGGCATCACCTCAGCTTCCGGCGCGATAGATGCTGCACCGTTGGTCCCAATCTGCATTCTCGGCATCGAACCCTGCGTCGAAGGAGTGCGGCCTGAATTCCGGCTCGAATCCACACCCGATGAAGCCGTCAACGCAGGTACCGTGGAGGGTCGCGTCTGGCTTTCGCCGACTTCAACGATGATTTCCAGATCTTCAAAAGCGCTTAGAGACTGTCGAATCCGGTTTTCCAGTTCAATGCTTCGCGCTGACACTGCGATCGTCGGGGAATGCTCTTCAGCCGCAATGGCGTCCCCTGTGATTGGCTGGCCCGGTACATAGGTCTGCCCTGCGTTGAGATCGGTGATGACAATATCTTCGCTGCTGAATCCGGCCAGCGCACCACTGATGTGATTGCGCAAGGTCTGGATCTGTTGTCCGCTTAGACACGCCTGATCGACCGGCTCAACGGAAACCAGTGCCGATTTCATCGCTGGCTCAAACGCAGATGCTGATTCCTGCGTATCCATTTCGAAATAGGCATCTTCAACAAAAGGAAGTTGAAGAATCAGTTCGCGTATAACCCGTTTCTTTTCTTCCAGCTGGAGGTGTTGCTGTTGCGCACGCGTGATAAACGGATTCATCGTTGTGTTGGCAGGCCGATCGGGCTGCAGCCCGGATGGCAGGCACTCACTGTCCGTGATCGACTTGAGGTAGGTACTTCGCTGGCTGGCAGGGACATGAATGACATTGTCCTCAACCTTGTATGCGCCTAGTCCGCTTGAATCCAGAGCCATGCAGATATGTTGAATTTCTGATCTGCGCAGTGAATGGCCTGGAAGGAGCTCCTGCATCTCGGGCTGGCGATTCAAGCCGTTGTTGTTGAGCACGACGACGATTACCAGCATCAACACGAGCACGATGGCGATTCGTGATGACCGTGATACGCCGGACACCCAGCCGTTAAATCGATCTACTAAATTGGTCAACAAATCCATTTGCAAACGCTCCGGACCATCCTGGATCGGAAAAGCGACCCTGTTTTCCTCTGGCGATGTATTTCTTCGAAAGCCGTGTCCCGCTTATTCTTCTTCGTTCAGTTTCCTGTTGGGTACAACGAGAACGAACGCGTTTCCTCCGCCTTGACACTGCCACGACTGCAATTGCCCGCGATGATGCGCGGCGATATCAAGCGCTGTTTTCAAATTGTCGTTGGCTGGAAAAGGGAGAATTACCGGTACCGAATCATCCCCCGAATCGGGTCGCACTCCGGCTTCCTTCGAGTGTGTTGAACTGCCCATCGTTTCAGCCACCTCCAGTTCCCACTGGTGATCGCTGTTCATTAGAGTCACCGATAACTCACCTCCGGTGGCCAATGCGTTGGCCGCATTGTGGACAAGTGCTTCGATGCCGCGTTCAAGCAGGCCGCTATGCGCAATCATCTCAACATCGGTGAGGTCTGTAGCGACTCGAATGCCAAGGTTCGTAAGCATCGGCTCATTTCGATCGATGACTTTTTCAACCAACAGGTCCACACGAATCGATTTTGCCAGCATCGACTTCGTTGGAGGACGATGCGGATTCAGAAACGGATGGTTGTAGTTCGGCTGCATTGGCGGATGCCCGGAAGTTGGTGGACGGGCAGGACTTTTAGCTGAGCCGGGTGCAGCGTGTCAATTGCGTTTCAAAGCGGGTGGTGCGAACCTCCCACCGGCATGCCGAAACCGGTCCCGGCCCTGCAAATATCGGGGCTCTCTGAGACCAGTTGAGATGGCAGAAGCTACAGAATTGAGGAGTCGATCATTTCCATGATCCAACGGTCAGCGTCTTCGAGAATATGCGGCAGCAGGCTGTCGCCACATGGGTACTGCCGGACCGTTACGCTGAATCCGCCGACGTGCAGCAGCTTGAGTTGTGCACACAGGTCGTCCTGATCGAACTCCGCTGAATGGCGACAGTGAGCCCAGAAAACAGGAACGTCCCGACACTGTTCAAGCAATGAAAGCGGGCAATTGCCTTCGGGCAGGCTACCATTGACCGAAATCACACCGGCAAAAAGGTCCGGACGTTCAAATGCCATCCGGAATGCCATCGTGCCACCGCTACCATGGCCGGCAAGATAGATGCGCTGCGAATCGATATTGAATTTGAACAGGGCATGATCGATGGCTGCCGAGACTGATTCATACGTGGTCTCGACACAATCCAGTTCCTGGAACCAGTAGTAACCCTTGGCTGTGTTGCCCTCGTTTGATTCGGGGGCCACACCGACATAGTTCCTTAGACTGAATTGCGGCATCACTCGCTGCAGCTGGCCGCAGTCATCGCCATCTGAATGCAACCAGACGATCAATGGATACGAGTAACCCTTTTCGTAGTGCATCGGCACATAGACCGACATTTGAGGGTTTGCAGTGAGCCCCGGATTCTGAAACGGATCGAGCAGCGAAGTCGCAGTGTTGTGCTGCTGTTCAACGACGTCCTTACTGGATGACTGGATTGGAGTAGAAGCAAGCGGGCTGATCTTGATTCGATTCACAACATCCTCGGCGAAAATTCGGGACAAGGACAAGTTTCTAAATCAGATTTGCCCATGCGTCAACGGCACCGCTTTCATGAGCCGCCGCGTCTAATGCTTCGCCTTCGGCAACATCAACAAATGCTGTTCGTGTTCGGCATTTAGAGAGTTCCGCTAGCATAAAATACAGATGGTCTTGCACAGCACCGTAGGTATCCTGTCCACACGTCTCGCGTCGAGATTGCCGGTGGAATCATCGCTTTTTTCTGGCTGCTTTTCCGGTTTGAGTTACGACCGGCCTGGCGGCTTCCGGGTGCATATCGCCCAACAGCTTAAACTCTTCTTCGATCTGATCAGCTTCGATGTGATCGGAAAACGCGCTTTGTTCCGAATCGCGTTATGTTCCGAAACGCGCGATGATCGGAGAACGTCGCCGTAGGATTGGCGGTCCATTGACCGGCTGTCGCTTCGCGAGACAGGTGTTTAAATGAATCAGCTGTCGCGAGAACTCATCAACCAAGAATGGCCGGTGGTTGGAGCCACCGGCATTCTTCGCATATCGCGACTACAAATTTTCGCTGCTACAGGAGCTCAGAGACGGCTTCACGCTCTTCTTGAAGCTCTTTTGCTGTGGCGTCCATTCTTTCGCGGCTGAATTCATCAATCTCAAGGTCCTGGACGATCTGGTAGTCGCCACCTGAGCACGTTACGGGGAACGAGTAGATCAGGCCTTCTTCGATGCCGTAGCTTCCATCGCTGGGAACCGCCATGCTGGTCCAGTCGCCTTCGGGAGTTCCGTGCATCCAGTCATGAATATGATCAATAGCGGCATTGGCAGCAGATGCTGCGCTTGAGGCACCGCGGGCTTTGATGATTTCGGCACCACGTTGCTGAACGGTTGGAATAAACTCGTCCACATACCAGTCACGATCAACGCCATCGGATGCGCTGTTGCCGCTGACAAGAGTCTTGCTGATGTCAGGGTACTGTGTTGCTGAGTGGTTGCCCCAGATCGTGAGGCGGGCAATGTCACTTGACATCGCGCCGGTCTTGTCAGCGAGTTGACTGATCGCGCGATTGTGATCAAGTCGCGTCATCGCGGTGATGTTCCGGGGGTTCAAATCAGGTGCGTTAGCCGCGGTAATGAGTGCATTGGTGTTTGCCGGATTTCCAACAACGAGGACTTTGACGTCTTTGCTTGCGTTGTCATTCAAGGCGCGGCCTTGAGCCGAGAAAATTTTCGAGTTGGCTTCCAGCAGGTCTTTGCGAAGCATGCCCTGTTTACGAGGCATTGCACCGACAAGAATTGCATAGTCGGCATCCTTGAACCCTACATTGGCATCATCCGTTGCGACGATACCGTGCAGCAATGGAAACGCACAGTCATTGAGCTCCATTACGACGCCGTTCAGTGCGTCAAGCGCTGGCGTGATCTCCAGCAGTTGAAGAATAACCGGCTGGTCGGGACCAAGCATATTGCCGGCTGCGATTCGAAACAGCAGACCGTAACTGATATTGCCTGCTGCTCCCGTAACACTGACTCTTACCGGGGCTTTCATGGGAATTTTCCTTTATGTTCGCGGCGACCGTTCTGCCTTCAGTCGTCCTCTGAGGCGATTGCAAATTGCAGACCGGTTGCGCTGTCTGGATAGTTGAATACCGTGAATATCCCGGTGAGCCGGAACACGTGCAAGTGGTTCTTTGAGCCGAAATCTACACGGGCGCCGGTCCGCAATTTGAGAAGGAGAAGCAGCTATTCGATCCCGGTCAGATCCAGCTTCTCCGGAAGTTCCTCCCGGGAGCCGGGTGATGCGGATTTGATATTCTTCAACCGGTCTGCATTTCTGAAATACCAGCCCATCCACAATCCGCCTGCGAGAACCACAAGGATCCCGTATCTCAGAATGTTGTCAAACAGGCTTGTCTCCTGTGGCAGCAACTCGGGCGTAAGCCCGGCAATCAAAGGACAAATCTGCCCCTGCTCCGTTCCTGCCTCGGCAGTGAATTCGTTTTTGTAGCTCCAGAAGCGATAAAAAAATCCGGTCAACGACACAGGCTTGCGACTGAAAGACTCCGGCGTCTCACCTTCGGGAAGTTCCGCCACCACAACGGTTACAGGGAACCTGTTTTCATAGATCAGCGGCTCTCCGGTCTCAGTATCAATCGAGATTTTCGCTTCGATGGGAACAAACATGTCCAGTTCGTAATACCGCTGAACTCCGATCCTCTGGAGAACATCATCGTCGGTGACCCTGACCTCAATACACCGGCGCACTTGCCCGGTGATGCTGATCAACTTCCCGAAATGCTCCCGTGGATTTCGTACCAGTTGCAGGAAATCGCTTTTCGGCTGCTGGTCGATGTCTGCATATTCCATTCGTCCGACGGCATCCACCATCCGGTAAAAACTCTCTTTATCCTCAGCCCGGAACGGCTTCAAGTTCAACCTTCGAACCTCATCGAAACGTCCGATATCCACGCCCTCTCCCGCAAGCAGAACCTGAGCCCCCGGGACTCCTGGAACTTCGCTTTCGGAATCGGGATACCACTCAAGACGGTCCCCGATAAATACGGGAACGTTCTCTGAATCATCACCCGCGACGGTGTCCGTACTTACGAGTTGAAAAAAAAAGGCGTACCCGGCAACGGGCTGGCGAAGCTCTTTCGTTTCTCCGGACCTTAGCTCGTCTTTACCCAGAGCGTCCACCCAGGCTGACGGAACCGTTCTTGAAATGAACATCGCCTTGCCACCGGATACTTCAAATTCCGTATCGGCTTCGGTTTCGAGCTGCTGAATCTCGACAGTCGTTACGTAGGCTCCCTTTATCGGAGTGTCC
>JBCCFB010000222.1:0-10702 GCA_039029995.1 Planctomycetota bacterium
CCATTCTCAACCCGGAATAATAAACTTCTGCAGTATTTTACTAAACTGAGGCTCAAAATATCAGTTCTCTCTGATAGACGCCACCATCGAGGGAGTGACGCCACCATTGACAGAGTGACAGCCAGCACCGGCAGAGTGACGCTTCTAGTAATCTACTAACCTTCTTGTTCAGAGCTTCCAGAGCTTTTCTTGCTTCCTCCAGAGCAGGCATGGCTTCAGCAAGGTCTGCCATGGCGATGTCGGCCATCTTCTGGCACTTAACTTCCTCCTCTCCAATCTTCAAGCTGGTTTGCGTCACCTGTCATGGTATTGATGACCAGCTGGATAATGAATGGTCTCTAGTCAGTGAAGTCTGGCGTGCGTTCCTCGTTTTGATGGGAATCGCGCTTGTTGCAGAAGCACTTTTATGTCTGCCGCCTAAGGCGGAAGAAGAGGCAGGTGTAGCATGATTGACGAAGCCTGGTTCTCAATGCTCGGTACAACTCCGACGATCATTTTCGGGGTCGTTCTGGTGTTGGCTGTAATAGTCGTTTCATGGATTACCGTTGTCCGCGCGAAGTTCTCCACCGGCATGGTTGTTCTGGAACTGTTCCGGATTCTGCTCGCCTGTCTGATTGCGTTTATGATCAACCAGCCGGAGTGGCTGGAAAGGTTTATCCCCCAAGAAGAACCTGTTATCGCAGTGTTGTGGGATGACTCCGACAGCATGAATACCGAGGACGTAGTCGAAGGCGATGAACTGACCGGCGAGGCAATTTCTCGACGCGCATTTGTCGAAAGCGTCCGCAACAATGACCTCTGGGGCTCGATCGAAGGTGTAAGAATCGAGATGGAGCCGTTTTCTTCCACACTCGATGAGGCCAACAGGGCAACCGACATCAACTCGGCGATCAACAGTGCTGTTGCGAACTACCAGAATCTTCGCGGCCTCGTAATGGTTTCCGATGGAGACTGGAACATCGGAGACGCTCCCGAGAATGCGGCAAGACAATGTCGGTATGACAACATTCCGGTTTTCACCATGCCCGTCGGTTCGCGCAACCGGCTGCCTGATGTTGAGGTGACCAGCGTTGACGCCCCGACTTTCGGAATCGTTAACAAGACGACCCGGATACCTTACGTGATCACTAATTCGATGGCCCGTGCGGTCGATACGATCGTCACGCTGAGATCAAACGACGGTGATGAAATCACGGAGACAATTCACATTGACCCGAAGAGCCGGCTGGAAAGTGCGATTACTTGGAAGCCGAAGAAGGAAGGCGAGTACACGTTAACTCTGTCCGTGCCGACGGCTGATGATGAGTTGATGAAGTCAAATAACTCGATGGAAGTTCCCATTACGATCAAGAAGGAGTCGCTGAAAGTTCTAGTCGTCGAATCCTATCCTCGCTGGGAATATCGCTATCTGCGGAACGCATTGTCGAGAGACCCCGGCGTTGAGGTTTCTTGTCTGCTGTATCACCCGGACTTGAACAAAGTCGGGGGCGGTGCCGATTACATCGAGGAGTTTCCACAATCAGACGAAGAGCTTGCAAAGTTCGATGTTGTTTTTCTGGGTGACGTCGGAATCGGTGATGATCAATTAACGGTGGACGACTGCCGCCGGATCAAATCACTTGTCAGTTCACAGGCAAGCGGCCTGATTTTCATGCCCGGATTCCGTGGTCGTCAATTCACATTATTGTCCACGCCGCTCGCGGAGCTTCTTCCGGTTCATCTTGACGAAGCGCAGCCGCGTGGTTGGGGCTCTCGAACCCCGGCCCAGTTCCAGTTGACTCAGCGCGGACGTGACAGCCTGTTGACGAAGCTTGCTGATTCACCGGAAGCCAGTGAACAGGTTTGGCGCGGGCTTCCGGGATTCCAGTGGTACGCACCGGTGCTTAGAGCCAAGGCGGGCAGTGAAGTTCTCGCGGTGCACTCGTCGGATTCCAACATCAACGGCAGGATTCCTCTGCTGGTGACAAAGACCTTCGGCGCCGGCAAGATTCTTTTCATGGGAACAGACGGTGCGTGGCGCTGGCGCGAAGGTGTCGAAGATAAATATCACTATCGATTCTGGGGACAGGTCGCTCGCTGGATGGCTTATCAGAGAAACATGGCCAGCGGTAATTCGATGCGGATTTTCTACACACCTGACCGCCCGACTTCCGGAAATCTGCTGACTTTGAACGCGAACGTGATGAGCGGGACCGGCGAGCCTTTGCAGGACGGCAACGTATTTGTGCAAGTTATCTCACCGTCCGGGAACACAGAGCGAATCCGTTTGTCGACTCGCAACGATGAGGAACAATGGGGGCTGTTCAGTGGCAGCTTCACGCCGACCGAAAGCGGGCGGTACGAACTGGTTATGACCTGTCGTGAAAACGGCGCTACGCTGGAAACCAAGATAGATGTGCAGGGTTCTGAACGTGAACGTCTCGGACAACCGGCACGATACGATGTAATGGATCAGATTGCGAAAGCTTCTACGGGGAAAATGGTGGAATCAGACGAATTGCCTGCTCTGATACAGGCATTGTCTGAAATTCCGGAACCGGAACCTGAGGTACGCCGTCTGCGTTTGTGGCGTCATTGGATTTGGGCCACAATATTTGTGAGTTTGCTCGGGGTTTTCTGGATCGGAAGGAAGATGGCCGGGGTTATTTGAATGAGCCTGAATTCAGGCTCGCGATTTGTCAGAAACGTTTTCCTACTGCCGACGTCAGATTGACGGGATTAAACACGGGAAAAAACAATGAGTAACAATCACAAGTCACGGGTGAAACTGCCGGACCGGATGCGGACCAAGCTGGAGGATTTCCAGCGGCGTGTCTGGATTATCAAGCTTGCCGAAGGATTGCTGGCTGCCGCATTCGGCCTGCTGGTTTCCTACCTGGTCGTCTTCGGACTCGATCGAGTGATCGATACTCCGGCCTGGGCTAGAGCGGCAATTCTGATTACCGGTTCATTGGGAGCTGCGGTCTGGCTGCCGATGATGGTACACAAATGGATCCTCGGCAGTCGTCAGCTGACGCAGGTCGCGCGTCTGCTCCGGTATCGATTCCCGCGCCTTAGCGACCATCTGCTAGGGATTATCGAACTGGTTAACGACACTCACGACAATACCGGTCGTTCAGAAGCGCTCTGTCAGGCGGCTCTGGAACAGGTTGATGAGCAGACCAAGGATCGCGACTTTACCGGCGCGGTTCCCGATCCGAAACACAAACGCTGGGGTTTGATCGCCGGGGTTGCCGGAGCAATCGTTGTGGCGGCCATGGTTATCGTCCCAGCGGCCGGTGGCAATGCTCTATGGCGATGGGCGATGCCATGGACGGATACTCCTAGGTACACATTTGCTCAGCTCAACGAGCTGCCTTCGGAACTGGTCGTACCCGTCGGTGAACGGGCGGGGCTGGAAGCATCGCTTTCAGATTCGACACGCTGGTCACCGGCAAGCGGCACTGCCCGTTTGCGAGGTCTTCAGAGACTTGAGGCTGCTAACGACAACGGCAGTTATTCGTTTGAGCTTCCGCCGCTGAAAGAGAATACAGACCTGTTCCTTTCAGTCGGTGACGCGAGACACGATATCCGGATACGTCCGGAATCCCGCCCTGAACTCTCAGAGCTTCTTGCGGATGTCCGTCTACCGGATTATCTACAGCGGACGGAGGCACAAACCCGCGACGTCCGTGGAGGAGCAATCTCGCTGGTTCGCGGAGCCCAGGTTTCTTTCCAGGCGACCGCCACGCGTGACCTGGAAAGAGCTTCTCTTAACGGAACAACGGTTCCGGTCAACGGTCCAAGCGTTTCAACACCGATGTTGGACGTTGTCGAGTCCGAAGGCGTTGAGCTTCGCTGGACCGATGAGCTCGGTTTGACTGCACGTAACCCGCTGGAATTGAAAATCCGCGCGGTTGATGATCAGCAGCCGGCTTTGTTCTGTCGCAACATGTCAGACAAGCGGGTCCTGATGGAGAAAGACACGCTGACATTCGAGTTTACCGGAGAAGATGATTTCGGCGTTCAGTCCGTCGGGATGGAATGGCGGGGCGTCCGTTCGGATGACAACCCCGAGCCTTCTGTCGGTGAAAAGCTTGTTTTTGCCGGTAGCCCTGAAGCGACGGAACTCGATGGCGTTGCAACGTTCTCTCCACAACGTGAAGGGATCACTCCTCAGGTTGTCCGGTTGCGACTGTTTGCAGTCGATTACTTCCCGGATCGTGAACCGGTCTATTCACCGACGTACACTCTGTTTGTTCTTTCGGAAGAAGAGCACGCGATCTGGCTGACAAGACAGCTTGATACCTGGTACAAGCACGCGCTTGAAACTTATGACAATGAGCAGGGGCTTTACGCTCAAAACCGCATGCTGCGTGACCTGCCTGCAGAAAGTCTGGACAGCGAGAATATCCGCAACCAGATCGAAGCTCAGGCTGCTGCTGAGCGTGCTCAGGCGAGACGCCTGAACAATCTCGTCGAAGTCGGCGAAGACATTCTCAAAGAAGCTGCACGAAATGATCAGTTCAACGTCGGGACTCTGGAAACGGCGGCTGAAATGATGGGGCAGCTTGCGGATATCGCAGCCAACAGGATGCCTTCGGTAGAGGACATGCTGCAGCAGGCGGCGAGTGCTCCAACAGCACAAGGCACGCCTCCTTCCGGTGAACAGTCGGGACAGCCATCCGGCGAGCAATCAACCGGTGAGCCTTCTGAATCTGAAAACAGCGGGCAGTCGCAATCACAGCCCTCCGAGTCGGAAGAGAGCCAGGAGAGTCAGTCGCAGTCACAAGGTGACGGTGAGTCTCAACCTGCAGGACCTTCAGTGGAGAATGACCTTAGCAACGGTCAGGAATCCGGTGGAGGTCAGGGCTCTGAAAACGAAGAAGGGGAAAATGAAGATGAGCAGCCTCAGGTTCCTTCGATCAGTGATCGTGAATCAAGCATGATGAACAACGACGATCAGGAGCAGGAGGAACAGGAAGGTGGCGGCAACTCATCCCCTCCGACTTTCTCACTTCCATCAACGACGCTCTCAGGCGGACCGCAACCGGAAGGTGGTGAATGTCCTGCAGGTGAGCAGATGGAACAGGCTGTCGAGGCTCAGGAAGAACTCCTTGCACAGTTTGCAGAAGTTGCTGAGGAAATGCAGAAGATCCTGACCAACCTTGAAGGCAGTACTTTTGTTAAGCGGCTTAAAGCAATGTCACGCAGACAGCTGCAACTCGCCAACGATATCAACCGCTTCACGCTGGACGATTTCGGTGATGAAGAGTCTGACGTCGGAGAACCTGTCCGCAGGCAGTTTGACCTGCTCACAAACCGGCAGGAAGAAGACAGCCGTCAGGTCGGCTACATCATGGAAGATCTTGACGCTTTCGTAGAACGGACTCAGGCCGGAAAGTACAAAACGGTTCTTGAGGAAATGCAGGAAGCTCTGGTCGTCAAACAGTATGGCCAGGTGACTGAAGAGATGAACGACAACATGACCGGGCAATCAATCGCTCATGCTGAGATTCTTGCTGACACGCTCGACCGGTGGGCCGAGCAGTTAGTAGGCCCCGGATGAGCGGGCGGCTCGTGACCGGGCGGGCCAAGTGGCAGTTTGCCACCTTCGATTGTTCTGGAAGTTATGAAAATCCTCGAAAAAGAAATTGATCTACGAGAAGAAACCCGCGGCGTGGAACAAGCACGTCCGCAACTTGAAACTGAAATGTTCGCTGAACAGGCTTCAGGTCTTTCCGAGACCCAGATGGAACTTGCCATCCGTGTCGAAGACGTGATCGAAATGATCAAAGACCTGCCCGAAGGTGAGCAGAAGTTCCGCCGTGAAATCGGTCAGCTGACCGGTGCAATGCGGGCGATGTGGGACGCCGACGGAATTCTGGCTGAACCGGACACCGGTCGCCGGGCGATCGCAGCTGAAACCGAAGCGATTGAGTGGCTGCTTCAGGCCAAACGCTCTGGTGGCGGCGGTGGCGGCGGTGGCAGCAACCCGGGTGGCGGAACACGTCAAGGTGCTGACCTTTCAGTTGCCGCACTCGCACTGCTAGGGGAATCCAGGGAGTCTGAAGCTCAACAGCAGGAGCGTGAGGTAAGCCAGTCAACCGGCAATACCAACCGCCGCGTGCCTGCTCAACTTCGTGACGGCCTGGATGCCTACTTCGAACTACTCGAAAACCAGGGCGGACAATAGTGAATTCCGGTGAGCACGGCAGAAATGCCGTGCCCGCTCGCCGGACCAACCCAACAGGTCACATGATGAACAACAGAGCTCTGAATTTGAATCGCCTGATTTCACAGCGTGGTTATTCAGGGCTCAGTTTGTTTACGCTCCTCGTTGCTCTGCCGGTTTTGTTCCTCACTTTTGCATTTGCCTCAGCTGCGTCTGCACAGGACGAAGATGCAGCTGCTCAGGACGAAGGTGCAGCTGCTCAGGAGAATGATGCCGTCCCGTCAGCGGATAGCGACAGCGGTGCTGGAAATCAGGATGAAACAGAAGTGCCCGGACCCGGCTCTGTTCGGCAGTTGTTCGTGCGCGAAGGTTCAGGGGTACCTAATGAGGTCCGTGAAATCTACGACCGTGGCGCGATGTATCTGGCTGAGTCCCAGAATGAAGAAGGCGGGTTCACCAATGGACAGAACGGTATTGTCGGTCTCGCGCTGATGGCTTTTCTGTCGACGGGGGAAGATCCGAATTTCGGACGTTACGCGATCAATATTCGTCGCGCCTGTCGATACCTGATTCTGCGTCAGGCGGAATCGACTGGATACATCGGCGACAGCATGTACGACCATGGTTTCGCAATGCTTGCTTTGTCCGAGGCGTATGGCGCAGTGGACGACGAGCTTGTCTGGGCGGGATACGACGGTGGACGGAAACGCACGATCGGTGAGGCGCTGGAGTTGTGTGTTCGTCTTGCGCAGACGGCGCAAACAAAAAACAGCGATGGTGGCTGGCGATATTCTCCCAATGATGCGACGGCGGATACTTCGGTTTCGGGCGCGGTATTGATGGGATTGCTCGCTGCCCGCAATGCCGGCATCGCGGTTCCTGACAGTGTTATAGACCGTGCTCTCGAATATTTTAAATCCATGACCTCCGAAGGCGGCACGGTCGCATACGCCGGTCTCGGTGGACTGGGCGATTCGATGGCACGTTCTTCCATCGCATGCCTTGTCTATTGCATCGGCAAGCGAAAAGACTGGGAGGAATTTGAATCCGTTCGCGGATACCTGGTGGATAATATTGAGAGACAGGAGTCCGGCTGGGAATACTATTTCCGTTACTACATGGCTCAGGCTCTTTTCCAGGCTGACTACGAAGCGTGGGAGCAGTGGAACAGCACTGTGATTGATCTCATCCGTGATCGTCAGAATGAGGATGGAAGCGTCTCCGGTGGAAGTCACGGTCCTGTTTACTCGACGTCGATGTCGCTGCTGGCACTGGCGCTGAACTATAAATTTCTCCCGATCTACGAACGTTGAAACCGTTCATCGCGGCTTTTGTTTTCGGGAGCAGCCGGCGCATTTGCGCTCTGGTTCCGGATGCTGAAAAGGCCGGACATTCCAGAAGAAATAATCAACCGGTTCCCGGTACAGAATGAAGACGATGAAAAAGACAAGTCTTGTTTGCGCGGTGTTAGTCTCGGTTTGCACAGTTGTTTCGATGCTGGCAGCTCCTCTGGTTGCTTTCATCAGCGCCTCTTCCGGATTGCCTGAGGTCTCGGCTGCGCCCGGCGAAACGGCAGTTGTTTCCACTTCGCAGGAAACGGTAACCAACGAAATCCCCGCCCGCCTGACCTGGGTAAACGGCGACGCAATCGAAGGCAATCTGGTCAGCGGTACCAACAATTCCTTTTACTGGGAATCGCCGCTGTTCCGTGGAGCGTTTGAACTCGATTCACGCTCGGTTCGCGATATAGTCTTTATGCGTGAAGACGAATCGATCGAAGAGCATTCGGAACCGTTCATGTTCCAGATGATTTCGGGCGATGTGGTCTTCGGCGATCTTCAGTCAATTGATGACGAGTACGTTGTTGTCGTCAGCCAGCGTCACGGCAAAGGATCCGACGGCGGGCCGACAGTGTTTGAACTGAACCGCGAGAAGATTGCCAGAATCGTCCAGCTGGAAAACACCGGCATGATTTATATGGGGCCTGATACTCCGGAGAACTGGGAGTCGTTCGGGCAGGAGAAGGAAAAGTGGCGCATCGCTCAGGATGGTTCTCTGGCGGTCAGCGACAGGGCCTACATCTACCGCCCGTTAAATATGCCGGAGGTAATCAACTACGAAGTCGACGTCAGCTGGGAAGGAAAGCCGAACTTTGTTTTCGGTCTCAATGCGCCTGCTGAGGTAAAAGCAATCGATCAAGTTGTACGGATCGAAACCTGGGCCAATGAGCTTGTGCTTTCTCACAGCGATGGCGACTTTGAACCGCTGGTAACACTCACGAACAATCAGAATGAGTTAAAACTGCAGTTGATACTGAATACTGCCGAACGCAGGATCGTCATTTACGATGACATCGGAACACAGCTGACCGATGTCGTGGTTGAGAATCTCGGTCGTGATACACAGTCAGGCATTTTCTTCCAGAACAAGGGCGATACCTTCAAGGTCAACATGGTTAACGTCCGCAGGGCATCCGGATTCGAACTGATGCGGTCCCAGTCGGGTTCATCCAGCATCAACCTCGCAGACGGCACGGTCGTCAACGGTGTTATCCAGTCGTTTTCAAACGGTGTCTGGAACATCGAATCAGAAGACGGAGTTCAGGAAGTTTCAATGGATCAATTCGGTTCGGTGACGTTTGCCGGTTCAGCGGCAACGCCGGGTAGCCGGCAGATGATCGTTCGCTACTTCGATACTTCGCACCTCTCGGGTGAGCTTGTTTCGATCGAAGAGGGCAGCATGAAAATCCAGACCGGATATTCGCCGGAACCGGTCAGCTGCACGCTGGAGGGAATGCGGTCGATAGAGTTTCCCGAGACCGATGCGGAAGTTGCCGAATTATTTGAAGGAGAGCACGTGCTCATCTTCCCGGGAGGCAAGTTCAAGGGCCAGCTCGAAGAGGGAACCGGAGAACGCGGTGACATAGTTCGCTGGCGACCCGCCGGAGCCAAGAACGGATTGCCAATTGAATCCGGTGACGCAAGGTTTGTGATCAAACCAAAAGAGCGTCGTGGTGATCAATCTGACAACGTGCTGGACGTTTTGTATCTGGAAAATCGTGACACAATTCCGTGCCAGGTCACAGCGATTGACGATGAGATGGTCTATTTCGAATCCTTTGCCGAGCGAGACCGGGTGCGACATTCAGAAGTCAGAGCCATTGATTTTTCCGGACGCTCACCGGGCCTTCCGGAGAGTTTTGAAGACGAGACCTGGGAGATACCCAATCGCGGCGTAGAGACCGAAGACGGTGCGATAACCGTTTCGCGCAACAGCATGATTGCTCATCCTGCTTTGATGGCGGCTTCGAACATCTCATTTGATATGCAGTTCAATTCCCGTGAACACACGCAGATGACGATTCATCTGTATGAGGAAAACACTCGTTCACCGAGTATGGATTGCACATTTACCTTCATGCTCTGGGACGGCCAGCTGTACGCGACAGGACGTCAGCAGAACATGTTTAATTCCGTGCAGGAACTCGAAGACAACAAGGCGAGCATTGAATTTGTCTGCCGGAACGGCAAAGTCGAGGTCAATTGCAATGGTCAGAAGATCGTCGAGGAAACTGTGGGTGAAAGAAACATGGAGGGGCGCGGCTTTGTCATTCATGTGAATCAGCTGGAAAACGGTACCTCAGTCACCTTTGACAACCTCAAGTTCGGAGATTCGGCGGGGATTGAGTCGGTATTTGTGACTGACGCAACCAGGGAACGAATTCTAACGATTCCGCGATTGAGTTTGAAAAACCCTCCGACGCACGTTCTGTGCGCGGAGAACGATGATCTCCTTCGCGGCCGTTTGGTAGGGATGAGAAACGGCACGGCGCGTATTGTTTCGCGCATGGAGGAATTTGCGATTCCACGTGACAAGCTGACCAGTATTATCTGGCTCCATCCTGAGAAGTATCTCAAAGACGAGAACGAAATTGATTCCGGTGATGACGCGGATCCGCCCGGAGATGCAGGTGCAAACGGGGAAGGCGATGAACCTGAAGATCCTCAGGCAAACGAAGAAGTTGAAGCCGGTGAAAATGAGCAGGAATTCCAGATCGTCGTGACCAATGGCTCGAGACTTACATTGGTCGCTCGTGAATGGAAGGACGGCAAAATTGTCGGCTTGTCGCGAACCCTTGGCGAATGCGAAGTGCCACTGGAGCACATTCGCGAGATCCGGATGGGCAGTTACGCTTTGGGGGCTCAGGACGTTCCCTATACAAACTGGATTCCAAAGCCGGCTCCCGAGCCGAATCTGGTGACCAATCCAGAGACGGGCGAGGACGAGTGGGGTATGGCTTCGTCACTGGTCGGTCAGGAAGTCGAGGATTTCGAGATGAAAATGCTCGACGGTTCGACGTTCAAGCTGAGCGAGCACGAAGGAAAAGTCATCGTGTTCGATTTCTGGGCCACCTGGTGTGGTCCATGTGTTCGCGGGCTTCCGGAAGTGATCGAGGCGACCGGCAGGTTTGATCCTGACGAAGTGATCTTCGTCGCGGTTAACTTGCAGGAGACTTCCGAGCAGATTGAGCCATTTCTTGCTCAACGC
>JBCCFB010000223.1:0-10657 GCA_039029995.1 Planctomycetota bacterium
AGAACATAATGAAGCTTTTAACATCTGCAATCGCAATCGTTGCTCTCACAGGATTTTCCTGGATGGCCGTAGCTCAGCAGGAAGATGGCCAGCAGTGCCAGCAGTGCCCTGCCTCACAAGCGACCTCAGTCGCGGTTCAAGACGGTGAAGGCTGCCAGCAGTGCCCCGCTTCGGCAGCAGCAGGTTGTGCAAACTGTCCGTCAGCAACCGTCGCCACCAGCGCGACACAGGAAGAATGTGCCGAGTGCCCGGTTTCACAGGCGATGGCGGCTCTGCCGAAGATGACTTACCGTATCGGCGAAGAATCAACATGTTGTGGCGAGTCGGCGGCTGCAATGGCTTCCGAGTCGGGTGCTCCGATTCACTTCGTTGTTGCGGAAAACGTCTATGAAAGCAAAGAAGAAGCTTACACAGCTCTCGTTACTTCGACAGAAGAAATGGTTAACGCTTTCGTAACACCGGCAACTTGCGAAACATCAGGCTGCACAACAATCGCCGGAAAAAGCTGCGGTTGCGCTGTTGAAGCCCAGAATCGCACCGAGCTGGTCAACACCGCGGTCAATGCAATTCAGATGACCTACACCGTTGGTGGTGAAGAAGCCTGCTGCCCGGGTTCTGCATCTGCTCTGGCAGAGACAAGTGGTGAACCGATTCACTACGTCGTGAACGGCGAAGAGACCGCTTGCGAAATGAGCGCCCGTCTTGCACTGGCTCACGCTCGTTACAAGGCAGCCGTACAAGCTACTCTCGCTCAATCAGCTCCAGCAGCAGAAGCAGTTGGAAGCGGAAGCTAAGTCGCCGAACGCGAATTCGACGTCGGCTCAAAGCTGACAAGAATCCCAGCTGAAAAAAACAAAGCCCGGCGGAATCCGCCGGGCTTTTTTCTTGTCCACTGCCGGGTTCAGGGTGATACGTTCTCGGTTGCAGTGAACAAGCCACCTCGCGAACGAGGATGGATATCAGGCAAGTCATCACCGGTCCGGCAGCCGTGGTCTCTTGAGCAGAGGCCTCTCCACGACTGCCTTGCGGCTGTCCGGCCATCCCGCCTAAACAGGAAGGATGTCCAGTTCTGTCAGATCAAATCCTGCAGCGTCTTCATCAGCAGCATCAGCAAACACCCGATCGATGTCGCTCTGGTCTGAGATGTCAAACGATCCGGCAAGTCCGATCGCGTTTTCAGTTGTTGAGCCGTTTTCACGGATCTCGTTGACGCCGCCGATACCGGCCAGTTCACTGAATTCACGGTCCAGTACAGCGTTGACAAGGTTGTCACCACTGGCAGGAAGCGACCTTGAACTTTGAGTCACACCAGTAATGGCACCAGCGTCGAGAGCAAAGTAGCCGACGACTTCTGCGGTGTGAGCAATCTCATTGTTGGCCGACTTCTCTTCGGCAACATAGAACGTGCTTGAACCTGCACCCAGTGTTCGATAGCGAATCGACGCTGTATCCAGACCGTCTGTCGTTTGCATCGCTGCAAGGAACACAGGTGCCGAACCGAACGAAGACGCGAAGTTCTGAGTGAAGTTCCTATGGGTCACAGCATCAGGTGTTGCCGCCGCTTCATACATTGCGCCGCCGGCCGTGCCTGCGCCCTGCTCAATCGCAATGTAGTCAACAGTCTCAACAAGATGGGTATCGTCAGCGGCCTCTTCTTCTTGCAGTCGGTATTCGAACCCGCTGGAAGAGACGTTTCGCTGACGTGTAACCGTTGCATCGGAGCCGTTGTCAGTCACCTGCTGCGACATCACGACAGGGGAGGAGCTGAATGCGGAACCGAAGCTGACATTCTCCCAGTTGTGATCAATGTCCGCAGAGCCGGCGACGATTACCGTCCCGTCTTCAAGTTCGTGAGTTCCACGTTCCATGACAACGTAGCCGGCGGTTTCCACAACATGGTTTCCGTCACGGTAGTTGTACTCCTGAACCCGGACCTGGAAGCTGTTGGCGGTGACGTTGCGGACACGGACCTTTGAAGGATCGCCACCAGCTGTCGAAATCGGACCGACAACGACGACAGGATCTGCGAACGTGTTATTCAGATTTACGGTCACCCAGTCGTCATCGAACGAAACGGTACCGGCTTCGCCGATCGTGTTGGTTTCATTCGAAATTACTTCGGCAATCGCAACCCCTGCGAGAACAACGTCATCGGTTCCGGCAATCGGATCAACGTCGATTACGATCTGGCCGCCGGCGTCAGCTGTGATGATCTGAGCGTACTCGGACAGATTTCGCGAGCTGTCACCAAGCTGATCGTTGATGAACAGTTGATCGATGTTGAAGTTCTGGGCAAAGCTTACGGGAGCACCGGCTCCGCTGATCGTCACCTGCTGCTGAATCGAAGAGAAGAATCCTTCGGCAGACATGACGTAGATTTCGTAGTTCGCACCCGGAGTCAGGTCGGAATAGGTAAGGCGAAGAGAATCCCCACCGGTGTAAATCTGACCTTCGATTCCGCCAAGTGCATTACTGTGCTGTGGAATCGTACTCGCTGCCGGAGTAACGGCAAAGTCGTCCCACGAGCCGCCTCCAAGTTCCTGAACTTGAAGATCGAAAGTGGTCGTTCCACCATCTTCTCCGCCCAGGTCATTGAAAGTCGTGTTGCTTCCGCCACCGACGTTCAGCCAGTTGGCCGGAGTCGAACCGCTGGCTCCGAAGTCAACACCGGCAATGATGCCGCCGCCGCTGGCGATTGTAATAGTGGCAGTATCGGAGACTGTCTGCGAGCCACCGTTTCCGTCGTCCGGATCCATGTATTCGACGGTGATCGTGTCGCCGCCTGCCCCTTGCAGCGTTCCATCGTTCGCCGAAGCGCCCGCCTCAGCCAGCGCGATACTGCCAGTGAACTGGTTTCCGCCGGCGCCACTGAGTGTGATTGTCTCACTGTCACCGGAGGTAGTTGTCAACGTTACGTTCAACGGGTTCATTCCGTTGGAGTCGTTCACAGTGACGTTGATCGTGTCACCATCTGCGTAGGCAGATGCATCGAGGATGACGTTTCCGAGAGCGTCGTTGCCATCAGAGAACTCGCCACCCCATGCTTCGATCTGAGATCGATAGATTGATGTTCCGGTCCACCATGAAATGTCACCGTAGACGCTTGTGCTTGAGGTTCCACCGGAAAGAACGCCGGCGATGAGCCATTCGCCCGTCTGGTCCTGAACGAGAACAGGGCCGCCACTGTCGCCGGGAGCCGTTGTTGCTTCATTGGCAAGCGGACTGGAACTGCTGCTTGGAATCGTGTTTGAACCGTTGGAACCATCATCAAAGTCTGTCGAGATGATGTTCGATCCGGATGCGCTGGCAGGTGAGCCGTAGACATCGATGATATTTTCACCACCCCAGCGGAAACCGTCAGCTGAGAATCCGTGGCCCGAGCTCCCCACGCCATTGAATCCGTACCCGATCGTCGCGGCAACCTGACCGACAAGGTCATTGGTCGCGTCGATGAATCGCATCGGCGTAGCAACATTCGACGGGACAGGCTGCGTGAAGCGAACCAGTACGACATCACCACCGTCCAGTAACGATCCGTTGCCATCAGGCAGTGAAACTGACTGAACTGTCGCAACATAGTCAGGGCTGTTGCTGTTGTCGCCGAAAGCAACGGTGTCGCCAACGCCGACTCCGCAGTGTCGGGCAGAAATGAACGCGTCGGGCGCGATCAGCGTACCAGTGCATCCAAGTGTCAGTGCGCCAACCGCGTCAAATGGTGCGGCATAGGCTCGAGAACCGGCAGGACCAACTGTGTCGTTGATGACGATTCGTGGAAATACGCCGTGCTCACTCTCAGGATTGTTGAGCAGTTGATAGACGTATTCGCCTGGTTGGCCATGCTCAAGAACCGCACCGGTATCCGCATCAATGATGGTTTCGTAGTCGGCGTTTGATCTTTCAGCACCGGGCAGATCGAGGATCGTATCTACCTGCCATGCAAGCTGGGCATCGATGCCGGAACCGAACCAGACCAGTTCAGAGGAAAGTGAGTAGTCTCTCGCCGTGCTCAATTCGCTTGCCGCGATCTGCTCAGCGAACGATCCGTTGATCATCGGATTGGCAACCGAAGTCGATGGCAGGTTGCTCTCAGCGCGGTCGTATACATCGTAAGAGCCGGCATCTTTACCGTTAACGACCGTCACGAAAGCATCGTGGACTGGAATTCCGTCAACTGTCTGCTGGAACAGGCTGCTGGTGGAATGCCCGTTCTGCTCTGTAGCGACCAATCGAACGTCACTGCCGTTCTGCTGCAGATAAGACGTATCTGTTTCGTTCGCCAGATACTCGATCATTACATCGTGAACCGACACAGTCTGGACCGGTCCTGCAGGCAGGCCGACAGTGGCCAGCAATTGCCGCGCCTCAAACTGTTCGTAGTTCATCTCAGCGGTTCGGGTTCGCGACTTATTGGCACGTTTTGCCGCAGCCCTGCGCGATCGCCTGCTGAGGCTGGATCTTCGTGAATGACGCTTAGCCATATTCAATGCTCCAAAAGGTAGGTGGTCGAAAACATCGAGGCGTCCATTTGCCTGATTGACGTTTTCCCTGCGCCAAGCGCAGATCTAATTTGTTGTCTAACCAAACCCTGGAAGAACCCAAAAGGAAATCAGCACATTCTGCAGGCTCACGACAGAAACCGCCGGCATTTGCCGTGGTATGTGGGCCAATAAGAATTCAACTGTTCCGGATGAGCCGTTTTTCGAGGCGGAGGTGGTGGTGGATTACGCTCTCAGGCGCTCTCCACCGCAAATAAGGGCGGAATCCGGTTACGCAGTGTGACAGAGAATTCAGAATTCTTTGATTTCGCACGGGAATTCCGAAGGATTCGGCTATGCGACTTCAACAGTTGCGAACAAACGCCCGGGCAGGCGACGCGCAATAACGGCAGGAATTCCAGGCCTCTCGGCCAAAAACGCGGGTTTGGAGGGATTTGCCCCAGCAGACACTATCTTAACCTCGTGGCGGCCACTTGGAGACTCCCCGTTCAACCAGCCCGGCCAAATCGGGGGAACAGAGCAGCTTTTCAGTGAAATTCCGTCCCTAGTCGCATTCGTTGTATTGAAAAGTTGGCAGAAGAACAGGGCCGCTTCCCCGCTGACTCGGCTACATCTATGACCCGGCTACATCCATGACAACGTAACGATATCGATGACAACGTAACGATATCTATGACAACGTAACGATATCTATGACAACGTAACGATATCTATGACAACGTAACGATATCGATGACAACGAAACGATCTACGACAACCTAAAGATCGAAGATCTAAGACAACGTGAAGATCTAAGACAACGTGAAGAGCCGACCGGCCGGATTGGTGAATGCCGAATTCGTGAATACTTGACTGGTGTGCGTACCGTCTAGCGCGGCTGGACCACAGGTTCTGGCGGAATCGGCAGTAAGAGCCTGCCACTTTCGCTGAAATCACGAATCACCGTCTTCTTCTTTTCAGCCGAGAAGAATGAGATTTCGATTCCAACATCCCCCGGATCCACATCCTGTGGAATCTCTGAGAGACTGATTTTGATTCTCTCCTGCACGAAACCGTCGGAGTCCGCGAGGTCCCCGATCTCCCGCAACGGCTGATACCGTTTGATAAGACTCCTCTGCCCTGCCGCATCAACTTCAACCAGCCGGATCAATCGCCAACGTGCCTGAGTTTCCAATAGCCGCCAATCCAGTTGTAATTCGACGTGGTCTGGCCGGCGGACAACTTTGTGTCGAAGCAGTCTTGCTTCCTCTTCAAAGACAAACCCCTGCTCAACCTGAAACCCGGTTCCTGCCTGAAACTCGGTTCCTGCAAAATCCAGATTCGCTTTCCTCCATTGCTCGTACTCCCGCGGATATCCGAATCGGGTCTGATCTTCCCGGTAGTAATCAGCAAGCGCTTCAAACTGCTCCTGATTCAGCAATACCGGCGAAAACAACTTGCGGTTCAGATGCAGCGGCTCTATTTGCACATCGTTCTTGCGAGCAACAATTTGCAGTGATTCGTTGAACGTCTCGAACCGACCGATGAAGTCGAATTCGATTTCCGCAGAGTCGATCTGGCGTGACTGTGGAACCACATGCGGGTCCGCAACAAACCGTTCGCTGACGGCTACCTCAATGGCGTCGTCAAGGCACATATTCGCTGAATATCCCCTGGATGCTGTATCGCGCACGATCTTGTTGACGTTGAGCGAACCCGAAAGGATTTTGTCAGAGTAAAAGGACAGAAATCTCCGGATCGGATCACGGACAATCGTAAACACGAACCAGTCATCTGTATCAATCAGCTCATTCGCCGGAACCAGCTCAAGGCTATCGTGAAGCTTGCGGTACTCCTGCGGATCAAAGTCCGAGGCTTCAATGGATTTCAAAGAGGCTACGATGGAAGTACAACCACATTTCTTGAGCAGCATGTACGCAATTTTGTGCGATCGGCTTACTTCAAAATGTGGATTCACGTCAGGATTTCCATAGAACGTTCGTTAACTCCTCATTATACCGGCGTGAAACTGACGACGGGTCCGTTTTCGCTCCCCTTGGCGACGGGTACACGTCCGGGTGAACTTTCCAATCACTACGAACCGCAAAGTCGTCATCTTCGATGCACAGGAGTGTCTGCATAAATCGGCCAGCCCCGCTATTTCAGTGCGCTGGCCCACTGCGTCGATGCGCTAACCTTGTCACTTCAACGCTTGATGCTGCTTGCCGGCTCTTGCCGTTCAACTCCACCGCCTGGTTCTGACGGCTCCGCTTGCCATCTTGCGATGTATACCAGTGCAATGAAATCAAACAAGGTATGAGCGATCGCCGGCCCCAGCCATGACTTGCTGGCAATCATGATCCAGCCAAGGTAGACACCGATCAGAAAAGTCGAGATGCCGTAGCTCGCGTTTACCCAGTGACATAAGCCGAAAAACAGAGACACCGATAAAAGGGCGATACACGTACAGACGATTCCGTCGGGCAGGACTGTCGTCAATCCGCCCTGAAGACACCAGCGGAAAAACAGCTCCTCGCAAAACCCGGCGAGTATCGAAATGATCGCCAGATCGAGGAGAGAACAGCCTTTGAACAACGGGCGCATTTCCGCGTCCACAAAATCGCGCATCGGCTGCAGCAATCGCGTCGGATAGAAATGAAACCATGCAAGATAGATCAGCATGGGAACCAGTGCAGCCAATCCCCATATCAAACCGTTCAGCCAGGCTTCCCGGTCCATCCCCGAAAGCGGCTGCTGCCGGTCGAAAAAGCCAAACCATGAAATGCCGAGGGCCAGCAACGCCAACATCCCTTCAATCAAGCCGCCGATCACAACAATCGAGGGTTGCTTTTTCTCATGCGTGGTATTCAAGAGCTTTCTCAACTAACCGGAACGGGTCAACCTCGCAAACTGACGCACCCAAATGTTGCCAACGCTTAACAGTGCTAAAGAGCCTTAACAGTGTTAAAGAGCCTTAGTCTCAAATTCATCTTGCTTCAACATCTTCCTAACTTTCGCTTAACAAATCAGCGATAGCATCGGCAACGTTCTGAAACCGGTGACAATCCATTGATCTGAAGGGTATTAGAAGCCAACTGACGATCTCTGGCGAGACGCCCCACCTGTACTGCACTCTTTCCGGTTTCACCAAACTGCTTTTTTCGTCTCACGACATCTCAATTTTTTGGAGATTTCTCAAGTGAAACGTAAAGGATTTACTCTTATTGAGTTGCTGGTAGTCGTTGCGATTATCGGCATCCTTGTTGCGATGCTGTTCCCGGCATTCGCAGCGGTTCGAGCAGCTGCACGGTCAGCAGCCTGCCAGAACAATCTACGTCAGTTCGGCCTGGCAATGACTGCCCATTCGATCAACAATCCGGACGGCCTGTACTGCAGTGGAGCTTTCGACTCAAAGCGTGATGGTGCTGTTGAACTGTTTTCATGGGTTGCAGACTGCGTCGGCCAGAAAACGGTCCCTTCGACAATGCTGTGTCCCTCCAGCCCTTGCGCGGGCTCGGAAAAACTGAACGGACTGATCGGTGGCAACACGTCAGATGACGACGTGACCCCTCCGGATCGCCTCGGCCTGGGCAGTGCTCCATACCTCGAAACACTGACTGCCTATTCTGATGAGCGTGTTGGCTGGGTTCTCGAAAACCTTGTCGAGCAAGGCTACAACACAAACTACGCGTCTTCATGGCACATGGTCCGCTCAGCACCCGGAATTGTTGGCGGAGTGACCGTTGGAAAACTGAAAGATTTCAACAACACAGCAGGCCCTCTCACCGTTGGCCTGATCGACAATTCAGGCGTTCCGAGTGCTGCCATTGCACTTCTTGGATGTGGCGACAAAGGTGATTCTGACGAAGCGACTCTTGACGCAACGATTTCGACTCAACTCAAGCTCACTGCGGGCGTTGTTCTTGCAGAATCGTTCAACGACGGCCCAAGCTTCTACGACACTTCCGATGGCAAAGTCAAGATTGTTCCCACAGGAACCGATCAAGGATGGCTGACTCCACTCGCCCTGCCATCGGCAGGCGACATCGTTACCGACGCCAATTTCGCGGACTACTCAGGCAGCACAGCAGTTCCGCTCGTCCTGCAGGACACTCGCGACTGGTTTGCCTACCACAACAAGTACGTCAATGTTCTGTTTGCCGACGGCTCTGTCCGCCAGCTGTATGACAAGAACCAGGACGGATACATCAATCCCGGTTTCCCCGTACCTGCCGGATCTAACACTGACTTCGTCGGTTATGGAGACGGTCTGTGCGAAGTAAACCCATGGGAAATGTACACAGGCACTTACCTCAACAACGCGGCCTCGACCAAGTTGTTTGAATAACGAGCTGTTTGAACAATCCGGACAGGCAACGGGACGCTTCACTTGAAGCGTTTCGCAAGTCGCCGTGGGTACAGGCTTCCCTGCGGCGACTTTTCTGTGTCCGGCGACAAGGACATGAACAAAAACGCCGCGAGCTTGATTGCCCGCGGCGTTTCCTCGTTCCTGTTAGCTGCAAATTGCCTCTCTGCAATTGCTCCGTCAAATTGAGGTGACCACAACCAGCCATTTCCGGTCGCCACTGGAACTCTCGGCTACGCATATTTGATCGCCGGATACGCAAAATGTAGTCTGGAGGTTCACGCTGATTATATCCGCTGGAACAAATTCATCTCCATCCTGGATGCCATCTGTGTCGAGCATCGACTTTTCAATGTTTACAGAGAAGCAAGACGCTCCATCTTCGATCGACAGTTCAATCCAGATTCTGGTGCCCAGGTCCACCGACTGGTAGCTGTACATTACCTCGCCGTCACGCGTTCGCTGCCGTGCACTCGGAACATTGACGGCTCCAGCATTTTTCATACTGAACGGCTTGCCTTCGATCAGATCAGCCGAACAAGTCTCTATATCGGCTCCAGTTCCAGACAACCTCGCAAGGGCCCGGTCCAGATCCCGGGTGTTCTTGAGGGCGTTCGCAATCTCTGGAGAATTCGCATCCGCTGGCAATAAAACTATCGCCATACTCATTGAACGGACACGTTCGTCATCTGCCGATTCATCTGGTGCCGTTTCTGGCTGGACGCCTCTCGATCGTCTGTCAGAACGCCCCCTTGAGCCACCGCGATCACGACTTTGGCCGGGCGGAGTACTGAAGCGACCGGGAAGCCTCAGTCCCTCCGACGAATTGTACTGTTGCGAACCCTCAACATCTCGACGTATGCCTTCATAAAGTTCCTCAACGTCCAGGCGTCCGTCTTCGTTCTGATCAAAGTCGCCCAGAGGCAATCTGCGCGCCGATTGCTGCTCTTCCTCATCGAGGTCACCGCTACCATCGGAATCGTAAGCCTCGACAATTCGTTCCGCATGGAGTCGAAATGCTCTCAATCGCAGGTTCTCGACTGACTCACCGCGCAGGCTCTCGTATTGTCGAACCATCGCGCCGAACATAGCTTCTTTTAATTCTTCTGCGTCAATGCGGCCGTCACCATTGGCGTCGACATCGTCCGGCATCCCTCGCGTTGAACGCAGTTCATCTTCGTCAAGGTCGCCACTGCCGTCGGTGTCTCTCAGTTCCATAAGCCTGTCAACATATCGATCGATGGCCGCGTTGCGCTGTCCATCCAATGACTCCGGTGCTGGTCTTGCATCTGGTGAGATTCTGTAACCGCGGGATGGCCTCGATTGCCCGGACTGATCGGCCTGCTGCGCCGAATCGGCCTGCTGCGCCGAATCGGACTGCTGCGCCGCCCCGGACGGCTCAGCCTGATCACTTTCTTCGCCGAACTCGTCTCTGGCTCGCTGCAAGTAGCGTCGCATCAATTCAGATCTGTCGAGTACTCCGTCACCGTTGCGATCGCTTTCCTCAAGAGCCTCTGCGCCATTTGAGGCTGCAGACAGTTCATCGCCATCGAGTGCACCGTCCTCGTTGGTGTCGTAGGCATCAAGAACCATGCTCAGCGTCAGCCGCGCGCGACCTGCAACCGTATCCGGCCCGTTCTCAGCCAGATCTTCTTCCTGCTGCCTCGCCTGCGCTCGAAGAATTGCTTCGACAAGTTCAGATGCATCGCCGTCTGCGGTACTGACAACTCCTCCGATCATTGCTCCTTCGCCGTCGCCTCCGAGCATTCCGGAGATCACCGCCTGCTGAGGAGGTGCCTCCTGTTCGCCTGTTTCG
>JBCCFB010000224.1:0-10609 GCA_039029995.1 Planctomycetota bacterium
ATAACCTTCATAGGTGATTGTTAGCAGTGCAGCATTGCAACTGACAAAGCTACCAGGTCTTTAGAGCAAATATTGGTATGCAAGGTCTAATACTAGCGGGTAAAAGAAACCAATTGTATAATAATGGAATCTCTATCTGTTGTGCGCCGGCGGACATCCGGGAAAACAGGCGATTCGGTGACTTGTTTGAGATGTGGATCGATCACGATCACTACAAATGGCGTGCGATGCGCGCCAATGGTGTCGATGAACAGTTGATCACGGGGGATGCTGACCCCAGGGACAAGTTCGTTGCGTTCGCTGCCACCGTCCCGTTTCTCCTGCGCAATCCGCTCTATCACTGGACACATCTGGAGCTCAAAAGGTTTTTCTCAATTGGTGAACTGCTTTCAGCAGAAAACGCAGAATCAATCTGGGAGCGCTGTAATGAGCAGATCGCAGCAAGGGATGATCTGACGACCCGCGGCATTCTGAAAAAGTTCAGCGTCACCGCTTTGTGCACAACGGACGATCCGGTGGACGACCTTGAACATCACCGGTTGATGCGGGATGACCCGACGCTTGAGACCTCCGTCTATCCAGCGTTCCGTCCGGACTGGGCGTTGTTTGTGCATCGTCCGAATGACTTCAATGAGTGGATCGCCAAACTCGAACAGGTTTCCGGAGTCGATGTCAGAACACTCGATGACTTGTTGACGGCGCTCCGGAATCGCCACGACTATTTTCACAGTCTGGGCGCGAGATTGTCGGACCACGGATGTGAATATGTTCCTGCTTCTTTCTGTTCTCACGATGATGCCGCCCGCATATTCGATTCAGCCCGGGCTGGAACAACGGCGTCCCCCGAAGAGCACGATCAGTTTTCAACTTTTATGTTGCTCGAGCTGGCTCGCATGGATGCGGCCAAAGGCTGGACGAATCAGTTTCACACGGGAGTCTGGCGAAACAACAATACGCGGCTGTTCAATCAAGTCGGACGTGATATCGGTTGTGACTCGATGGGGGACGCTGATCAGGGGCGTTCACTCGGTCACTTTCTGGATCGTCTGGATCAGGAGGACATGCTGCCGAAAACGATCGTGTACAACCTCAATCCGCGCGACAACTATCTGATTTGTACGATGCTTGGGAATTTTCAAGGTGGAAAAACACCGGGCAAGATGCAGTTCGGTTCCGGATGGTGGTATCTCGATCAGAAAGAGGGGATGCAATGGCAGATTAATACTCTTTCCAACACCGGTCTCCTCTCGCGATTTGTCGGAATGCTGACCGACTCGCGCAGCTTTATGTCATTTACACGTCACGAATATTTCCGCCGCATTCTTTGCGATATTTTCGGACGCGATATGGAAGCGGGCGAGCTGCCTTCAGACTTGGATTTGATCGGAAAGACAGTTGCTGATATCTGCTACTTCAATGCCAGGAATTTTCTCGGTCTCGAAAACGCTTGAGTAGGAAGCTGCTTGAGCAAACGACTCGACGACCAATCAATCACCCTGCACGCTACTCTTGCCACGAATTGACGGGACCGTCCATGAAATGGTGTACTCGCCATTTTCAACAACACGCAGCGGCTCTGACCAACCGCTCAGCCGCGCAAGCTCGCGCATGATCGCCTGTCCGCCATACGGTTTCTCTTCAACAACCGGTTTGAAGCCGTCACGGCAGGAGTTCCTGACGGTAAACAGAAACTCGTTTCTTGCTCTGTTTTCCTCAGACTTGAATTCGATTATTCCACCCGGACGCCCGTGACGAACTGCGTTGATAAATGCTTCACTCAGGAAAAAACCGAATACACCTTCGCTAGGGACCGAGAAACAGCTGCCTTCACTCCAATCGAAGTGAGCTTCAACTATTTCACGGCCTTCAGAACCGGATACGCAGCCGTTGTTCCAGTGAAGTTGCTCGCGAAGTTCACGGTCCGAAGCGGCGAGCTCAAAAATCTGAGCCAGCCGTTCCACCGTTCGTTCCACGTTGGCTTGTGAAATCAGCCGTTGTTGGTCAGCCGAAGCGCTGCGCCCCCAGTGCTCGAGAGTCCACGCGATCAGCTGAATCCGATTGGATAGATACGTGGCAAGCCAGTTCGATAGGTCCGCTGCTGATCCTGTTGACTCATGAGAGCATTTTTCAGCAAGAGCACTGGTGCGACGGCTGAGTACTCTCGAAATAGAACCGATGCCGTGATTCATAAGTCCCGAAAGGCGCCGCATTTCATCATGCCGTGTCAGCGTGATCTTTTCATTGAGGAGAACCGGAAGATCAATTTCTTCATCGACGACAAACAGGATGCCGAGTCGATGCCGCTCGTCTGCCTGCAATGTATCGATCGGAGCAGTGACTGCGACTGAGCGGACGATGGCGTGCCGGCTGGATTCCTTTGCGCTGCCATTGCGAACACGAATCGGAACGCCGTAGGCTCTTCGATGTCCACCGACAGGATCATGAGTCAGCCGGTACTGGTCCTGGGCAACGGAGGTGTCGGCAACAACATCCCTGCCAAATTTCTGCCCGCGTTTCATTCCAATGTCACCGGCGGCATTGTTGCAATAGACAATCTCGTCAGTGTTCGGATCGACAACCATCAAGGGAACCTGCATCGTATTGAGCAGATTCTCTTTTTCCTGTAGTTCATCCTTCGCGTTTTGTCTGGCTGTGATCGCGCGACGACGCCCCTGTTCGATTCGCAGAAACAGGCCGGCCAGCACAAGCCCGGTGAGTAGCATCGTCACCCAGGGCAGCCTTACTTCGCTCCCCGGAGACATCAACAACAGCCATGTGGACCGGTCCACTTGAATCGCGGTAACGTTGGATCCGCTTCGTGTATTTGCAAGGTAGATCGATTTGCGTTCAGGTGACGTGGCGGCTAGAGATTCAAGCTCTGCGAGCTCGTCCAGTTCTGCGTCAAATCGTGTTGACTCACCCCGATATCCGTCACGAAATTCTCTCCATGGATTCCATGCCCCCGAACTTGAATTGTCGACGTGTACTACTTCGCTTGCGAGGTCCGGAGCAAGAGTCGAGGCGAACTGTTCCCAGTCCATCTCGAATGCGATGTCTGCTCCGATAACGCATCGCTGGCCTTCGTAGACTACCGGTCGAGTTACCGAAGCCACGAGTCCAAGTCCGCCAAGATCGAGATACATACCTGAATAGAAGGCCTGAGCCGCGAGGCTGTCGTCAAAACGGAAGTTAAAAAAGAAAGTGTTTGATACGAAACTCGGCGAGAGCGGATTCTTGTGAAATTCATCGGTCTCAGATTGAAGCAGTTGATCTTCATCCGCCTGCGGATCGCCTACGGGAAGCGAGATCAGTGATTCATCTTCGTTGAGGACATAAAAGCGTGAGACGCGAGCCGACTTTACGCGGAAAGGACCTTCGAATACCGGAAGTGTCGGTGAGTGAGACCAGCGGTCTTCGACCGCACTGAGGTGAGCGGTTGCGGTGGCGGCGAATTCGCCTGTTCGCTGCTTTATTTCAAGATTGTCACGCGACGTTAGAACAAAACGATTGTCGCTGGATTCCACGATTTCAACTTTGCGAAACTCGAGTCCCGATTCATCACGACCATCAGGTCGGATTTCAACTTGTTCAACGCTTATCGGTGCCGAAGTCCTCAGCACATCCAGCAGCTCAAGAAATTCAGCGGGAAATTGCCGGCCTTCGGCTGGTCCGACCAGGTCAATAAACTCTTCACTGGTTGAATTCCCCGAACCTCCACCGTGCAGCAGAACCCAGCTTATCCATGCATTAATCCCCGGAGTTTCTGTTGACCTTGGAGATGTTCTAACCGCCATCAACCGCGTTGCCGTTTCGGTCCGGCTTTGAGCTGTTCCCGTTCGCCAGGCGGAGTAGACGAAATAGATAGTGGCAGTCATCAGCATGATGGCTGCTACAACGAGTACCACATTGATAAATCGGTTCCGGTCGGGATGCTTCTCGTCTATCATCGACCTGACTTTCCATTACGAGTATTGGGCAACGCGTGAACTGGCTAGTTGAAAAAGAGTTTCATTCGCGGCCGATCGTTGCCGTTGAAGACCATGTCTATCATATTTCCGAACTCTTGCGGGAATCAAAAAAAGGCAGTGAGAGTCTGCTCGCAAGCCTGACGGTCGTTTGTCTGGATCGCGCCGGACCTGATACCGACGAAGCGGTGGAGCATTGGCTCTCAGAATTCGATACGGTCCAGGTTGCGGCTCGCGTTTCGTCGGAGAGCATTGCCAACGACCGTTTGTTGAATCTTCCCGAGGCGGTCTTTGCATCGCAGAACGAATACTGCCGTCAAATAGCAGCGCTGCTTCGCGCGGGTGGATTACTGCTTCAGGATATCGAGCTCGAAACGCTTGAGTTTGTTCCTCGGGATAAGTGGTGGGAATCCACGATGCTCGCGACGACGGTGCGCGGGATCAAGGGACAACCGCCGCCGCGATGCGCGTTTATCTCCAATAAGCGGGGATACGAAGCTACCTTCGGGGCGGAGTTGCTTGCTGCAGGGCACGATCCGAGGGATGTCCTGAACAAATACGAAACTGAGAGGATTGTCGTTCCGTTTCTCGTCAAACACCTTGCCGAAGCTTTTTCGTTGACGCTGATATGGACGCAAGCTGATTTGGAATCAAGTTGCCGGATTGGTGATGATCCCGTGTCGCGACGCGAACTGGAGGCAGAAATTGATCTCGTTTTGTGGCCGGACAAAGACGGCCAAAGCGAACTGGGTGGCAGGCTGCTTGAGCCGTCAAAGAAATCACCACTCGTTTTTCCGGTTGATTCCAACGAGTTCAAAACCTGGCAGGCCCTCATTTCGGCGAGGATCGATTCGAATACGGGAGTCGAAGTTCAGGCTGTCGGCGCTCGAGTCGCTCCGGCAGGCGCTTTGCGGCCGGAGATAACCAACGCCGCCGCGCGACACATCCACTCGCTTCGCAAGCGTTTGAAAGACCCTGCCGACATCGTGACCGTTCAGGGCGAGTATCGTTTGCGCGAACGTCTCAAAGTCGGCGTTGCCGCAAAATAGTCGGGCTGAGCATTCCTGCACTTTTTTGCCAGCCTCCGTTCACCTCCGGATTGATCTGTCTGGTCGCGAAGGTCGCGGAATAGACCTTGAATCAATATCGCGAATAGCCTGATGGGAAACTGGTTTTTCCACGGGAAGTAAAGCGATGTTGCAGAGCTTTAACGATGCGCTGGCGTTTATCAACAGTGTCATCTGGCACCAGGTTGTGATCATCTTTCTGCTGCTGGTCGGAATACTCTTCACGGTCTGGAACAGGTTTTCCCAGTGGCGCTCTTTGACTCATGGACTCGGAATCGTTTTCGGTCGTCACAGCGAAGAAGATGAGCCTGGCGCGATCAGTCATTTTCAAGCGTTGTCCGCTGCACTTTCGGCAACGGTCGGCGTCGGCAACATCGGAGGAACAGCGCTTGCGATTGCCATCGGGGGGCCGGGTGCACTGCTGTGGATGTGGATCGTCGGTCTGCTCGGCATGGCTCTGAAAACAATGGAAGTCACGTTGTCGATGATGTATCGACAGACTGAAACAGATGGCACCGTCAAAGGCGGTCCAATGTGGGTCGTAAAAAGGGCCATGCAACGCCAGGAAGGGCAAACACCGTTGCTTGCCAGCATCCTTGCGGGCCTGTTCTGCGTCACATTGTTGATCGCGACATTTACCGGCGGGTTGTTTTTTCAAGCGTGGAACGCCTCAAACGTCACACAGCAGTTTTTTGGAATTCCAGCATGGATCGTCGGGATCATTCTTGCGGCAATTGTGGGACTGGTGATTCTTGGAGGCATAAAACGTATTGGAAGTGTCGCGTCAAAAATCGTTCCGTTCATGTGCGGCGTATACCTTGTTGCGGGAATCTATGTCCTGGTCATCAATGCCAACGCGGTACCCGAAATGCTTGGCATCGTTATTCAGTCCGCATTTTCCGGCACAGAAGCGTCAGGTGCTTTTGTTGGCGGAACACTTGGATCCGTTTTCGCGATCGGAATGCAGCAGGCATTTTTCTCAAACGAGTCAGGACAGGGTTCTTCGCCGATCGTTCATGCAGCGGCGAAAACCAAAGAGCCTGTTCGCGAGGGCATCGTTGCAGGACTCGAACCGTTCATCGATACGATCGTCGTCTGCACCATGACGGGGCTGGTCATTCTGCTAAGCGGAGTCTGGAATCGCGAAGCAGACTTTGAACTGGCCCGTTTGCCTGCTATCGAACAGCTTGCGGGGCAATGGGACATCTCAGACACTGCCCTGCCCGCTCGCACCGACCGCGATTGGATGTCAGGTGACCAGGTGTTTTGCATCGTAAGGACAGGGGCAGGTCCGGCTCAGGCTCCAGTTCAAGTGACGGGCACCGTTGTCGAACAAAGCGGCATGAAACAAATCGACTGGCAGCCATTTGCATCCGACGAGCCACCGGAAATCGAGGGTGGCGGAATCTATCACACTTACGCAGGCGCATCCCTGACGGCACTTGCCTTTGATCGCGCTCACGAAGGCCTCGGCCGATGGCTGGTTACGATGGCAACGTGGCTGTTTGGAATCTCGACGATGATTTCGTGGAGCTATTACGGTGAACAAAGCGTTCTGTTTCTTTTCGGACGGAAAGCAGTGTTGCCCTACAAGCTGCTTTTCTGTTTTGGAATCATCCTTTCCTGCCTCGGCCTTGTGCAAAGTCAGACAGAGCTGACTCACCTCGCCAATCTGGGCACCGGAGTCATGCTCTGGGTCAATATTCCCATCACTCTCTTGTTCGCCAGTCGAGCCGTTGCAGCTCATCAAGACTACTGGCATCGCACGGCCGGAAGTTAGCAAGAACCCTGGAGCTAAAGATGTCAGCAGATAAATCGTTTTTCGGTCATCCCAGAGGTTTGAGCACTCTGTTTTTTACTGAGATCTGGGAAAGGTTTTCGTTCTACGGAATGAAGGCCATGCTCTTCCTGTTCATCATCCAGGAGGTATCCGAAGGTCCCCAGGGCGGGCTCGGCATCGACGAGGAAACAGGCGGCGCGATCGCCGGTTTGTACAACTCCGGGGTCTATTTATTCGCACTGCCGGGAGGCTGGCTGGCGGATCGTTTGATCGGGCAGCGCAAAGCTGTTCTCTGGGGAGGCATCATCATCGCTCTGGGGCACTTCAGTATGGTCGCAACAGAAGCAAACATCGGGTTCTTTTATGCGGGCCTGATGCTGATCATGATTGGAACCGGATTATTGAAGCCGAACATCAGTACGATGGTCGGCGATCTGTATGAAGGAGACACAGGCGCGCGACGTGATGCTGGATTCTCCATTTTCTATATGGCGATCAATGTCGGCGCATTCGCGGCTCCTCTGGTTTGCGGCGCAGTAAGACAGTCGTTCGGCTGGCACTGGGCCTTCGGCCTGGCCGGAATCGGGATGACCATCGGCGTCATCTGGTATCTTGCTGATCAGTCAGCACTCGGAGCGACCGGCATCGCCCCGAAATCGACGGTCAAGGAGCAGCGGGACGCAAAGAAGCTGGTCACCATTTCCAGTCTGATGACCGTAGCGATCATCGGTGCGATCTACGGGGTTCATGTGTCAGGGATGATGAGCCTGACGTGGACCGGCGTCGCCGATTTTACGGGCTACTTCATTCTCGCCATTGTCGCGGCGTTTCTCAGCTACGTCGCGTTTTTTACCGGGCTGGGCCCGGTTGCGAGAAAAAAGATCGGCGTGATCGGGATCCTGTTCGTTGTGACCGCATTATTCTGGTCGGCGTTTGAGCAGTCATCCACATCCATCAACGTCTTTGTTCGTGACTTTACCGACCGCGTCATTTTCGGGCTTCAGATTCCAACCGAGGCGCTGCAGGCGGTCAATCCTCTGTTCATCATTGCTCTGTCGCCGGTATTCGGAGCTTTGTGGATCCGCCTTGCCGCGAAGAACATGACGCCGTCAATTCCTCTCAAATTCGCGCTGGGAATGCTGCAACTCAGCGCAGGGTTTTTCGTTCTTATGTTTGCGGCCGGTCTGGCTGGCGGCGCGGCAACGAATCCAGGGTTCAGTGGAGAACAGGGGCAGGTACTCCCGACCTGGCTTTGCCTTACGTATCTGTTGTTCACGACGGGAGAGTTATGCCTTAGTCCGGTCGGATTGTCGACAATTACGAAACTCTCACCTGAGAAATACGCAAGCCAGATGATGGGCATCTGGTTTATCGCAGCGGCACTCGGAAACTTGATCGCGGGAAGAATCGGTGGGGCAATCGCCAGTTATTCACACCGATCGATATTCCTTGTCGTTGCATTGGTCGTAGGCTCCGCCGGGTTGGTGCTACTCGTTTTTGTGCCCTTCATACAAAAGAGGATGATGGGTGATGTAAAATAATCCCGATGATCAACTTTTCGAGTTCAAGTTCTCATCGCTTCGGAACAAAACAATGAAACAACTCTTTCAATTCTGCGTGGCTGTTGGTCTGGCAGTTTCAGCCGGTTTCGTATCGGCAGATGACTGGACTGGATTTCGAGGTAACAACTCGGACGGAAAATCTGCAGAAGCAAATCTGCTGGCGCAATGGCCGGATGACGGACCGGAGTTGATCTGGACTGCCGATGCCCTGGGAACTGGGTTCTCAAGTGTTTCAATTTCAGGTGACCACCTTTTTACCTGCGGTGATATCGGGGATGAGCAGTGCGTATTCTGCGTCTCTACAGTCGATGGTTCAGAAGTCTGGAGATCGGCAGTTGATGCATCTAACGAAAACGATTTCGCCGGCACACGAAGTACGCCTGCTTTGTCAGACGGCAAAGTCTACGTTCTCACTACCGCGGCGGTGCTTTGTTGCTTGAATGCCGAAGATGGTGAGCTGTTATGGAAGAAGGATCTTGCTGCAGAATGCGATGCCCGGATCATGCTCGCCAAAGGGCAGTGGGAGTGGCAGTTTTCAGAGTCACCACTTATTGATGAAAACAGAGTCGTGGTAACGCCCGGTGGAGCCGGCGCAGTAATGATGGCCTTCGACAAAGACTCAGGAGACGAACTCTGGCGATGCGATGTTCCGGAAATCGGCGAACTCGGTTGTGATGGTGCGGGCTATTCCACCGCAGTCATCAGCAACGCGTGTGGAGTAAAACAATACGTTCAGGTAGTCGGGCGAGGTGTAATCGGAGTCGAAGCTGAAACGGGCAGGTTTTTATGGGGCTATAACCGGATAGCGAACGATGTTGCCAATATTTCGTCCCCGGTCGTGGATGGAAACTATGTGTTTGCTTCAACGGGCTATCAGACGGGGGCTGCGCTTCTGGAACTCAGTACGTCAGCCGCGGGGGACTTTGAAGTCGAAGAACGGTATTTTCTGACCCACGATATTTTTCAGAATCATCACGGTGGATTCATCCTGCATGACGGCTGCATCTTCGGTGGCCAGGGGCACAAGATGGGGCTGCCTGTTTGCATCGAGCTGGAAACGGGAGAGGTTCAATGGGGGCCCGTTAGAAATCGAGGCCGCGAATCTGCGGCGATCTGTTTCGCTGATGGCCACTTGTACTACAGGTATCAGAACGGACTGATGGTGCTCATCGAAGCGAACAGGTCGGAATATGTCGAGAAGAGCTCGTTCATGATCCCGGATGTAGAACAGCCGAGTTGGTCGCATCCGGTCGTATGCGGAGGAAAACTGTATCTAAAGGAGCAGGGCAGGTTGCACTGCTACGACATTTCCGAAGAAGATCGCGGCACAACGGCAAGCGGTAGTTGATGACGTGCGGAGTCTATTTCAGCTTTCCGAGGCCGGCGGCTTCGCGCTTTCTGTTTACCAGTGCGAATGCCGAGGGTTCGAGTTTCAAAAACTTGATCAGTTGACTGGTGGAGACGCCCAGATTTCCGGCTGACGCGGCGACATCGAATTTCAACTGGTGAATTTCTTCCAGTGCTTCTGCAAGCAGCGCCGGAAAGTCGCTGTGGTCAGGATTGACTTTGACTCGCCCGCCGGGAGTCCTTGATTGCCAGAGCTCAGACGGTCGCGTGCCGTCGTTTCCTGGTGGGCGGGCCTCCAGCGCCAGATTGATTCTTAGTCGGTGGATTGCGACGGTGCGGTTCGCGTGCTGGCTGCGACGCTCTGATGCCTGCCCGGTGACGCCCGTTGGCCGATGAGTCACAACGATTGCAGAGGAAACTTTGTTCCGGTGCTGGCCTCCAGGTCCGCCTCTGCGCGTTCGCTGGAATTCACATTCTTCCAGGAGTGTCTCGATCGGTTTACGGGCGGGGTGCATAAGGATGGCGGTAGGTCGATTGCTATGTATTTGTCAGGCGCAGCTTCGATCGAGCCGGCATTTTCACATCGCCGTCCGCTGGAAAGCAGTCAGATAGCTGCACCTGAGCGTTACGATCGGCTAAAATAATAACCGACGCAAGAACAAATGCCTGTTGTTTACCGGCGCTTCGTGTTTCCAGCACTTCTCCGGCAATCCAGCACTTCTTCAGCAATCATGACGCTCAAAAAGCTAGGCCCGTATCGACTGATCGACATTCTCGGTCGCGGTGGTATGGGGACCGTCTATCGCGCTGAACACGAGGAGACTTCCGAAGTCTGCGCGGTAAAGGCGCTTGCGCCGATGTATGCGAGTGATGAGCATTTCCGCAACC
>JBCCFB010000225.1:0-10590 GCA_039029995.1 Planctomycetota bacterium
ATTCCTCCGTTCACACCGGCATTTTGAAGGTCATCAAGGTTTCTGACTAACGATCCGGAAAACGAAATAGACGCGCCGAGATTCGGAAGTCCAAGTCCCGACTGAATTGCGTCGCGCGGCCAGGCGGAATAAGGCCCGAAGCGCTGATTGTGAACGTCAATAATGCTGAACGAAAACGCGCCGGAATTCTCTGTCTGAAAAATGGTCTCACCGGGGCGGTACGTCGGTTGGTGCATGTGCCAGAGAAAACCGACTTCCACAGGAGCCTGGCCGTAAACGTTGGAACCAGCCAGTACCAGAAACGCAAGAAAAGCAATCAGCGTTCGAACCACAATCGCAACCTTGAAAAGAAGACCGAAGAAATAAGTCAGCGCGAATCGGAAAACATCATAACAGTTCGCCCCTTTTATTCGTCAGCTCGTTTTTGCCTGCTGTCTGCAAACGGTTGGATTGAACGATTTTTAAGTAGCAAGGAGCCGGTTTGTTTGTACGTTACTAAAACAAAAACAGCCGGCCACAAGAGTTGCCGGCTGTTGATGAATTTCTGATCCTGGTTGTTCGCTGAATCAGCGAACTACCGCAAACTTATGAACGGTTTTCTGATGATAAGTTTCGCCCGGATTCAATCGCGTTGATTTGAATTCTGACTGGTTGGGAGCGTCAGGGAAGTGCTGGGTTTCCAGACACAGCGCGCTTCGGAACGGGAATCCACCACTTGCTTCCTGGCCGTCAAGGAAGTTTCCGCTGTAGAACTGAAGTCCGGGCTGGGTTGTGTGAATTTCCATATAGCGACCGCTGACCGGCTCAATAACTGTAGCCGCAAGCGCGAGTTCGCCCGAATCACTGCGCAACGCATAGCAGTGGTCGTAGCCGTTCGGGTCGCCGGGCGTGTCGGAGATCCGCTGGCCTACGGTCCAGTACGAAGTGAAATCGAATGCGGTCTCTTTTACGTCGGCAAGTTCGCCGGTTGGAATTCCGGTTTCGTCCACCGGCAGGTATTTGTCGGCTTCGATCTGGAGCTGATGACCGAGGATATCGCCATTGCCTGCTCCGGCCAGATTCCAGTAGCAATGATTTGTAAGGTTGACGTGAGTGGCTGCCGTTGTGGTGGCTTTGAAATCAATCACCAGTTCGTTTTCGCTGGTGATGCTGTACTCGACCATGACCGTGACTTCGCCCGGATAGCCTTCGTCGCCGTCAGGGCTTACCAGGGTAAAGCGGACCCCTGCAGAATTGTCGGAGCTGATTTCCTCGGCAGTCCACATCTGCTTGTCGAATCCCTTGTCGCCACCGTGCAGGTGATTGGGATCGTTGTTGGTTGCCAGCGTGTATTCAGTTCCGTCGATTGAGAACTTTCCTTCTTTGATCCGGTTACAATAGCGACCTACCGAACAACCGAAGTACATTCCGCACGCTTCGTAGCCTTGCATGCTGTAGCAGGGAAGCGTGATGTTCTGAGTCATCCCGTTGCGGTCGGGAGTCATGACCGAAGTGATCGTCGCGCCGTAATCGATCATTTCGACCGACATTCCGGTTGCATTGGAAACACGAAACTTTGTGACCGCCTGACCATCGGAAGTCGTGCCGAATTGAGCTTGTGTAATGTTCATTCCCATTTGCCGGTACATCGGGATTTCAGGTGTGCCTGGTTGAACTTCATCCTGGACAGAGTCTGTTTCCTGTTGTGCAGGTTCCTGTTGCGCCGACGGCTCGCTTTCCTGAATGACTTTTCCCGCGCTGTTGCTGACCATGGCGGTACAGACAAAACAAAAGGCCAGAAAATATATCGTGAGTTTCACGTTTCTTTCTCCGCTGAACGTGTGTGATTGAGAGGACTGTTTGTGGGGCGATTGATTCCTGACAGGCCTTTTTCAAGGTGACGGAAATCCCGCTGATGGTGACGGCAATCGAGACGTCTTTGGCTAAAACGGCGTGTCGATCGCCTAAGTGCCTAACACCATATCTGTCCCGATGCGCGGTTTCAATCAAATTGGCGTCAAGCGAGCTTGAACGCGCAAATTGGCGTCAAGCGAGATTGAACGCGCGGTTCAATCTCTTCGTACCACTGAATTCAAAAGTACCAATGGAATGAAGTCGGATGAGTGGAGGGTCATTCGTACTGGCTGCTTGTTCGGTTGGAGAGGCAATGCTAGGCCAGCGGCAGCTGGCCGTTCAGCGTGTAGTGGTCGTGTAGCTGAGCAACGCGGTCAGCTGCCGGGTGAACAGGAGCATCACCGAACTCGCCGACGAGATGACATGTCGAATAGCCGGCGGCGTGTGGTTCGTAGTCGGCCAGCCACTGGTCCATCCTTTGCCGTGAATCAGCTGCATCGAATGGAAACCTGACAGACGGCTTTTTAAAACCGATGCGCCAGGCTTTCGGCGTTAGTCGGGCGCGATAGCAGTCCTGAGTCCGGCAAAGGCTGGCATACAACCTGTCGGCCCCCATGCGGACGAGCAGGTCGCGTGCTTCAGGGCTGGTTGCGGGTATCAACCGCGAGGTGACAAGCACACGAAAGCCCATCATCGTCCGATAAAGCCGCAGCCGCAGAGAGGAATCCGACGCGACGATTTGTTTCAGCGTCCCGGCAAGGTCGGTACCTTCAGGCTGACCGGAAAATGCTTCGACTGTGTCCTGAACCTGGTCCATGACTTCTTTCAATCCATCCAGCGCATCGGACTGGCCGAACAGCCCCTTCAACGCACCGAAAATTCCACCACCGTCACTCCCCTGCCCTCCTCCAGATCGGCCGGCTGCATTGTTCTCCTGATCCACATCGGCAAAAAAAACCGAAGGCGTATTGAGCACGAGACAGCCGTAACTGTTTCTTGTTATTGCTGCGAGCGTCTGGCCGCCGGAACTTTCGTCGCTGAATTCTTCAACCAGCTCTTCCCGAATCGGGCTGCCCGGATAGTAACCGGCATCAATGGATTCGCCGGCTGCGATTCTTCGGGCAACGTCCCCGGCGCGCTGTTGCGCAACACGAAGCGCGTCTTCGAGGCTGGAATTTGAATAGCCCAGGCATTCCGTCTGGATGATTCCATTGCGACCAGACGCGCTTCCGGTAGCGCGAGTCCAGAACCTGTAGATTTGCATCTGAGTCCTTTCCAGTTCGTTTTCCGTCAATTTGCAGGAGCCGTTTCACGTCGTTCGAGCGAATTTAAGTGGGCGGCGCAAAACGGGCTGTGAAGGGAATGATTTTGAGGGGCTGGAACACCGCCGTCAAATCTCCGGAACTGTCGCGCTGACTTTGTTCCGGTATCCGGCGGTAGCCTGTTGAACTACCATGGATTGCCACGTTATCCATCCGGAATTCAACGCCACCGAAACATACACTTCGACGAATCTGCAGCAGTTGTTGCGACCAACCAGAGATCCATGAACGACACCCCCGCGTCAAACAACATGCGCAGTCGAGATGAGTCGGCTGAAGGTACCAACAAGCTGATCGAAATCATCTGTTCTGATGATAATGCAGTTCGCGATAAAGCGTTGGACGACCAATGCGCCGATAGAACCAGGACGCAGCTTCTAGAGGATGCAGACGCGCTGGAGGCATTCTGGCGATCCTCGGAGAATCTGTATCACCGTGTTCGCAGTCTGTTTTTTCTGGCAGCCATTCACCGGTATCATCTCCCGCCGTTCTTCGAAAACGATTCGCCAGGTCGCATCCCGTTTGACGCTCACTGCCATCTGCTCGAGCGACGATTTGTCGACGCGATCGACGTACTGCTTGCCGCGCAGGATGAGCACGGTCCTTCGGGCGCCCTTTCAAGTGCGCTCTATTCGGCCTATCACCAGCTGGCGGTCCAGACGCTCGCAGATCAGGTGCGAAAGAGCGTCAGGTCGGTTAGTGAAAATGTCTGGATGTTCGGGATGGACGATCCCTCACAGCATCCTCTCAAAGTGCGCGAAGAATTACTCAGTTTCGATCCTGCAGACTCACGCCCTCCAGTTCTCAAAGAGACGACGGCAGTGCGAATGGACTTTTCGCACAGTGGCTGGAGCGACATCTTTTTTCTCGGAATGGACTTCCCGGAAGGTGCGCGCGTCATCAATGCATCGATCAATCTGGGAGTGACGGGGCGTGATGATCAGCCTCATCCGCCGATCGAGTGTTATCTCCGCGTCATTGACCGGCCGGTTCTGAGACTGGTCAGCGTCGATCTCAAAGCCAGTGCCGAGGTGAAGTCCATTGGCGAAGTGTTTGATTTCGGTCGGGATTATCTGGGGCTGCTGAAAGCCGCAGTTATTGCCGCTGGAGTCATCCCTCCGGGGCTTGAAGGCTGTGCCGATTCCATCGAGTCCGTTTTGAGCGTACTGGTGGGCGAGGGTCGTGGTATCGAGCTTGTTTCAAAAGTTAACGACATTCCCAAAGGTTCACGTCTTGCGGTCTCGACAAATCTGCTTAGCTCGCTGATTGCAATCTGTATGCGTGCGACGGGGCAGATCGACGAACTCGTCGGTGGTCTGAAAGAAGATGAGCGGCGCCTGATTGCCGCCCGGGCCATTCTCGGTGAATGGCTGGCAGGATCAGGAGGGGGCTGGCAGGACTCAGGCGGAATCTGGCCCGGCATTAAGCTGATCGAGGGTGCCGAGGCCCGCGAAGGTGACCCCGAGTTTGGAATCAGTCGCGGACGGCTCCTGCCTCATCACACGGTTTTCGGTGACGACTTTGTCAGCCGGGAAACAAGGCAGAAACTTCAGGATTCGCTCGTACTGGTGCACGGTGGCATGGCACAGAATGTAGGTCCTGTTCTGGAAATGGTCACCGAGAAATATCTGTTGCGGTCGCCGGCTGAATGGGAGGCTCGTAAAGAGGCTATCAGTATTCTCGATGAGATTCTGGCGGCGCTGAAGGCAGGAGATATCAGAAAGGTGGGGTCCCTGACGCACAGGAACTTCTTCGGTCCGCTGCAGAAGATAATCCCACTCTGTACAAACCTGTTCACCAACGAACTTGTCGAGCGCTGCCGCGAAAAATGGGGAGACAGTTTTCAGGGGTTCTGGATGCTCGGCGGAATGGCCGGCGGAGGAATGGGATTCATCTTTGATCCTGAAATCAAAAACCGCGCAAAGACATGGCTGCAAACGGTGATTACCGAAACAAAACAATCCATGGAAAAACGGTTGCCGTTTGCCATGAATCCGGTCGTATACGACTTCGAGATCAACGACCGCGGAACTGTCAGCGAAATCGATACTGACGGACAGATGCCGTTCGCCTACCACCAGCTGATGCAGCCGATCTGGCAGCGACTTGAAGATTCAGAGCGGTCCGCGTTGATGCAGAGCGAGCTCGACGAGGCGCCATCAGTCGTCAAGCTGGGATCGCAAACGGGATCGCAACTGAACGAAGCAGGCCATGGACCTTCCATCGATCAACTGCTTGAGAAGATCGGTTTCGATTCAGAACTGCACCAGCAGATTCGCGAAGGTTTGAAAACGGGTGACTACGGGCTGGCCCAGAATCGCCTTTCCCCGGAAACAGCCATTGAAGATGTCAGCTCGTCGGACTTCGTCGATGCAAGGCTCGAAATCGCTGCCGACACGATCGCGATCGGACAGAACGCGATCGAGTCAGGCGAAGTCGCCATCATGTCGCTGGCGGCAGGTGTCGGCAGTCGCTGGACGGAAGGTGCCGGAGTGGTAAAAGGACTTCATCCCTTCTGCCAGTTGTCCGGACGGCACCGTAGTTTTCTGGAAGTGCATATCGCAAAAAGCAGAAAGGTTGCCGCTCAGTCACCCTTCGCGCCGCCTCATGTCATCACCACCGGGTATCTCACTCACGATCCGATCAACGAATATCTTTCAAGCGTTAATAACTTCGACTATCCAGGAACGGTGCTGTTGTCTCCCGGGAAATATGTAGGGCTGCGGATGGTGCCTATGGTGCGTGACCTGCAATTCGCGTGGGAGGAGATGCCACAGCAGATTCTTGATGAGCAACAGCAGAAGATGCGCGAAAGCGTCCGTGCCGCACTGATGGGATGGGCCAGAGCAACCGGGGAGGCGAGTGATTATCGCGACAACCTACCGCTTCAGTGTTTACATCCCGTGGGGCACTGGTATGAGATTCCGAATCTTCTCCGTAATGGCACATTGAAGACATTGCTGGACAGGCATCCCGGCTTGAAGCATCTGATGCTGCATAATATCGATACCCTTGGTGCAAACATAGATGCGGGATTGCTGGGGCTGCACATTCAATCCGGTAGATGTCTTTCGTTTGAAGTGATTCCGAGAAAGCTGGAAGATCGTGGAGGCGGATTAGCGCGAGTCGATGGTCGCGTGCAACTGGTTGAGGGCCTCGCCCTGCCGCGCGAAGAAGACGAGTTCAATCTTTCGTACTACAACACGATGACCACGTGGATCGATATTGATCGGATGCTGGAAGTGTTCGGGCTGACCCGCGGACAGCTGGGGGATGCCAATAAAATTGACGAAGCCGTCCGTACGCTCGGAAAACGGATGCCGACCTACATCACCATTAAAGATGTCAAGAAGCGATGGGGACACGGCCAGGAAGACATCTTTCCGGTCTCCCAGTTCGAAAAACTCTGGAGCGACATGTCCGGACTGGATGACGTCAGTTGCGGCTACTTCGTTGTTCCGCTCAAGCGGGGCCAGCAACTCAAGGAACAGTCACAGCTTGACGGCTGGCTGCGCGACGGCACGGCTGAGTACGTAAACTCATTGTGTCAGTGGTAAGCAGCGAACGATTGCTGGATTAGGACCGTTTTCTAATAAAACGCTTCGGTCGAGAAGTAGGGATCTTCGATTGCCAGCCACGGTTTGACACTCATGTTTCCATTCTCATAAACCATGAAACGCGGGGTGACTTGTCTGGATTCGAGTTCTGCCTGCGCAAGTCTTCCCCAGTACATGTGATGGTCCGGGAAAACACCACCGTGTTTCGTTTGAAGGCTCCCGCTTTTCCATCTTTTAAGATTCAGGCCGATCCATTTCGCATTCACGACTTCCGGAGGCGACGGCGTCAGCTTTGGACGCCTTGAATCCAGTTTGGCGCCGAACAGTAGCAGGACTTCACCCTTCTTCGTTTTGTGATGGGGAGTCAAATCGACTCGGGCGAACCAGCCGATGGGTCGCAATTGATCCGGATCGAGACTCAGGCCGGTTTCCTCTTTTACTTCCCGAATGGCTGCTTCGCTTGGCGTCTCTCCCTTGTCGACGCTTCCCCCGGGCAGGACCCAGGCATGACCGCCGAACCGTTTTTTTGCATAGTCTCCAAGTTGAGCCATCAGCAATGAGCGATGTGATGAATCGAAGACAGCCGTTACCACGGCAAGATGCCATTTCTTCTTAGCTCGAATTTCCATTGCCGCGCTATCGGCGTCTGTGGAGCTCCGAACGATATTCGCGGGGAACCAGTCGCCGTGCTTTCTAGGGAAATGCGAGCCAAGAAATGTATCGCAGTCGTTTTCGAGCTGGTCCAAGTGATCGTATCGCATCTTCTCCTGAGGAACACGATCATAGATTTCACGAATCTTCGTGGCGTGCTGTCTTGCCTCACCGATAAGCTGTTCGCTGCGCTTGAATCTTTCGTTCAGAGGCAGGTCACGATATTGCTCGTGCACCGCCTGGAATATGGAAACTTGAGCCAGTCGAAGAGAAGACTGAGCAATCATTCGTGGATCTCGCGTGGAATCACGTATATCAGCCGCTTTCTCGTACCGGATGCGCGATTCATTTGCGAGCTCAAGAACCTGGTCGTTCGGCTTTCCAAACCTGCGCGCGTCCAGAGCCAGCGACTGATAAACGAAAGCGGCATTGTGGAGAGTCTGAGAGTGATTAGACATCTCAAATCTTTTTTCAAACTGCTGCGCAAGCCGGTCAAGGCGCCTTGCAAATGATTTCTGCCATGCGAAATCGTAAAACGGTCCTTCGACTTGTTTGCCGACTTCGAGTGCCCGTCGGCCGTTCATGTAGTACTGGAATTCGGCAAACGGTAGTTCAGGATCGTTGAAAGTTCTCCGTGTTTCAATTGCAGTTTCCAGTTGCTCGTTGGCTTCTTTGAAACGATTTTCCCCCTGCAGTGCGGTACCGCATTGCTGTTCCGACCAGCCCAGCCAGTAACGCAGTGCGGCTTGTTTCGCTGGTGGCTGTTTCGATTTCAACAGCGCACGGATCTCTTTAATAATTTTCTGCAGGTCACGTGCCGCCTGTTTGCTGCGGCCCATCGTGCGTCCCATATAGGCCGCCCGGGCCCTGGCCTCGAAGCGAAGTACCGGATCGTCAAGGTCCAGAATTGACTCGTAGGCTTCGTCTGCAAGATTGCATTCCACTCCCTCGATAACCACACGATACAGCCGCACGTGATTGGCAAGTCTGGCCCACAGCAGGCGCAGAATTCCTGGCTGGGATACTCGAATCCCGGTCGCCCACGTGGCGATGTTGCGGACCCACCAGTTGGGATCGCTGCACGATTCGGGAGAAATGCCCCAGAAATCCAGCCGGTCGTCTCGAGCGCCGTTTTTCGCAAGGTGTTGATAAACCTGTTGCAATATCACATCAATGTCAGCAGATACGATCGTCGTGGATTCATCAAAATATTGAGTCACCTGATTGTCTGTTGGCGGGTCACCGGGATGATGGATCCAGATAACCTCCTTCGCGCGTTTTTTGTCTCGAAACAGAGCCGGCATAACGTCATGTGTGTCCCACCCGCCATAGCCTGCCACAAGTAGCGTACGTTGATCAATAAAGCGGGCAGTTTTCCTTCGTAACCCCGATTCCAGAGGTGCGAAAACCGAGTTGGTCCTGAACCGCAGTGTTTCAGCGTCGGTCAAGGTCCCGTGCAGTTTTGCGATTTGACGCTCAGAGCGTTTGAGATCTGATTTCTCGATCAGCTCATCGAAGTTGGTTGTCAGCAACCTCGTCCCGAAGCGATTGGAACACCAGGCCGCAAAGCGATGGATGTGACTTGCAGCTGGAGCATCCAGACACGCCACAATTGCATCATGCGTCTGGGAGGCGGAAAGCGTTTGAGACATGATCTGAAAGAAAGTCTCGTTGAAAAGCAGGCCGAGATGAGGCGCGACAAATGGAATTGGATCGTCGATGTTTTCCGCTGCAATGTTGCGGATCAACTCCTGCACCATCCCCACCCAGCTTGGACATCCGGATTGCCGGAACACGCTGATTCCGGCGCCGAACATGAAGGTGGCGTTTTCGCTTTCAATGGCGTCCGTAATTTTCCGGACGAGAAGTTTTTCATTCATATGGCGCAACAGACGTCAATCGATTAGGCGAATCCGTCCTGCCGTAAAATGATGCTTCCGGACGGTTCTCTTGGACAGCTTTCGAAACTATCGAGGCAGGTTAGGATCAGCTGATTCACGGGAGGCCGGCATTATCCCGGCCAGCACTTTTCCGATCTGCTGCATCGTAAACGGTTTCTTAAGAGAGGCCGCAAATCCAGCGGATCGGAAGTCTGAAATGACATCGGCATGGTTGTAACCGCTGGCGACGATGGCAACCGCTCCGGGGTCGAGCTCGCGAAGTCGAGTGATCGTTTCAATACCACCCATACCGCCGGGGATCGTGAGATCGAGGATCGCAAGATCAAACGGCGTTCCGTTTTCGATCGCATCCAGCCAGCGCGCAACAGCCGTATCACCATCTCGGACCGTTTCAACTGAATAGCCCAGTTCGATCAGCGCCAGGCGATAGGTCGCCTGAACATCCGGGTCGTCATCCATAACAAGAATGGCGCCAGACCCTTTTGGGATCGTTGATTCGACCCGGTCAGATGTTTCCGGAGCGTCGTCAACTATTTCACTTGACGCAGGGAAGTACAAGGAGAATTCAGTTCCTTTGCCGGTTTCGCTGTCAAACTCCAGCCAGCCATCATGTTTGATCATGATGGCAAGGGACGTCGTGAGTCCAAGACCAGTTCCGGTTTCTTTGGTTGTGAAATAAGGGGTGAGTACTTTCTCCCGGATGTCTGCAGGGATTCCCGGTCCGGAGTCTTCGATGTCGATTCGCACATACGGTCCGCGAGCACGTGCCCCCAACTCGTTATTCCAGACTACATTTCTGGCTCTGACAATCAGCTCGCCTTTGTCGTTCATCGCCTGTTTGGCATTGATAACGAGGTTGCTGACAACCTGATGAAACTGACCACGATCAACAAGTACCGTCGCTATATCGACAGGTATGTCAAAATCGACGTTGGTTCCTGAACCCGAAAGGCCGAAGTTGACGGACTCAAGTAGCAAATCGCGGACGCCGTATAGTTGTTTGTCGGGTGCGCCTTCCCTCGAAAAAGAAAGCAGTTGCGAAGTGAGTTCACGGGCGTGAACCGCAGCAGACTCAGCCTTGTGCAGAATCGACTCCAGCTCGCTGCCACCTTCCGATTTGTGACGCGCGATAGAGACGAGTCCCATCACCGCGGACAACGAGTTGTTAAAGTCATGGGCGATTCCGCCGGCGAGCAGGCCGATCGATTCGAGCTTTTCGTTGCGGATGTGCTCTTCTTCGAGTTGGTGTCTGTCCGTCAGATCGTGAATGGAAACCAGGGCGCAGGTCTTCTTTTCAACGATGCAGGGAACAGTTCGGATTTGCGC
>JBCCFB010000226.1:0-10557 GCA_039029995.1 Planctomycetota bacterium
CATTCTCGGTCGCGGTGGTATGGGGACCGTCTATCGCGCTGAACACGAGGAGACTTCCGAAGTCTGCGCGGTAAAGGCGCTTGCGCCGATGTATGCGAGTGATGAGCATTTCCGCAACCGCTTTGAATCAGAAATCAAAGCGTTGATTCAGTTGGATCACCCCAACGTCGTCCGGCTGATCAGCTACGGGCAGGAATACGGAAATCTGTTTTTCGCAATGGAGCTGGTAGAGGGCAACAGTCTGTTCAAGATGCAGAAGGCGGCCTACCGATTTGACTGGCGCGAAATCCTGCAAGTCGGTAAGGACATCACGCGGGGATTGAGACATGCTCATGACCGCGGGATTATTCATCGGGATTTGAAGCCCGGAAACGTGCTGCGTGCGCAAGACGGAGTCAACAAGATTACCGACTTCGGTATTGCCAAACAGTTCGGCGGTTCGCAGATTACAGGCGACAACGTTCTCGGCACAATGGACTTCATGAGCCCGGAGCAGGCGAAGGGAAAGCCGGTTACAGCCAGGAGTGATCTCTACTCGCTGGGAACTCTGCTGTTCACTTTGCTTTCCGGAAGACCACCGTTCAAAGCGAATTCCGTCGAAGAGTCGTTGCGGAACCTGACACGTGTCCCGCCCCCGATGATCAGCAGCGTTGTACCCGCTGTGCCGGAAGAACTGGATCGCCTGATTCGCCGCCTCATGGACAAGGATCCTGAAAAACGCATCCAGACAGCACAGGCCTTGTTGATCCAGTTCGATGAGATTGAACAACGGCTCCGCCATGAAAGCGAGGCAGCCACCAGTCAGAGACCGGTGCCGACTCATGAGACGTTTGAAACTCCGCTGACGAAACTCGACAGTGCTTACACGCGACAAAACACCAGCGAAGATCCATCTGCTGCTGCAGAAAAAAAATCCAGCGCCTTTGAGACGACGGTCCAAAGTGAAGTCGATTCCGGTGAAGAGTCACGCTACGTCGATCCATCCAGGCAGCAGGACTATTTTGCAACGGTCACCGACCAGCAGCGTGATCGTCCGTTGCAGGAAGAGGAGGCCAAGCGAGGCGGAACCATTCCATTGTTGCTGGCTTTGATGGCAGTCGTTGCACTGACCGGGTACGGACTGTTCCGCGCGTACAGTGTTCCGCCTGCAGATGAGTTGTTCGCATCAATCACTGAATACGCATCTACGCCCGACCGTGTGCGAGCGGAGATTGCCCAGTTTCTGGACAACTATGCTGAAGACGAACGTGCAGCTGAAGTCAAAGAACTGCATCAAATTTCCGAAGCGATCGCAATTCACAACAATATCTCGCTTCGAGCCAATGCTACGGGTGCCAGCCGACTCAGCGAGCTCGAGCAGCAGTTTTTCGACATCGTTGAAAATTCGAAGGTAGATCCTCCCAACGCGTTTTACCGGCTGAATGCATTTATAACGCTGCATGGCGGCGTTGACGAACTGGAAGGCAATGACCTCAAGTGCATGGAGGCAGCGCGGAGCTACCTGATCAAGATCAAGCGGGACGTCAACACACAGATCGACTTCAACCGGGAGAAGATCGAAGAAGGGCTTTCGCGAGCCGCTGAAGCGGAACCGGCCAATGCACGGCCGATTTATGAAGCGATAATTTCACTCTATGGTGATAAAGCGTGGGCTGGAGACCTGGTTCGCCGTGCCCGACTGAGTCTTGATCAGCTCTGATCCCGGGGCGATGGCCGTAATGATCTTCTGAGGCCGGATGCTTTTCCCTTATCACACGCATCGACGTACTTCCGGCTGAATTTCGCATAGCCGGTTTCGCCCCGGATTTGTACGATATTCGGCTTCATGTCTGACCGGATCAAACCCCGGTCGTCTCAATTCACTCAATGCGTCAGATGAAAAATGGAAGCGGGAATCGTCGGGCTGCCGAATGTCGGCAAGAGCACACTCTTCAATGCTTTGACTTCGAGCAAGGCAGCAGCCAGTGAAAACTATCCGTTCTGCACAATCGAACCCAACGAGGGGATCGTTAACGTGCCGGACGACCGGTTGGATCGAATTACAAAATACATCGTTCCCAAAAAGGTAATTCCTGCGACGGTGAAACTCGTTGATATCGCCGGTATTGTCAAAGGAGCCAGCGCAGGTGAGGGCCTGGGAAACAAGTTCCTGGCTCACATCAGGCAGGTGGACGCAATCATTCAGGTTGTCCGTTGCTTTGAAGACGAAAATGTGATTCACGTCAGCGGTGACGTCGATCCCGTCGCTGATATCGAGACGATCGGCATGGAGTTGATGCTTGCCGATATCGAGACGCTTCAGAATGCTCAGTCGAAAGCTCAACGGATTGCACGAAGTGGCGACAAGGAAGCCAAAGATCGTCTTGAAGTCATCGGCAAATGTCTTGAGCATCTCGAAAAAGAAGACCCGTTGCGAAACCTCATTCTCAACGACGCGGAAGTTCCTCTCATCAGGAACTACGGATTGTTGACGGCAAAGCCGGTACTGTATGTCGCAAATGTGAGCGAAGAAGACCTGGAAGGTACTTCGCCGCTGGTCCAGCAGGTGCGCGAGCACGCTGAAAAGACCGGTGCCGGACTGGTTGTTCTTTGTGCGAAAATCGAAGCTGAGATTGCCGAGCTGGAAGAAGACGATCGAGCTGAGATGCTCGAAGCGATCGGTCTCAATGAGCCGGCGCTTTCGGCGCTTGTTCGCGAAGCCTATCGTGCGCTGGGCCTGGACAGTTATTTCACGGCAGGCGAAAAAGAAGTCCGCGCGTGGACGATTCCGCGCGGAGCAACCGCACCCGAGGCAGCCGGTGTTATCCATTCCGACTTTGAACGCGGGTTTATCCGCTGCGAAGTCTACACCCTGGATGATCTGGAGCAGTTCGGTGGTGAAGTAGAGATCAAGCAGAATGGCAGGATGCGCGTGGAAGGCAAAAACTATACCGTTCAGGACGGTGATATCTGCCATTTCCTGTTCAACGTTTAGAACTGCAGATTTTGAACGAATTGCCGGTATTCTGAAGCCGCGGCTCAGCAGCGAACCCGCATGATTTCCAACGACCGCCAAATCAGTTTTGGCGCGTGGTAAACTGGTTGCGTCTATCGCGTGTCGATACGGAGCCAGTCGTGCTGGATATTACAGGTCGCGGAAAATTCAAAACGTGCTCGGGAATTACCCGCAGGGAAATTCTGCAGGTGGGAGCCCTCGGTGCAATCGGGTTCGGCTTGCCGCAGCTTCTTGCTGCAGAAGAGCAACAGAACAACGCTGACAATGAGCGCGCCTGCATCATGATTTTCAATCTTGGTGCGCCGAGCAACATGGACCTCTGGGATATGAAGCCTGACGCTCCGCGCGAGGTGCGCGGACCTTTTCAGCCGGTCAGCACGGCCGGCGATTTCCAGTTGTCCGAAATCCTGCCGGAACACGCGAAAATCGCGGACAAGTTTTCGCTGGTCAGGTCGTGTCATCATACGGGCGCGGCGGTACACGACGCGGGCTGGCAGATGATGCAGACGGGGCGACAATTTGCCGGCGGAATCGAAACGCCGCATGCCGGCGCAGTGCTCGAATATCTGCGCGGCAGAAAAACGGACCTGCCGGCTCATGTTGTACTGCCGTACAAGATGGGCAGGGGCGGAGGCAATCTTCCCAACGGTCAGGCAGGCGGCTTTCTCGGCAAACGGTTCGATCCGTTTGAGCTTGCTGCCGATCCATCGCAGGAGAACTTCAATGTTCCGGATCTGCTCCCGCCTGAACGGATTGGAACAGCACGCCTTGAACGACGGCGGCGGCTACGTGACATCGTTGACGGAACCGTTCGTGATTTTGAAGCCAGTGAAAGCGCAAATCTCCTGCAGGAGAATTTTGAGGCCGCGTACAGGTTGATGACTAGTCCTCAGGCGCGCGAGGCTTTTGATCTTTCGAAGGAAACTCAAGCGACCCGTGAACGGTATGGCATGAACCGATTCGGCCAGTGTTGCCTGCTGGCAAGACGTTTGATTGAAGCCGGCGTCCGTTTTGTCACGGTCAACGCGTTCCTGACAGTCTTTGACGAAATTACATGGGACATACACGGTTCCAAACCGTTTACTTCCATTGAAGGTATGCAGAACATCGTAGCGCCGATGTACGACAAAGCGTACGGGGCTCTCATTTCGGAGCTCAGCGAACGCGGATTACTGGACAAGACTCTTGTTTGCAATCTTGCCGAATTCGGAAGAACTCCAAGAATCAATCCGGCAGGTGGCAGGGATCATTGGCCACAGTGTTACAGCGTCTACTTTGCGGGTGGTGGTGTTCAAGGTGGTAGAGCCATCGGAGCGAGCGATCCTATCGGAGCCGTTCCGGCTGAGGATCCGTACGAGCCTAAAGATATTGTCGCAACGATCTTCCACAGTCTCGGACTCGATCTCGAACTCGAACTGCCCGGGCCCGGAGGAAGACCGTTTCCCATTGTTGACTATGGTGCCAGACCAGTAAGAGGTCTCTTCTAAGATGCGAACCATCGTTTCATTTCTTGCAACGCTGCTGATCGTCGGACATTGCACAAGCTCACTGGCTCAAAGGCCGGATGTCGATGTTCCTTCTTTCCGCAACGATGTGTTGCCCGTTTTTTCAAGGCTGGGTTGCAACTCAGGCGCATGCCACGGTGCATTGGCTGGCAAAGGCGGATTCCGCCTGTCTTTGCACGGCTATGATCCCGATTCTGACTGGTTCAATATCACCAGACAGGCCCGCGGAAGGCGTCTTGAAGTCGCAGAAGCGCAGAGGAGTTTGATACTCACCAAGCCGACGGGCACGGTGAATCACAAGGGCGGTGTACATTTTGATTCGGAGTCAGAGGAGTATCAGCTGATTGAGCAATGGATCCGGCATGGTGCTCCGGGACCTGATGAGTCTGATCCCCTCGTTGACAGGGTTGAAATACGGCCTGCGGAGAGCATGGTCGAAAACGGGCAGGAACGTGACCTGAGCGTGATTGCTCATTTCACCGACGGGAGCCAGCGTGACGTGACGCATCGCGCGAAATTCACGTCCACCGACCAGACGGTAGCTCGCGTCGACGAAGATGGAGTCGTATCGATCGTCGGATCCGGCGAAGGCGCTATCACCGCGTGGTACTCCAGTAAGATCGGAGTCGCCAGAGTCACATCTCCTTTCCCCGGGAACGTCGAATCAAATGTATTTGCAAATGCAGAAGCCGGCAATTTCATTGATGATCTCGTGCTTAAACAGTTGGAGCGGATCAACGTTCCACCTTCGCCCGACTCGGCTGACCATGTTTTTGTCAGGCGTGTTTTTCTGGATGCGATCGGTACCCTTCCGACGGCGGAAGAGGTTGAAGAATTCCTGTCTGATGAGAGCCCGGATCGGCGGGCAAAGCTGATCGACCGTCTGCTCGAACGACCGGAGTATGTTGACTACTGGTCCTATATCTGGTCGGACATTCTGCTCATCAATGGAACGCGACTACGTCCCCGTGCAGTCGAAGCGTACTACAACTGGGTTCGATCAAGAGTCGAAGCGAATACTCCCTGGGACGAAATGGTCCGCGAAGTCATGACTGCGCGAGGCAGCAGCGTGGAAAACGGGGCGACCAACTTCTATGCCTTGCATCAGAATCCGGAAGAGATGGCGGAAAACGCAAGTCAGGCATTTCTGGGCCTGTCGATCGGCTGTGCGAAGTGTCACAACCATCCACTTGAGAAGTGGACCAACGACCAGTACTACGCTTTCGCCAGCCACTTTGCCAGAGTGCGTGCCAAAGGCTGGGGAGGCGATCAGCGAAACGGTGATGGAGTCCGGACGGTGTTTCTCGCCGATAGCGGGGAACTGGTTCAGCCGATTCGTGGAGAACCTCAACCTCCGACTCCGCTCGATGGCGAGCCGGTCGGTTTTGATTATCCGGGGGATCGCAGAGAGCCTCTTGCGCAGTGGATGACGTCACCTGACAACCCGTACTTTGCCCGTGCGATTACCAATCGAATCTGGGAAAAACTGCTGGGTGTCGGGCTGGTGGAAAGCGTCGATGACATGCGACTGACCAATCCGGCATCCAATGAGGAATTGCTGGATGCGGCAGCAGATTACCTCGTTGAACATGAATTTGACTTGAAAGAACTGACCCGCGCGATCCTGAACTCGAAGACCTATCAACGATCCAGCGAAGCACTGGAAGGAAACCGTGATGAGTCTCGATTCTATTCGCGTTACTACCCGAAACGCTTGATGGCAGAAGTCCTGCTCGATGCGATGTCACAGGTAACCGATGTCCCGACTGAATTCAACAAGATTGCGTTTCCCGGTGCCGACATCCGTGATACGAAATTCTACCCCGAAGGAACTCGGGCGATTCAGTTGTACGATTCCGCCGTCGTGTCCTATTTCCTCAGATCATTCGGACGCAACACGAGGGAAATCGTCTGCGAATGTCAGCGTTCAGATGAACCAAGCATGGTGCAGGTTCTCCACATTTCGAACGGAGACACCCTGAACAACAAGATCGAAAAGGAAGAAAACTGGTTGGGGGCAATGCTCGCTGCAACGGATTCCGACGCTGATGCGGTCGTCAGCGCCTACCTGCGAGCACTTTCCCGAGCGCCGACTGAATCCGAGTTGAGTTCTATCGTCGAAGCATTCGGTGAGTATGCACCGGAAGAACGTCGTGTTCTTTTTGAAGACCTGCTCTGGGGTTTGATGAGCAGTCGCGAGTTTCTCTTTAACCATTAGATGGGTTGATTGCCGGGATTATTTAATCCGGTTTCGAACTGTGAAAATTGTGAGATGAACCTGTTCTCATTCAAAAATAGAATCCTGTCGCTGGGAATAATAAGTACGCTTGCGCTCTGTGGATCGTTGGGTGGTCAGGAAGTTGATTATTCAACGGAGGTACAGCCGCTGTTGCAGAAATACTGTGCTGCGTGCCACAACGAAGCTGACAGTGAAGGTGAGTTTGTTGTCGATTCCTATGACTCAATCATGTCAGGAGGAGACAGCGATGAAGTCGTCATTCCCGGCGAACGCAACTCCAGTCTGATGTACCTGATGATGACAGGCGAAGTTCTTCCGGAAATGCCTCCGGGTGATCATCCTCAACTCACCGAAGATCAGATCGAGCTGGTAGGACGTTGGATAGATCAGGGGGCCAATGCGCCCGCGCGGGAAATCGTGAGAGCGCGTTTACCCGTTGTGAATGTCGAGAGTCAAGTTGATCCGGCCATTACCAGCGCCGACTGGTCGCCCGGCAACCAGATTGCCGTGGCGAGTTTCGGACAAGTCAGGGTGATTGATCCCGAAGTTGAGCAGGACGTCGAGGTTTCAGGATTTCCCGGCAAGGTGAACAGCGTCAGGTTCACTGCCGGTGGTGAGCGACTGGTCGTTGGCAGCGGATCTGCCGGTCGCGCAGGGGAGGCGACGATCTGGAGATTCGAAGGACTTGTGGAGGAGGCATTTGCGAACGATCACACTGATATTCTCTATTCCGCTGTGGTAAGTCCGGACGGGCGCTGGCTGGCGACAGCCGGATACGACAGAAAGATTGTGATTCGCGATCTGGAATCGGATTCGATAAAGCACGAATTATCAGGGCACAACGATGCAGTCTATGATCTCGACTTCAGTCCCGATTCCACAACGTTGATTTCGGCGAGTGGCGACCAGACGGTCAAAGTCTGGGATGTGGAGTCAGGGGGGCGACTGGATACGCTCGGTCAACCGCTCGAAGAACAGTTTGCCACTTGTTTTTCTCCCGATGGAAATCTGATCGCCGGAGCGGGCCGTGACAACCGGATACGCATCTGGCAATTTACGTCACGTGGAATCACCGCGATCAACCCGATTCTTCACGCTCGTTTTGCTCATGAAGGGCCGATCGTAGCGCTGGAATTCTCGCCGGACGGAAAATGGCTGATCTCTTCTGCCGAGGACATGACGATCAAGGTCTGGGACACCGAGAGTTTCAGGCAGCAGGCGACGTTTGAAAATCAAAGTGATGTTGTTTCCGCGGTTGCGATTTCGCCGGACAGTCGAAGGATCTTTGCCGGCCGTCTCGACGGGAGTTTCGAGTTTTTCGATCTACCGGTAACCGCAGGTTCGGGTACTTCCTCGCCGGTGTCTGAATCTGCATTCGCGGGAACAGCTGTCGAAGCTTTGCCGCGCATCGAATTCGATGAAAGCGAACCTAACGACTTGGCCGCAGACGCGAACGTCGTCGAGATTCCAGCGATCGTTTCGGGAGTCATTCATTCAGAATCCCGGACAGATCTTGATCAGTTTTCGTTTACCGCAGTTGAGGGGCAGGAGCTGGTTCTTGAAGTCAAAGCGGCGCGAGACAATTCTCCGCTGGATTCGCGGATCGAGATTCTGAATCAGGCTGGTGATCCGGTGCCGCAGATCGTGCTGCGGGCAGTCCGGGATTCGTATTTCACTTTTCGCGGAAAAGACTCCAACAACAGCAACGACTTCCGGATTCACAACTGGGAAGAGATGGGGCTGAACGATTATCTGTATGCCAACGGAGAAGTCGTCAAGCTTTTTCTCTATCCGAGAGGTCCTGATTCGGGATTCAAGGTCTATCCGGGGTACGGGAAACGCTACTCGTTTTTCGGCACGACGCCACTATCCCATCCGCTTCATGAGCCTTGTTATGTCGTCAGGCCCTATCCGGTTGGCACGGAATTTCCGCCGAACGGGCTTCCGGTATTCCGGCTGAATTACGAAAACGATGACGATCCATTACGCCGGTTTGGAAATGACTCAAGGATGTTTTTTACCGCCCCGGAAGATGGCCGCTATTTTGTTCGTGTTTCAGACGTCAGAGGATTTAGCGGGGAGGACTTTCATTACAAGTTGATCGTGCGGCCGCCTGAACCCGACTTTTCAGTTCGATTCGGGCACCGCAAGGATCTGCGAAAAGGAAGCGGCCAGGAATTCTCTGTTACTGCGAACCGGCAGGACGGATTCGATGGGCCGATTGAGGTTGTACTTGAGAACGTCCCGCCATCTGTTTCCATTGCATCACCATTGATCATTGAGTCAGGCCACAATCAGGCCTTCGGTACGATTCACCTGGCGCAGGATGCTGACGCGCCGACGGCCGAAGAATTTGCTGCGATCAAGTTGGCAGCGACCGCGACAGTGGCAGGACGAGCGGTTACGCACGACGTCAACGGATTCGAAGAAGTCGTTATTCATGATCAACCGAAAATCCAGGTACGTATTCTGCCGATAAACGAAGATCCGACGGGAATTTTCGAACAGGAGAGCCCGGACAAAGTTGTACTCGAAATTGCACCGGGGCAACGAATTCAGGCCCGTGTGGTTGCCAACAGGATCAATCACGAAAATAGAATCTCGTTCGGAAATGAAGACTCGGGCCGGAATCTGCCTCACGGCGTCTATGTCGATGACATCGGACTGAACGGTTTGATGATCACGCGCGGCAACAGTGAGCAGACCTTCTTTATCAAAGCAGAAGACTGGGTTCAGCCGACGACGCGGACATTTCACATACGTGCCAACGACGTAGACGGAGAAGCGTCATTGCCGGTCGAAATCCGTGTATTACCCGATGGCCGGTAGTGCATGTTGGCCGGTAGTGCATGTCAGCAACCCGGTAGCGCAATGAGCAATACTGGCCCGGAGCGGGATCAGGAAGTGACCGTTGCGAGGTGTTCCTTGAGGAATTCCTTCAGTTCCTCGTTGTGAACCTGGTCCACATCCAGAAATCGCATTTGCAGAACGTCGCGGGTTTCCTTCGTCGTCATCGTCGGTTCATCTGCAAAGTCAACGACACGACCGAGTGAGACTGCATCTCTGGGCCCTTGAAGTTTCAGCCATAAGGCATCGGTCTTCTTGGTTTGAATGCTTGCCCATGGTTCTTTCTGATCGGGGACGTACACGTGAACGACCTGTTTATTGTTCCAGAGGAACTGGCAATCCGGAGCTGTTTCCAGCAGAACGTTGTGCAATTCCTCCAGCACATCGGCTGACCACTTTATTTTGCGGCCCGGTGGAAAACCTTTGCGAAGGAAGTGCCACTTCTGTCCGAGTTTGGCCCATGGCGTATGGTCTTCAAGTTTGGTTTCGACTCGCTCAACCTTGTTTTGAAAACTGGCAGCCGCTTTGTCAACGAACTCCCAGAATCCGGGTGTGTCCATCTCTTCCCACGAATGAGCCCTGATCTCAATTTCCTGCCATTTGGAACGAAGGTTGGTGACTTTCACCCGCGGGGAATTTCCGTAGGTTGGGATTTCGTCCATTTCGTTTGCGGTTTTCAACGGAATCTGCTCAACCAGTTCTTCACGTTTGAAAGCACGCGGGCGAACGCGGAACTTCATTTTCAGGAACCATGCCTCTCCCGTGATTGCGTGGAAGAACCAGCCCATGCTCTTTTTCTGGCCATTGATTTCAACAATCGTTCGTTGTGACCAGTCAGTTTCACTGAACCCGTCAACCTGTTCGATCCGCTGAACAACTTTGTCGAGGATCTTTCCATCCCAATTAACCGGCTCGCCCTTGCGGCCGACACGCCCGACGGTGTGCCAATGGCGTCCATCGGCTTCCCACGG
>JBCCFB010000227.1:0-10542 GCA_039029995.1 Planctomycetota bacterium
CGTTAAGGTTCTCCCTGGTTGTTTCAATCGAGACGCTCAGATCGCCTGTGCCACCACTGAACGACATTCTTGCCGAGAGTTCGTTCAGTCGGTCGCGGAACTCCTGAAAGCTGTAGCTCTCGGTTCCTCTGGACAGAAGTCTGGGTAGCATCTCCGATGCGGTGACGTATTCAAACAGAGTCTCTTCGTCGCCGTAATGCATATCAATGCTGACAAAAACTTTGTCTCCACGAGTCTCTTTCGGGAGAAATGCATATTGGGCGCCCGAGTCAAGCTGGCCAGTGATCGTACGTGCATCAATGTTAGCCGGAGTCGGCTCGAAAGCCTCACCCGTCGAGATGGCTTCGCCGCCGGTGTAGCCGGCAAGAGCTGTTTCCAGGTCCGGACGCGACGGCAGAGGAGCACGAACAGGTTCTTCCTGTGGCAGGAACATTCCGACGGTCCGGTTGTCTTCCAGCAGGAAGCTTTGAGCCGCCAGTTGAACGTCGTCTGCAGTTACCTCGCCGACGCGGTCACGATGGAGGAAGAAGAGACGCCAGTCTCCGTAAGCTTCCCATTCGCTGAGGTTGATTGCGAACTGTTCCGTGTTCGCAAAAGCACGTTCGCGACGGTTGGCGAGTTTGGTGATCGCACGGCTGACGTCTTCATCGCTGACTCCGTCGGTAGCGATGCTCTCAACGGTTTCGACGAGCACGCGTCGAGCTGCTTCGATGTCATCTTCAATATTGACGTCAGCGGTGGCCATGATCATTCCCGGATCATGAGTGGCCATCGCGTCAGCGCTGATGCTGGAGGCAAGCTCGGCTTCAACGAGGTTCTTGTAAAGCGGGCCATCCGGCTGGTTGCCGAGGATTTCAGCCATCACTTCGAACGACGGGTACATTTCATCGCCGGCTGCCGGAATGTGATAAGCGACGCCGACTACCTGATAGTCACCTACACGACGTAATTTGACGACTCGCTCGCCATCCTGCACAGGCTCTTCTGTGTAAGTCGTAGGCAGTTCGCGCTCAGGTCGCGGAATTGCACCGAAATACTGTTGAACGAGTTCCAGAGCATTTTCAGTCTCAAAGTCACCTGCGATGACGACCATGATGTTGTCGGGCTGATAGAACTTGCGATAGAACGCGCGCAGGTTCGGGATCTGAACCCGTTCAATGTCCGTGCGATTACCGATGGTTGATTTGCCGTAGTTATGCCACTCATAGGCGCCGGCCATGATCCGCTGGTAAAGAATGCGCGAAGGGCTGTTTTCACCGCGCTCGAATTCATTACGTACGACGGTCATTTCGGATTCAAGATCCTCGCCGTTGATCCAGCTGTTGATCAGGCGGTCGGCTTCCATGTCGATTGCAAACTCGAGATTGTCCCCGGTCGAAGGCAGGGTCTCGTAGTAGTTGGTGCGATCAACCCATGTGGTTCCGTTCATGTTCAGAACACCGCGGTCCTTGAGAAGAGCCGGAATGTCAGGATGCCGATCGGTACCTTTGAACAGCATGTGTTCGAGCAGGTGCGCCATACCCGTTTCGCCATAGCCCTCGTGGCGCGAACCGGCTCGTACAGTCACGTTGATCGTAAACTGTGGTTTGGATTTGTCCGGGAACAGCAGGAGTTTGACTCCGTTGTCCAGGCGGTATTCGGTTATGCCTTCGACTTCGGTAACCTGTTGAGGAGTCTGTGCATAAGCGCAGGAATCCATTTCAGGGCCGGCGACGAAGCTGACTGCGGCTATGGTCGCCACCATCGACAGCAGCGCGACGACTTTGCGTGCGCTCGAATGAAAATTCGTCATCGTATCTTTCCCAATGGGTGCTCTATATCGTAAATTCCGGAGCGTAACTCCCGGGTATTGAACTCCGGAGCCCGCTGTCCGTTCTGTCGGAACTAGTTATCGCAAATTCTAACGAAATAAAATTTCAGCCACTACCGACCGGGAGCATGTCGTGAGTGAAAAACAATACGAAGCCGTAGCCAGAAGTATCGAGCAGCGACGCACGTGGAAAGTTATTGCGGACGTCAGCTCTCCTGTCGCAGTGGACGAGAGCCTGAGGCGCGAACTGGATCCGGTGGTCATGCGCGCGCTGGAAGACAGCGGGATGGCACCGTTTCACTACAACCGGAACATGGATGGAATTGCCGAACCCTGGCGATGCCATGTGCTCTGGTCGGATACGTGTCGTCAGGTCGCCACGCAATTCAACCACTGGTTCGACGATGTAAAGCCGACGAACAAATTGCCGATGATGCTGTCGGCTTGCGGCGCTCTTGTGCTGGTAACGTGGATTCCGCAGGAAGATCCCGGAGACAAGCCGAAAGAGAAGTTGAAAGATATCAACGAGGAGCATCTCGCTGCGGCTTCTGCGTTCACACAAAATCTCCTGTTGCTTTTGACGGCCGCCGGCCTGGGAACGTACTGGTCAAGCGGTGGCCAGTTCCGGACTGTGGAGATGTTTGATCAACTTGGAATCGATCATCGGGAACGGTTGCTCGCTGCCGTCTTCGTTGATTATCTGCCGGCGTCCGCCGAGAATGTCCGCGAACGGATCGCAGGAAAGAATCGCGAACTGCGCTCACCGGCTGAAAGCTGGACGCGCGTTGTTGAGCTGAACTAAGTTCAACGATACTGCCGGATCGGATTGCAGCCTAGCCGTCTGTATCCGGAACATCCGGTGGAGCAACAGGCTGTTGATCGGCGGCCGCATTGTCTACTTGCGGCCCATGCAGGACGAGAATTTCAGGATTAAGTAGTGGAAGCCATATCTCCGGGATAGGTCTTCCTTCAGGCCGGTAGATGACCGGAAACGAATCGGCAGCTGTTTCCGGAAGAATGCGATCTTCCTCTACGACTTCTCCAGCGAGGTTGTAGAACGTGTAGTCTTCGAGACTGACTAGCGTTTTTACTTTCGGGACTTCTGCAATCTGTTGAGTTCTCTCTTCCATTCTCGTTGTTACGAGCCCGTTTTCATCGGTCTCTGGAATCTGAACGTAATAGATGACATCACGGATGATCGGCTCAGCGTCCGGGTCTGGCAGCATCTGAACCAGGTAGAGTTGGTCGTTCTTGATATGAACCGTCTGCCAGCCGAGGTTCAGGTTGGTTTGCGCGTATTCGGATGGGCTGGTGGGCTGTGCGAAAATAGGCTGTACCGCACAGAATGACAGCAAAAACAAGAGTGCCAGGAGAATGGTTGCGCGCATCGGTAAACTCATGAGTCGGTGATTCTGCAGGCCGCGCCAAGGTACCACGCGGGCAAGCGGTTCGTTGATATTAACCGCCTGCCGCCAATAGGAGTATCCGGAAAAACAAGCCGGTCAACGAGGCTTCCCCGGTGATTCGTTGACATACTTCCGCATGTGGACTTCGTTGCCTTTGTCGCTGAATTCGACTTCGTCCATAAACGTTGTCATCAGCACGAGGCCACGACCCGAACCATCGCGGAAGCTGTCGGGGTCACCGGCAGTCGGGACGGTTTGCGTGTCGAATCCATCCCCGTCATCACGGATCGTGAACTCCACCATTTCGGGAACGATCAGAAAGCGGAAGTAGACGCGGCGGTCTCTGCGGTTCAGTTCCGCGGCGCGTTCATTGATCAGTTCGCGATTCAGAACCGGATGTTCGCCGCGAGTGATTTCAAGGTTGCCACGGAACATAGCGTTCAGGAGAGCGTGCTCGACGGCGACGCCCACTCGGACACGATCATGATGTTCCATCATCTCCTGGCTGGAGATGAGCTGTTGAACCAGATCGATCAGCGGGTCGATAACGCCCGGGTCGTTTTCAAGATTGAATTCAAATTCGGTTCTTGTAGCGCAGCGGATAAGAGACTTGTAGCGCGAATCCGTATCCGACATCGCGAGGATGTGCATAACGGTTTCAACAAGGCTTTCCGCAAGTTCGTTTTTAGGAACGTAGCTGGCCGCGCCGTTGGCAAGAGCCTGGGCAGCAATGTTCTCGCTGCCGTGGGCAGTCATCAACACAACGGGGACCTGTGGATATTTTTCCGTGATCGAAGTTACCAGTTCCAGACCATCAAGGCCGGGCATCTGCAGGTCGGTAACAACCAGGTCGGGAAGTTCATTTCCAATCTGAAACAGCGCTTCGTTTCCGTTCTGCGCGTAGCACACATCAACGTTCGGAGCGTTTTCAAGAAGTCCACCTACAAGCCGGCGGTCAACGGCCGTGTCATCAACAACTAGAATCGTTGGCATATTCGTTTCTCCTTAACGTTTACCGCGGGGATTGCGGCGGAAGCGGACGCTCGCAATCAGGAAGACAGAAACTTCTCAAACTCCTTGACCACCATTTTTAGCGATTCAAGAAATGAAGTCAATTTTTGAGGAGCACCGTCGGTTGTACCTGAAGAGCCGGTTTCTTCAAGAGCCAGCGCAATATCCGCAGCTTGCCTCGCCCCGAGGTGATTCAACGCACCTTTGAGCGAGTGGGCGGACACCCGAAGTTCCTTGGCATTCTGCGTTTCTATCGCACTTTGGATATCTGCAACCATTCTTTCGCGGTCTTCAAGGAATACGCTGATCAGGTCGCGCAACAGGTTCCGGTCACCACCGACGGTCTCAAACGCACGTTCCCATTCAACCGGCTTGGTAAACTTTGCGGTCGTGTATTCGTCCTGGCCGGTAAGCTTCGATCCGCGTGTTTCGTGACCCGTCAATTCTGCGATCACGTCAAACAGGAAGTCTGCTCTGATAGGCTTCGTAACAAATCGATCCATGCCACTTGCTAGACACGTCTTCTCGTCTTCTTTGCTTGCATGTGCTGTCAACGCAATGATCGGGATCCGGTGACCGCTGCCTTTTTCAAGGTTGCGGATTTCCCGGGTGGCCTCGAGTCCGTCCATGACGGGCATCTGAACGTCCATCAGGATCAAGTCAAATGGTTCTCGTAGAGACATCTCGACTGCCTGCTCACCGTTTTCAGCCGTGATAACTCGGTGGCCTTGTTTTTCCAGCAGAGCCACCGCGAGTTTCTGATTGACTTTGTTGTCCTCTGCCAACAGGACTGACATTCGCTTGGCTGTCGGCTTAACCGCCGTGCGGCGCTGGCTGACGGTGGTCGGCTGATCAATACCCATCATGTTTGCCAGTGAGCCGAACAGGTCGGATTCCTTGACCGGTTTCAGTAGTTGGTCATCAATGTGCAGGTGGCTTCGGTCAAAGGTCAAAGTTGAAGGACGACTGGAAGCGAGAAACACAAAATGAGTGTCACAGAGAGCTTCATGTTTGCGAACGCGACTGGCCAGGACCGAGCCGTCCTCCATCTGCAAATCAACATCGCAGAAGACCACGTCCACGGGCGTCGCCGTTTCGTACTGTTCTTCAAGAGCAGCCATCGCTTCGAGCGTGCTTGAAGCATGGAAAGTTGTCATGCCAACCTGCTTGATGACCGACTCAATGTTCTCTCTGAGCGTTCTGTTCTGGCTGACAACGAGTGCAGATCGGGACGCCAGGCCGTCCGGAAGATGTCGAACCGGTGTCGTGGTGTCAACGGCGAACGTCGCTGTGAAACTGAACCGGCTGCCGCGCCCGGGCTGACTCTTAACATCAATCGAGCCACCCATCAGCGCAACGAGTTCCGACGCGATGGCGAGTCCCAGGCCGGTGCCACCATATTTCCGGGTGATTGAAGTGTCGGCCTGCTCGAAATCGCGGAAGATCGAGTCAATATTTTCGCGGTCGATGCCAATGCCCGTGTCCGTGACCACGACTCGCAGCGTCACGTTGGTATCCGGCGGTCTGTCGCAACGGATGTCGACGCAGACTTCGCCCGTTTCGGTGAACTTGATTGCATTGCCTACGAGGTTGACGATTACCTGGCGGAGTCGGGTCACGTCGCCAACCAGTTTTCCCGGTACCGAAGCTTCGAACGAAACATTCAGATCGAGGTTTTTTGCATGAGCGCGGGGGCCGAGCGACCGGAGCACGTCCCCGATGCTTTCGCGGATATCAAACAGTGACGTTTCGAGTTTGAGTTTGCCGGCTTCGATTTTAGAGAAGTCAAGAATGTCATTGATCAACCGCATCAACGATTCACCTGACTGCTGCATCATCAAAAGATAGTCACTCTGTTCTCTATCGATCTGCGTTTCGAGCAGCAGATCAGTCATTCCGATGATCGCATTCATCGGAGTTCGAATCTCGTGGGATACGTTTGCAAGGAAATCACTTTTTGCCTGGCTGGCGGCCTCGGCGAGCTCCTTGGCGTGTTGCAGAGCCAGCTCGGCTTTCTTTCTTGCTGTAACGTCCCAGAACATCCCCTGAATTCCGACACGTCTTCCTCTTTTGTCGATAACCGGAGCCTTGAGGATTTCGACGTATCTGGTCTTTCCGTTTTCGTCAGGATTCGATTCGATGTCATGAAAGGGCAAGCCGGTTTGAATGACCCACGCGTCATCCTTCTGGTACTTTTCGGCGAGCTGTTGATCAAAAAGATCCATGTCACTCTTGCCGAGTGCTTCTTCTTTTGAAAGCCCGAGAGTGTCACACAGTCGCTGGTTGGCAAAAACGATCCGGCCTTCCCTGTCTTTGCGGAATACGTTGATCGGCAGGCTTTCAACCAGCGAATGATAGATCGCTTTTGCGTGGTCGAGTTCCAGTTCGGTCCGGACGCTACGGGTAACGTCTTTTGCGATAACGGCGATCGAGTCCTCAAACTCTCCTTCGCCCGTTATGAGGTGGAATCCTGCTCGCAGCCACCTTACGCGTCCGTCTGGTCTCACGATTCTGAATTGCTGATCGAAATGGCCCGTATCAACAATCGAATTCAGCTTGCCACGTAAATCGTCCTGATCGCCGTCATGAATCATTTCCAGCCAGAGGAATTCGTCGTCAACGAAGGCCTTGATCGGTGCACCGTAGATGAGCTCAACAGCGGGATTCACGTACAGCAGTGAATGAGAGTCAATCGACAACGCGCATACCAGATCCGGGGTCAGATGCATCAGGCGACTGCTGAACTGGGCATCGAGAATACGTCGCATCGGTTTTGTGCGAGCATTCTTTACGCCTTGTCCATTGGCGCCCGTTGGTGGCTGCTGCGAATCCATTTCGACTCCCGCTGAATAGACTGGGACCGGATAGCGATGAGAAGACAGTCCGGATCACACAATCAGTCTAAGGGTTGCGGCGCAACATTCAACAAAAACCGGCGCCGGCGCGAAATTAAGTGGCGTGAAATCAAGTCGTAAGAGGCTGGAATCCCGGCTTCGCACGAATCGCGCAGCGTGAGACTGTACGGCTCTCTTTGTTACTCGTTCCCACCTGTATTGTTCCGTTGCGCTGATAGAGACCTGCGATCTGTGAAAGAGACCTTCGATCTACGCAAGCGTCGAGTTGGCCGGTGCACTCGCAAATTCAATCCTGCCATCAATCTTGATCTGCAGGTCCGGTCACGGCTTTGGCGCATGAAAAACGGCCGCCGGATACAGCAGCCGTTCCTTGAGTATCAACTTCAGTGAATATCAACGTCAGTAAACATCAATTTCAGTCGCATGGACTCAGTCGCATTGTCTCAGTCGCATGGACTTAGCCTGCAGCAACGCAACTGAGCGCCGCATCATAGTCAGGTTCCTGAGCAATTTCGGGAACCAGTTCGGTATGAGCAACTGATCCGTCGCCGTTGATGACGACAATCGCACGACCGAGCAGACCCTTAAGTGGACCGTCAACGATCGTCATTCCGTAGTCGTCGCCGAACTTGTTGCAACGGAACGCAGATAGTGTCGTAACGCCTTCAACGTTATTGCTTTCGCAGAATCGTTTCTGTGCGAATGGCAGGTCACGGGACACGTTCACGACAACGACGTCGCCGGCAGTTGCTTTTTCGTTGAACGTTTTGGCACTTGTCGCGCAGACGGGAGTATCGAGGCTGGGGACGATGCTGAGGATGACCGTCTTGCCGCTGAAGTCGGCAAGTGTTTTTTCGCTAAGGTCGCCAGCCACGAGGGTGAAGTCAGGAGCCGCTGCGCCGACGGCAGGCAGATCGCCCGAAGTGTTGCAGGCATTGCCTTTGAGTGTGATTTCAGCCATTGGGAATGTTCCTTGTGATGATTTGTTTAGGAGTGTTGGTTCGTTACCGGAGGCAAACGTTTAAAGGACGAGCCGAGGCCCTTTGGAGAGACCTCGACTCGTCCGTATTGAATTTTCTATTCTGTATTTCTCCACATTTCTCTATGCGCTCTGGCTGTCAGCCGTAACGGTAGAGGGGTGTGAACAAATCAGTTTCCGAGATCGATATCGAGATCGAAATCGGCATCGTCTTTCAGGTCGTAGGTCGTTCCACCGGCATCGACGGTCAATTCAAGGGTGGTCCATGTCTGGCCATCCTCGCTCATTTGGCCAAGCCATCTCATTGTTCCACTACCATCAGGGCCGGTAACAGGAGCGGTAAGAACGAATGTGTTCTGACGTCCGGATGGGTCAGGTTGTGGCAGACTTGCGTCTCCGACGGTGACAGGATTACCAACCGCGCCTTGAATGTCTGCGGATGACTCAACCGCTGCTTTGGAAGACAGGAATTCGGGATTGCTCTGGACCATATTGAGTCCCCAGAAGCCCATGCCGACGATACCTGCGATGCAGATACCGACGACGCCGAGACAGCCCAGTCCGCCGATGATCACCCATTTCATTCCGCCGCCTGACTTCTTAGGAGGTGCAGCGCCGGGCATCGTGGAACCGTGTTGATTTACGTCAATGCTCATAGATTATTCCGTTCGTTTATTCTGATTTAGATTGATTGTTCAGATCGCCGTCCGGATGGCCATTGGTTGATTCCAGTCGTTCAATGGCGCTGCCGTGAACTGGCAGTCCGGAGAATAGACTTGTAATTATGTTGGTTTACCCTGTTGCGTCGAGTAGAGTTGCAGGATTGCGCCGGAATGACACGGCCAGGCACTGCCTTGACACGAAAAAAACAGGGTGATAACGTGACTGGCTATTCGCTGAACCGCCGCAATTATTTCCGGAAAAGCGAACCGGCAACGCTGGCTATTGTCCAGCATTTGCCGCAATTTGTCGAAATATAACCCAATGTTCCGGCAGTTAAGCGTCCAGTCACGTCGCCAAGTTCAGGCGAAGACTGGGCCGAAACAACGGGCCCGTAGCTCAGCTGGGAGAGCGCTTGAATGGCATTCAAGAGGTCGTCGGTTCGATCCCGATCGGGTCCACTTAGCTATTTACCGAAGCAAGCACGATTGATTGCAATTGTTGCTGCTTAATCGTAACAGGTTAAGCATCAACAGGAGCAATCAATGACTGCTATCCGCAAGCGCCGGCGCCGTCAGCCCGGCTATCTCGTCCACAAGCGCAGTGGACAAGCCCGGGTTATCATCAACGGGAAGACTCACTATCTAGGCCCGCACGTTTCAGACGAATCACACCGGAAGTATCACGCGATTCTAGCCGAGCACTGAGGACAATCTCCGCCACAGCCAGAGACACCGCGCAAGCTGCGTGGACAATCTCTAACCGTCGCCGATGTTGCCGATGACTATCTCCAGTGGGCGCTCGGCTGGTACGTCAAACACGGTCGGCAAACGTCCGAGGTCAAAGTTATCGAAACAGTTGTGCGCCAACTCAAAGAGCATTGCGGCACAATGCCGGCTGAAGACTTCGTGCGCACGAGCACAGACTGGAGCACCACGGTCAGGCGTTACTCGAGCCGTTCTTGGCAGATCGTGACACGCGCTTGTATCTATTCTGCGCGCACGAATACAGCACCAAAGCCCGGAGAACGTACTACGACAAAGACCGATACCGGCAGGCAGTCAACCGCGCATGAAATCGTGCGTTCCCTTATCCCAGCGAAGACATGACCGCCGAGGAGAAGAAATCGCACCGCGCCCAGTACTGGTGGAGTCCGAATCAACTCCGCCACAACAGTCAGGCAGGCCGATTCTCTGGAGGCCGCATTGATCGTTCTCGGGCACGTGAACAAGCGCACAACAGAAGTTTACGCCGTTCTGGTTGCTTCACGCGCACAATCCTATACCTTGTTCAACTTTTTTTCGGTAATACTGTCCATGATTCTTTGCTAGTACAAGTGGTCATCCTGTTGCAGAACTAATTCAAAAGAGACGACCGCATCATTTCTTCTTTTTTGCGGTTCGCTTCCTGACTGCCAGTGGCTTGTCTTCCCATCCGTACATATAGCCAATGTCTTTGGCGATACTGTCTGGCCCCGGATAAATCGCGCTCTGGCGTATCCCAAGGTAGAATAGTTGACGTCGAATCAGGTCGCGGTCTGTAACGTTTATGTCAACGCGCTGAAGGCATTCATCAATTCTACCTGTGCTTTCCAACCAGGTATTCAACGGGCTGTTGTCCACGCCATGGACGGTAAAAGTTCCAAGTTGGCTGATCACTCTGTCGTTAGATCGCGCTGGGTAAATGGCCAGTGGATGGCGATTATTCCACTCTCTCGATTCACCGGGGACTTGCTTAGTCTTCTGTTCGATCGGAGGTAACCACAGATTTGTGAATTCACCCCCAGGGGCGAAAATGTCGCGTTCCTGAACCGAAATTTCA
>JBCCFB010000228.1:0-10526 GCA_039029995.1 Planctomycetota bacterium
CCGATGTAATAGAAGAAGATGGCATCACCGGGACGCGTTTCGAGGTTGTCGACGGAGGCCAGAATGTTTTCGGCCGTGCAGTCTGCGCGTTCAATGATCGTCTCACTTGCCTTGAACTGATCTCCGACTCTGCTGAACAGTCCTGCAGCAGGATCGGTAAAGCCAATGAGACTGCAATCCACCAGTGAATTGAAAGCGGAGTCGGCGGTTCCGTTCTGAGCACAGACAATGAAGTGAATTTTTCTTGCATCACGTGTGATCCGAAGGTCGTAACTGCCAGTTTCGCCAGGCTCGCGGGAAGTGACGAGCACCTTGTAAACTCCCGAGGTCGTTAACGTCAACGGTACCAGAGCGCGCGCGTTGTTTTCCTGGTCAAAGTTTTTCTGATCATCGACGGTTACAACTTCTTCGCCGTCGGGGCTTATGACGATCAGACGCGGTGAAAATTCAAACGACCGTAGATCAAAAGTGACTCGCTCTCCCTCACGACCTTCGAATTCAAAAGAATCAACGAACTGGCCCGCATCGAGAGTGTGGTCACCGTCTTCAAGGATTCCCTGCTCATGCCAAGGCCCGACAGGAGCTCCACCGACTCTGACCAGGGCAATGGCGTCCTGACCGTCTGACAATCTAACTCGCTCCTGCGCTACTTCACCAACGCCGGAGCGGAGGCGCCATTCGATCGGTGACACGCGTGTTGGCCCGTCTGTCCAGGTTTCGTCCGGTCCCAGCGAAAGGACATAGCGTGCCGGCGTCGGTGGAATGGAGGGCGCTGCTTGTTCAAATTGCTCCACCACTTCACCGGTACGATTCACGTACGTCATGCCAGTCTGCCGCGCGTATGCCGTCGATCCTGGTAGCAGAGTGGCCAGTAAAACAACGATCAAACAATTCGATCTGGCTAACTTTGATCTGGCTCTGTTTAACTTTGATCTGTTTAACGTAGTGCACGACGATTGTTGCATCGCAAAACACCTTCCACGGCGAACCGCTACCGGGGTACCAGCAGGCAAGGATTGCCCGGGAATGTCAGAAGACAGGCAATAGAATCAAAAGACGGCAAGAGGAAGCCACACGACTCCGGTGGCATCGGCAGCCACCGGAGTGCGGGACAATGAACCGCTATGGCGAACCGGGCGGAATCTGACGCGTACCCGGGTTGATATTCGACGGATCACGCTGAACCTGCATTTCATAGATTTTGGGCGTCATGCTTTGTTGGTTGACCAATTCAGGAGGCGCAACACCCGCGTTGATTTTTTCCTGACGAAACTGCTGGAACTTCTGGTTGGCAGCTTCTCCGATCATGCGCAGGTCGTGGTTCCAACCGTTGCCAGGCGCGAAATTGGCCAGCATCTGGCCGAACTTCATACTATAGAACCCTCCTTCAACACGGGTCCCCCAGCCAAGTTGGCCGTCGTCCGCTGAGTTGACGTTTACAAAGCCGCGATAGTTGAGCAGAAGATCCTCCAACTGGGTCAACGTATTGAACGTCCCCGCGCTGGGAGACGCCATCGCAACATTTGCACGGCTCTCTCTGTTACAGGATTCGGAAATAAGGACGGCTAGTCGGACATTCTTTCGTTTCAGCGCCTGCTCCACGTCGCTACGAGGCAGATCGTTACCACCATTGGCATTACCTCTCAACTGGAAATAGTGCCGGTTGTTCCAATTGGCACCATGTCCGGTGTAGTAGAAGAAGATAGCGTCGTTGGGATTTACATTGAGGTTGTTGATTGTGCTCAGAATTCTGTCGGAGGTGCAGTTCGACCCTTCAAGAATCGTTTCACTGGCTGTGAACTGCGGGCCCACCATACTCAGCAGACCAATCGCAGGATCGGTGAAGCGGGTCAGGTTCACTTCGATCGTGGAATTGAATGCAGCGTTGGTCGTACCTGACTGACCGCAGATGATCAGGTGAATTTTTCTTGGAGCCTGAGTGCGCGGGTTCGGATTAGCCGGATTAGCCGGATTCGGGTTAACCGGATTAGGGCTCGGGTTAACTGGATTGGGATTTGGACTGACTGGATTAGGGTTCGGATTCGGCCAGGGGTTCGGATTGACTGGATTAGGGCTCGGGTTTACCGGATTGGGATTCGGATTGACTGGATTGGGGTTCGGGTTCGGCCATGGGTTTGGATTTCCCGGGGTCGGATACGTTCCAGGATTGATTCCGGGATTAACAGGTGTGGGATAGGTTCCAGGATTAAATCCCGGATTTACAGGCGTCGGATACGTGCCCGGGTTGACTCCCGGATTAACCGGTGCCGGATACGTGCCGGGATTGAATCCGGGATTTACAGGCGTCGGATACGTTCCGGGGTTGACTCCCGGATTAACCGGGGTCGGATACGTTCCGGGATTGAATCCCGGATTTACAGGTGCTGGATACGTTCCTGGATTGAATCCGGGATTCACCGGCACTGGATACGTGCCAGGATTTCGTGGATATGTTCCGGGATTTGGCGGATACGTGCCTTGATTGGGGTTCGGCCAGGTTCCTTGATTCATCGTTCCCGGATTTATCGTTCCCGGGTTCATCGCACCTTGATTCAGCAAGCCCGGGATCGCACCTGGATTGATCTGAATATTACCCTGTAGATTCCCTTGGAGCAGACTGCCCTGGATGTTGCCCTGAATAAGGCCGCCTTGACCTTGATTACCAAGGTTCGGCAGAGCATTCCGCAACTGCCCTTGGGCGCTGGCCATACTGGTCCAGGCAAATACGACGGCCAGGAACAGAGGTAGTAAAACTCTGCCCGCGGGTGACTGAAATGCACCGTTTGACGGAAGTTGGAAACGCATGTGATCTCTCTCGTTTTGTTCGGTGTTCTATTTCAGAAGCGCAAATTCAAGCAAACATCTTTGACGTATTGATCGCAGAAAGGAGTGTGACCGACCGATTCCGGCCGGCCCACTCGAATTTTCTGTCCAAATCGCATTGGAGTTGAATCCCGCCCGGAATTCGACTCCTTGCGACAGAACAAGGACCTGAAATTATCCGCCGTTACCAGCAGCGGGTACGGGGGTGGTTCCACCCTGAGGAGCTGCTCCACCCTGAGGTGCGGCTCCACCTTGTGGTGTTGCTCCACCCTGGCCTTGAGCGCCGCTGTCCAGTCCGAAACTGACAGCATCATTATTGACGTTGGTCTGAACGCCGCCCGGAGCATACGGGTTGTACGTCGCAGTAACGGTCTGACGATTGAGTTCGCCATGCGGCAGGCCGTCGAGGCCGATCCACTCGTATCCGGTAACATGAACACGCTGACCTGTCGCCGGGTCCATCTCGAAACGATTAACAGGCTTGAACGTACCGGGCTGCATCGTGTTTCTCAGAGGATGGGTAGCTGAGTTGTAGACTGTGTGCTGCCCGGTTGTGACGATGGGGTTTCCAAATGCATCGTATTGAACGGCTTGAACAGTCGTAGGTGATTGCCCGATAACCGGGTTGTAAGGCGCTGGCTGTGGATAGACCTGGGGTGCGGGATACACAGGAGCCCCGGGTTGAGGGTACGCCGGAGGGGTATATACGGGCGGTGTGTAAACCGGCGGGGCGTACTGTGGCGTTGCCTGCGGATTGTATTGCACCTGTGCCATCGCGAGGGGGGAAAGCATCAGCGCTGCGCAAATTGCGGGGCAAAATAACTTGAACATGTTTACTCCAGTGAAGTTAATTTGGTTGGAACGAATGCGGAAAGAAGATTCTGCCCGCTTAATTGCCGTTAAACAGTGCCCTCGATTCGGGCAAGGCGTCTGCGGCGGTGAGTTCCGCGACATCCGCCGCGGCCGCCAAAAGACTAATGGAAATGGTTTCCGATATCCTTTGAATTATCCGGTCTTTTCCCGGGTTCCAGTCGGCCGGATTGGCTGCGCCGAACTGTTCGTTGACAATTTGGACGCGTTTTTGCGGGCTTTTATTCAATTTCGTTCAATCGCAGAGGGGGTACAATTCGCTAGAACTTTTCATTCGATTACCTGGAATTTGCGCCCCCACGCTTCGTGGAACACCGAATCAGCGCTTTCGTGGAAAACCGAATCAGCATCGACGGCACCACGAGGTGACTCTGTGTTGCTACCTGATCAAATGCGACCCGATCCGAAAGGAACCCCAAGCCACCGCATTTGGAAAATTCCATCGGTAAGCGATCAAATCTGCTTAACTTAGCAATGAAAAATAGTGGTAGAGATGTCGACTCTTGATTCACAGCTCAATCTTCGCCTTCGACACCCCGACTTTCAGAAGTATCTGGACGTAAATGAAAAGCAGTCCGAACGAGTCAGGCAGAGTTTCAGCTGTAGTCTGGACCAGAAGTATGGAATGGATCTGCTTCAGTCGATGGACGTCTTTCCTTCACCGATCCCCGATTCTCCGATCGTCATTTTCATTCACGGCGGCTACTGGCGCGCGCTGGACAAGGCAAGTTACAGTTTCGTGACCGAGCCCTTTGTGCAAAATAACTGCACCGTTTGCATTCTAAATTATCGCTTGATGCCGCGTGTCAAAATGCAAGCGATATTGAACGATGTGCGAGACGCAGTGCTGTGGATCATGGAAGAGTCGAGCCGCTTCCATGGCGATCCGCACCAGATCGTATTGTCGGGGCATTCTGCCGGCGGGCACCTTGCACTGATGTGTTATCTGTTGAACGAGAGCATAAGAAACTCTATTCGCGCCATCTGTTCACTCAGCGGGATATTTGAGTTGGCCCCGATTAAGAGGAGCTACTTGAACGATGACTTACAACTGGACGACGATGAAGTGGAGAAATTCAGCTTCTCAAGTCAAGTTGAACCCGAGCTGGCTTGTCCGCTTTATCTCGGCGTCGGTTCTGCCGAATCAGACTTTTTCATTCTTCAATCCAGAACTCTTGGCCAACAACTTTCTAAGAGCTCCAGGGTCCAATTCGAGGCGTACAAAGGGCTCAACCACTATGACGTCGTTCACCAGCTTGGTAGCGAAGCAAGCGATGCCGTGCAGTTCATATTGAAAGCGATCGCGCCCAGTCGGCCGTGACGGTTGCTTTCCCCCTCCGCATCACGATCGTCGTTTTCCTCATGAATTCGTTTTCTTAGCGGTTTCGACTGAAACCGTTCTCGTGAGCGCCATTCATCGGCCTCACGTTTCAAGGCACTTATCCAACAACGCGCTTATCAAATAAAGGCGCTTATCAAACAAAGGCGCTCATCCAACAACGCGCTTATCGAAAACGCGCGGCTTGATAACCGGTTTTGTTCCCCGGCGCTTGTGGTGCAATTTCGTTGCGACTGGGTTGTCACACTCCTAGAATCAGCCGAATACGAATAGTGCCGGCTTCTCTGCTGTTAACTGCCTTTGCTTCCAGGAGTTACACCATGGCGAATCTGTTTAAGCAATCTCATCGAAAGCGTTCTTCATCGTCTCGCAATCCGATCGCCAGGCAATACGACAAGCTTGAAGACCGGGCGTTGTTGACAGTCAACCTTCTGGGAGTGCCTGACTGGCTCGCTCAAGGCGCCAGTCCAGCAAGTCTCGGTCAAGTCGAGAACATTAACGACACCGGAGGCGGGATCAATCCTGTTACCGGCGCAATTCATACGATAGCGTTGCACCCGACTGATTCCGACATCATGTATCTCGGATCAACTAATGGCGGGGTCTGGAAATCCACGGACTTCACATCGGTCAACCCGACGTACACACCGATGACCGACCAGTTTCCGGGGCTGTCCATCGGCGCACTTGAGTACGATCCAACCGATGCAAGTTTCAACACTTTGATCGCCGGGGTCGGCCGGTTCAGCAGTATCGGGCAGCGTGGTGGACCGCAAACCGGCCTTCTGGCGACGACCGACGACGGAGCCAGCTGGAGTCAACTCGGCGTGGCCGACCTGACGGGCACAAACATCTCCGGAGTTGCTCCACGTGGAAATACGATTCTTGTCAGCGCTAACTCGTTCGGGGGCGGAACGGGAGCCGGTGTTTATAGAAGTATCGACGGTGGAGATTCATTTCAACTGATCTCCGGCCTCAACAATCTTGCTTTCGGCGCAGCCTTTGATCTGGTTGGTGACCCGAACAACTTGAACCGGCTTTATGTCTCGGTTCAGAGTCAGGGGTTGTTCCGGACTGATGATCTTGGCGATTCGTGGGTCAATGTTTCCAGTGGCGATGCTTCACTGAATTCAGCCATCACCATCGGTGGAAACAACAATACAGAAATGGCCGTCGCGCCGACAACCAGCCGGGTTTACACCGGAGTCATTCGTAACGGGCGTCCCATCTATATCGGATTCAGCGACAACCTGGGCGGCACATGGACGGAGATGGATCTTCCCAACTCACTTGAAACTCCAGTGCCAGTTGCAAATGCGACCAACACGACTCCTATCGTGATCAACAGCCCCGGCCATGGCCGGCAGACGGGCCAACAGGTTCAAGTTTCCGGCGTACTGGGAAATACCGCGGCAAACGGAAACTTCACGATTACCGCGATCGATGCAAACAACTTCAGTTTGAATGGAAGTTCTGGAAACGGCGCTTATGCGGGAGGCGGAGTTTTCAGCACTATCTCCAACCTGAACCCCAGGCAAAAACCAGGCGGGCAGGGCGGTATTCACTTTTCGATTCTTGTTGACCCGGGCGACGAAGACATCGTTTACATCGGAGGTGATCGGCAGGACACTCCATTCGTAAACTCGATCGGAGCAACCGACTTTACAGGCAGACTGTTCCGCGGCGACGCGGGAGTCGCGGCGGTGAATCCCGGATCGCTGTTCAACGTGTTTTCGCCGCAGTGGGCTCATCTCACTCACACCCAGAATGCCGGTTTCGCCGGTGGTGGAACGGCTAACGGCTCAGCCCCCCACGCAGACTCGCGCGAGATGTTGTTCCGCGCTGACGGCATACTCATTCAGTCAGACGATGGCGGATTGTATGGACGCACCAGCCCGCAGGATAACACGGGCGACTGGTTCTCCTTACTCAGCAATGCTGCTGGTGGACTTCAGGTAGGCGAAATGCATGACATCGCCTACGACAGTAACTCCAACATCATCATGAGCGGGAACCAGGATACCGGTACGCAGGAACAGATCGTCAGCGCCGGTCCAACGCGGCTGGAGTGGCGCAGCGTTTCTACTGCGGACGGTGGAGACGTGGCAGTTGATAATATTTCACTTGCAGGTCAGTCAATCCGGTATTCAAGCCGTCAGAACCTTGGTGGCTTTCAGTACCGGATCATGAATGCCGCGAATGCTCAGGTTGGTGCGACGATTTTCCCTGCACTCAATCCGGGTGCTGATCCTGCCATCGGCGTTTCCTTCGTTACTCCGTTTGCCGTTAACGAGGTCGCAGGTGATCGCCTGATCATCGGTGGCACCAACGGAATCTACGAGTCTTTTGATCGTGGTGAGAATGTAGCACAAATCTCCACCAACGCAGCGAACAGTATCGGTGCGGCTATTGCCTATGGCGCTAATGGCAACGCTGAAGCTCTGTATGTCGGTAGCGGCAACACGGTTCTGGTTCGCACAGCCGCCGGCCCGCTTACTCAACGGCTTGTTTCGGGACCGGGCTTCCTTGCAGGAACGATTCGTGACGTTGTCATAGATCCCAATGATGAATTCACTGCGTATGTCATGGACAGTTCCAATGTCTACATGACGACAGACGCGGGTGTCACGTGGTCGGACATCACGGGCGATCTGGCTGATACAGGCTTAAATGCGCTGGCGTATGTTACCGGCGCAGTCGATTTCCTTCTGGCAGCAGGCAGCAACGGGGTTTCAAGGCTGCTTTCTAACGCAGCCGGAATATGGACTGAATTCGGAAGCGGACTACCCAACGCTCCTGCCTTCGATATGGACTACGACGCCGGAGACGATGTTCTGGTTGTCGGTACGCTCGGTCGAGGCGCATGGTCCGTTGCCAATGCCAGTTCGTTTTCAACTCCCGGCGTATTGCAGATCTATGGAGACATGGACTTTGCAAATCAGGACGATGTAATCACCCTCACGCGCAATGCGAACAATCCATTGCTATTGGATGTCAACGTTAACGGCGCAGACTTCGGTCCCTACCAGTACGACACCATTCAGCAGATCAATGTATTCGGCCTCGGTGCCAATGACACTCTGATTGTTGACAGCACAAACGGGCTTATCGATGTGGCGAACGGAATCCGATTCGATGGTGGAACGGGATTTGACACATTGAGTCTGGCGCAAATCGGCGGTTCGCAGTTCAGCGAAACAATCGTCGTGGGAGCGACCAACGGTTCAGGCACCGACACGATTTTCGGCGCCGGTGGAACACAGTTTGTTCAATACGAGAACCTCGAGCCGATTATCACTAACGTGATGGTCGCTTCTTTGAATATCAATGGCGGGACCATCGGCAGTTTGTTGAACGCGGATAACGCGATCACCTACCAGTCAAGCGATTTGTTCGGCCCTGCGTGGGGCAGAATCACAATCGATGCATTTGAGCCGATTCACTTTGTGAACAAGACGAGCGTGAACATCGAAGCAGAAAACGGGAACGACTCGATCGTCTTTAATAACCCGAACGTGCCGACCGGGCTCAGCAGCCTGAACATCGATGGGGGTCCGGGAATCAATGATCATCTGGACGTCGTTGCCAACGACTTCGCGAACACGCTAACGCTGGCTGGTGCGTTCCTTACGATCGATGCCATGTCGCACTCGATCAGCAGAATCGATGGCTTGACCCTGCTCGGCAGAGGTGGAAGTGACACGTTCAACATCGTAAGCACGCTGATACCGGTTACGATCTCCGGAGGGACCGGCGACGACACGATTACCATTTCGTCGACTGCACCGGGAATCGGTGGCAATCTTGACGGTATCGCCGCACCCGTCAATGTCGGTGGAGGACCGGGCGAAAACGTCCTGACTCTGGACAATACGACGGGTGCCCCGGACATCGTCACCGTCCACCAATCGTCAATCGTCGGCATGACGCCATTCCCATTGAATTACAACGCGGCCGGTGGTTCCTTCACGGTGAATCTGATCGGATCTGACGCAGGCATCGACAGTTTCAACGTCGCAAGTTTCCTGACAGAGAATACGTTGAACATCAGCGGCCTCGGTGGAGCAGATCTGTTTGAAGTGCAAACGTTGCCTTACGGCGACATAGTCCTTGACGGTGGCGACGATGACGACACGTACCTGGTTCGCATGAGCGGTGAGCCGCGTACTATCACTGTCCTGGAGTCCATCGGTGGTGGCACCGACACCTTGACCGTCCGCGCGACCTCCGCGGATGACATGTTGCGGCTGCGGCTGCTTGCCGGGCTACCGACCGTTTCCTACATGAACGAAGACGTGTCCTGGGAGATGCCGGTCGAAAACGTTTTTGTGGAAGCACTTTCCGGTAATGACATTTTCAGGTTGGAAACAGGCTTGTTCGGCGCAACGCTTGTCGGCGGTGGTGGTGGAATGAACACGGTAATCGGACCGAACACGAACAGCACATGGAATCTTACCGGCCTTCATTCCGGAGATATCCCGACATCCGATGTTGACTTCACCTCAATCGAAATCATCCGGCCGGGAACAGCCGTCGACACAATCAACCTCGTCGGCTCGCCCAACAACATGATCATTTATGATCAGGGTGGTGAAGACACGATCTTCGGGCCTGATCTCTCCCGGATCTGGACACTGACAGGACCGAACGAAGGAAACGTCAATTTCAACAATGTGACCTGGACCGGTATTGAGAACCTGACCGGCGGTGCGCGGATGGACCGTTTCGTTTTCGAACCCGGTTCCAGCCTCAATGAAATCGACGGCGGCAATTCACGTGACCAATTGATTTACAGTGCCCTCGCGGGTCCGATTGACATTTCGCTGACGTCGTTTGCCTTTGGTGGATTCAGCGGAACGGCGACTGGACTCGTCACCGGCTTTATGAACATCGGCCGCGTGGAAGGCAGCGCTTCAAATCTGGATGAGATCAACGGCATGAACGTGGACTCCATCTGGTTGTACTTCCCGACACTCAGTCGCTACGTCGTCGGTACAAACCGATTCTTCTTCAGCTCGATTGAGAATCTGCAAGGTGGATCCGCCCGCGACTTCTTTATTGTTTCTCCACCGACGGACGCACCGCTGAACCTTGATGGCGGCCTGCCTTCAACAGTTCCCGGTGACACGCTGCGGATGAACTTTGCTGGAGTTGATAATCCGGACTGGAACTGGCTTGCCCCGGGAGTCGGCAACTTCACTGCGACAAACCGGATGCAGGTGAACTATTCCGAAATCGAAGTACTCGACAACTACGACTTCGGTGACGCTGACGACAGTTTCGGAACGCTCCTTGCCTCTGATGGTGCACGTCATAGATTGCCCGCACTTACGGCTCCGATTTTCCTTGGAGCCGGACTCGATCCTGAAGGCAATGGCAAGCCGGGACCGACCGCGATCCGTGACGACCTTGTGGGAACGTTTGACGACGAAGACGGTGTCATCATGCCGGGCGTACTGTTACCGCACTTCCGGGCGGCTGCACTGGTTACGGC
>JBCCFB010000229.1:0-10503 GCA_039029995.1 Planctomycetota bacterium
CGTTTGCATTCAATGGCGTGATCGCCGTGCTCACCGCTCTAAGTATGGCTGAGCTTGCTTCGCGGTTTCCGGAATCCGGCGGGTCATACACGTTTGCCAAACGGATTCTCTCTGTCGATACAGCGTTCAATGTCGGCTGGATCGTCTGGTTCGCATCGATCGTGGCGGCCGTCCTCTATGCCATCGGCACGGCGCACTTCGTTCTGGCCATCGCGGCTGATATCTACGTGGCCAGCAATCCGGACGCTACCTGGGAACCGGGTAAGCTGCTGACGACGGGGGGAGCGATCTTCACAACAATCGTTGTTGCGCTGGTTCTGTCGGTCAAATCCGGTAGCGGGAACCTGATCAATTTCGGCAAGGTCCTATTCTTCGGACTGCTGATTGCAGGTGGACTTGCAGCAGTTTTTAAAAGACCTTCATCTGAAATTACCCAGACGCTTGACCCGTTTTTTGCAGAAGGCTGGCTTGGGCTGATTCAGGCCATGGGATACACGTTCATTGCCCTGCAGGGCTTCGATTTAATTGCGGCAGTCGGCGGGGAAGTCAAAGAGCCCGCGCGCAACATCCCTCGCGCCATGATTCTCTCGCTCATCATCGCGCTTGCGATCTATCTGCCTCTGCTGTTTATCGTCTCAACTGTCGGTGTAACCGGCGACGAAACCATCAGCGCTGCTGCAAAAGGGAACGAAGAAACCATCGTCGCCATTGCAGCGGAGAATTTTCTGGGTTCGTTCGGCTACTGGCTGGTAATGGTAGCCGGCGTTCTATCGATGTTCTCGGCGCTTCAGGCCAACGTTTTCGCTGCGTCGCGAATCGCAGCGACCATGTCAAAAGACCGTACACTCCCGGTTTTCATGGGCAAAGTCAGCAAGCGCGGCATCCCGGTTAACGCCGTCATGGCAACGGCCGTGATCATCGGCCTGACTTTGCTGGTCATACCCGACGTAGCCGCAGCGGGTGCCGCAGCCAGTTTGATTTTTCTCGTGACCTTCGCGCTGTCACACCTGCTGGCGATCCTGCTTCGAAAACGCAGCGGCAATAAACCGCCGCCATTCCGCTCACCTTTGTTCCCGCTGGTTCCAGCCGTCGGCGGGCTTGCCTGTGTTTCGCTGGCAATTTTTCAAGGCGTCGTTGTTCCTCTGGCCGGGTTAATCGCACTGGTCTGGCTCGGAATGGGAGCGCTTTTGTTTCTGTTTCTGTTTGCGCGGCGCGCGAGAGTTCTCGATGCTGCTTATGCCGCGCGTACTCCCGAATCCGCGCAGCTACGCGGGCAACGGCCGTTCGTTCTCGTGCCGATCGCCAATCCGGACAATGCAGGCTCGCTGGTCGCAGTTGCTAATTCACTTTCACCGCCGGGCATTGGGAAAGTCCTGTTGCTGTCCGTGATCACTGTGCCTGAAGGCTGGGATGCAGAAGCCGAACCGGAACGTTTGTCCAGCGTGCAGTCGGTTCTGGCCCGCGCGTTGACAGCTTCATCAAAAATGGGGCTTTATCCGGAAACGTTGATTACTGTCGCGGATGAACCGTGGCCGGAAATTGCCAGAGTTGCTGAGGATCACAATTGCTGCAGCATGGTGCTCGGTTTTAACGTGCTCGAAGGCAGCGGAGTCGCGCAGCAACTCGATGATCTGGTCAGCGAAGTGACTTGCGACATCGTACTGCTTCGAGCGCCGGAACGTCTGCATGGCAAACGCCTGCAGAAGATTCTCGTTCCGGTAGCCGGGCGCGGCGCACATGACGAATTGCTCGCGCGGCTGCTGGGCAGTCTCGACCGGACCGCCGATCGTGATGTCACGTTTCTGCGCGTGCTTCCAGAAGGTGCTTCTGAAGAGAAACGCAGGAATGTTCAGAACGAGCTTTCGATAACTGCTCGTGACAATCATCTGCCCGATGCGCGGATCGAAGTAGTCTGTTCATCTGATCCCGTCGGAGCGGTTGCAAATCTTGCGGGTGAACACGACGTTACCGTTCTCGGAGTTCAACGTGGCGGAAAGAACAAAAAGATTTTCAGCAACTTCAGCTTGAAGCTGGCCGAGCAGACTGACGGGCCGCTGATATTCATTTCGCGAGGCGGATAATTTTGCCCGCATCAGTCGAGCGGCGAGTCATCCGGGTGTGCGTTGACCAGATCGACATACGCAGCGTCTTCTCTGATCGGATCGAAAGCAGCGTCTTCAAATACTGCAGATGCGGGCTGCCTGTTTTCCTGATCCTGTTCGAGGTAACGCACGAGCAGGTCTACGCAATGGTCAACGAACTGACGCCGAATTTGCTCGTGCACGTTCGGCGGAAGTGACGCAGTTTCGACGCAGCCGATACTTTTCGCGGCGGATTTCGCAAGAACAAATAGATGTTCCCCGGAACCGGCATCGTCTAGCTCTTCGATCAGCGCAAGCGAATCTTCGTATTCTTCTGCGCTGGCGAGCCAGTAGACTTGTGCGCGCTTCGCTTTGATTGCTCGCGGGTCGTTCGGTGGTGCAAGCTCAACGTATTGCTCGCTGTATGTCAGAGCCTGTTCGAAATCTTCAAGGATGTCGCAGGCGGTCATCGCGCCGAAACAAGCGTTCAAGCTGAAAGTCAGGGCTTCGCCGCGAGGTTGCCTGGCGACAATCGGAAGTAGTATCTCCAGAGCATTTGAATTGTTGAGCAGCGCCTCTTCCGTTTTTCCCGCCTTGCTCTCAAGGAACCCCAGGTTTGCATGGAAGTTGCCCAGTATTGTCTCGACTTTAATGCCCGGCTCGCCGGCTGCGATGATGCTTTCTGCAACTGCGATCGCGTCGAGCAGCGCACCTTTTGCACCTTCATAGTCGTCCTGCGCGTCATAGACTCCGTATTTCAGATTAAGCGTGTTGGCGAGGTCGATTTTGAAGTACCGGCTTCGCCCCGGAAAATTCACCGCGCCGGTTTCTGCACGTTCGATGTTCTCGTTTATCAGCTGAAGCGCCTGCTCATATTCCTGTTCGAAGTAGTGAATCAGCGCACGGCTGTACTGCTTCGAAATCAGGTCCTGATGGTACTTACCCACATCGCTATGACGATCACACAGCACTTTCAGAACCTCGATCGCGCTGTCGTAATGATGAGCCGCAAGTTCATAGTCACCGGAAACCGAGCCGGTGACGCCAATGCTGAAGTGCAGGCTGGCAAGCCGGTTCAAAGTCGCCGAGTCGGTGTGACTGACTTCGCCAAGAACCTCTTCGAACATCTCAAGCGCGCGCAATGCCCATTGCTTGCCTTCCTGCGGCTGACCTGTGTCCGTAAGCAGCCGGCTGTTTGTTGAAATGACTTCAAAGTGAGCTGTTGTCGCGGTCCACTGAAGTGGATCGGCTCCGGAAACCGGCGCAAGTACTTCAATCGCTTCACCAATGAACTCGCGACATTGCACAAAGTCACTGTTTGAAAGAGCGGTCAGAGCGGCTTTGTTCAGTTCAGCGGCTAGATTCATCTTGATCGCTTCGAGTTCCGGATGCAGTTCAACGAGGTCGCGTTGAAGCTGAATCGCATGCTGACGGCTGGCCAGCGACTGAGCATAGTTTCCGGTCGTCGAAAGGCTTTGTGCGCGAACGTTTAGGAATCGGGATTTGAGAACCGGGTTGCCAATTTCAGATTGATCCAGGGTTACAATCGCCTCATCACAGATTTCAGTGACCGCTTCGTGGTCATCCAGTCGTAGAAGTACGTTTGCCAGAGAGAGCATCGTTTCCAGATACTCAGCCAGAAGCTGTTCGTCTTCAGGAACGTCAGCTCTCAACTCTTTGTAGAGCCCCGTTGCCGACGAAAGCAATTCGGCTCGAAAGGCCTCCATGTCTTTCGACTTCAGCGCCGGCTCGTTTGCGATCGCCGTTAGCAGGCTATCGATGGCTGCGCGTAGTCGCTGCGAATATCTCACTGACTGTTCGGCACGTCGTCCGGACTCAGTTTCGTGAAACTCCGCAGTCCGTCTGGCATCATCGGCATTGAGCCAGAGATAGGTCATTACGGCTGTGGAGATCGCAAGTACCGCAATCAACGCGGCCAGTGTTCCCGACAACAGCGGGTTTCTTTGACACCAGCGAATGGCTGTTTCGTAGGTTGTTGCTTCGCGCGCCGAAACCGGTCGTCCCTCAAGGAAGTTTTCGAGGTCTGCGCAGAGTTCGCGACTTGATGAGTATCGTTGTTCCGGCTTCTTGGCCAGGCATTTCAAACAGATGGCCGACAGATCTCTCGGAACATCCGGGTTGATCTTTCTTGGTGACGGAGCATCCGTCCCTGTCAGCGCGTTGATGACCTCAACGTTGGTGCGGCCGGTGAATGGAACTTTGCCGGTTAGCAATTCAAAAAGAATGACGCCTGTCGAGTAAATGTCCGCGGGGGAACCGGCGGACGAGTCCGAAATTGCCTGCTCCGGAGCCATGTAGGCAGGAGTGCCGATTACGGCTCCCTCACGGGTCAGGCTTTCGTCATCAGATTCCATTCGGGCGAGGCCGAAATCTGTAATGCGGAGTGCTTCAATCAGCCGAGAGTTATCCGCAGATTTCTCGAACTCATGCAGACCTGCGAGCATGATGTTCGCCGGCTTCAGATCGCGATGGATAACGCTTTTTGAGTGCGCGTGTTGCACTGCATCGGCAAGTCGCAACACGATTTTGGCCGCCAGTTCTGGTTCAACCGGACCATCGCGCGACGCAAGCCATTCTGAAAGAGTCTTTCCATCGCAGAACTCGAATGCGATATAGGTCAGCGGTCCGATTCGTCCCGATTCGAAGATCGGAATGATGGCCGGGTGACCAAGTACGGCGGCTGCGCGGGCTTCGCGATCAAACCTTCTGGCGGAATCTGAGAACAGAAGGCTTTCAGTTCGTGGAATCTTCAAAGCGACCAGACGATCCAGGCCGGGGTCGCGACCAAGCAGCACAATTCCGAATCCGCCTCGTCCAAGTTCTCTCAGGATTTCAAACCGCCCCAGTCTTTTGGGGACTTCGACCGGCGTCATCAGGCTCGATGGCGAATTGCCTCGATCCGTCGAGTCGTCTTCTTTGGCGGTGGAAATGTCAGCCACAGCGCCTGCACCGATCGCAGGCGCGGCGAACTGAAGAAGTGCCAGGCATTCCTGTGCCTGCCGGAATTCCTCCAGCTCTTCAGGGCTGAGTTGGCTGATGATCGAGTCAGGAATCGAATCGCCGTCAGCGGACGCGAGCAACTGGTTGATCAACTCCAGTTCCGGCTCTTTGTCAGGCGAACGTTCACTCATCCTGATCCCCGAGTTTCTTGCGCAGCTCAATCAATGCCCGATACCAGAGCTTGGTGACTGCGTTGGCGGACCGGTTCATACGTCTGGCGATTTCAGGGAAAGAGAGTTTGTCCCAGTTGCGGAACTGGATGACCTGCCGATAGTCCTCGGGGAGCAGTTTCAATGCATCACGGACGGCTACCGAATACTCGTTGCGGACGGCTTCGGTACCGGGCGTCGCATGGCGGTCAACGGGAAAGTGAGTCGGCTGTATTGAGCTGTCCGGGGAAATGATCGGCTGCTCCCTGAACATGTCACGTTTGTGGCTGGTCAGCGACCGCTGATTCATCAGTATCTGGTTTCTCAGAATCTGCTTAATCCAGGCAAGCAATTCGCCCTCACTTTTTCCTCGAAAGTCCTCGAATTTTTCGATCGCAACAGCCAGCGTTTGCTGAACAACATCTGACTCGCCGAACTTGGCTTGAAAAGCCGGGTTCATTCTTGAGGCGGCCATATGAGCCATAAACGAACTGAGCTGGTCAAGCAGTTTTTCGCGTGAGGAGTCACATCCGGTGCGCGCGCGGTCAATCAGCAGGCCGATCGAATCGGCTGCTCTCATGTTGTCACGACCCGTTCGATAGCTTTCATCGGGCGGGAGGTTTTCGGTATTCCGTTCTTCCTCAGTCATCTGCATGCCTTGAAGATGCAAGTGAGATGGAGATCAGCCGCGATTTTCCGGATTTTTTATCGCTGCATAAATCTTAGCCGTAATTGCCGAGCATTTCATTTTTCGTGGCTTAAACGGTGGAGCGTTGCATCTTGTTTCTGTCCGGCGGCCGCCGGTTCCATTTCAACTTGTCGATTCGAGGAGCTTGAGCATGTTTTGTTCGCCCATTTGCCGATACGGAGTTGTTCTGTTTGTCGGATTTCTCGTGACCATAGGCACTTTGGTTTCCACAGCATCGGGAGACCCGACCACAGGATGGGATATCGGTCAGCGGCTGCCTGATTTTGCAGCCAGCTATGTTGACCAGCAGAGTGGAGTGGCCACTTCGATGAGTTGGTATGACGAAGGAGGCGCCGATGCGTACGCGTTGAGTCTGTGCGGGATGTGGTGTGCGCCCTGCCAGCTGTTTGCTGAAGACAGCGGCGCAACGACAGCGCAGCTGCAGAGTGAAGGGATCAACGTGCAAATGTACGACCTGGTCTTTCAAAACGTGGCCAGTCAGGAGCCACAGCTGCAGGATATCAATGGGTGGATTGACCAACTCTGGACGAGCGATCCGGAGAACGTTTTGTTCGCCGGCGACATTCCGCTTTCAGCCGAAGACAGCATTGCTGAAGAGATTCTGCTGCGCAGCAACTTCGGTATTCCAGCTTTCTTGATCGTAGACCGCAACATGGTGATCACGGACTACCAGACCGGTTACTTCGGCGGCACGGGCTTGATGGAAAAACTTCGCGTGGCATCTGTGCCCGAACCGGCAGCGGCAACGGTGTTGTTGGGCGTAATTGGCATGCTGTCTTCAGTAAGGAAAAGAAGAGTGCATTTTTGATTGAAACCATCAAGCTTCGTCAAAATGGAAAGGGCGTGGGTCACCATTGACCGAACGCCCTGGCCGATCTTCACGTGGATCTTTCCAGCTATTGTTCAAACGACCATAGCGGTGCAGGGAACTGCAAGACATTGTTTATCGCGATCTGAGTCATGCCGTTATTCAGAACGTAGGTTTCCTGTCTCCCCAGCGCAGCGCCGGCTCCGAATTGTTCACTGTCCAGCCGGCAGTCAAACTTGATGTTGCCGCTGGAGGCGTCGAAAATCGGTGTAACGCTGCGGAAGGTCAGGTGGACGTTTCGAGGATTGCCGCAGCGGAACCGGTTGGTGCCTTGAATCAGGTACTCGCCGTCCACTGCAACGGTTCCAGCATCGACAACAGTTCCTGATGCTCCTCCCCAGGAGCCGAATAGGGTTGCCTGAGGGGCGAGTACTGCCATGACGTATTGCGCGTCGTGAACGATTAAACCTGTACGTGGAACGTTTCTACCGGGCAGCTTGTAACAGCGATAGTTCCACCGCGGATCACTGTAAACGTGAAACAGGCCGATCGCGCCACCCTGAGCAAAATCGCTTTCCGAAAAGTCGACGCCGAAACGCTCGAGGAAATAGTCAGCAGCTTCCTGACGCCTGTCTTCGATGGCCTCTTCATCGCGGCCCATGATTATCCTGTCAAAGTCATCCGCCGTCGGTGGCTGATAGTTCGGATCAGCTGCATCATAGATCCCGTTGGCCATGAACAATGCAGTCGCATCAGGCCTATTCGAGTTGGGAAAGTTCCTGAAAGGCCAGGTCTGGCCAACTGCATCGTCCGCCATCGAGAAGAATGTGAGAGCGAATGCCAGAAGAAATGAATACGTGATCTCGTTTTTCATCATCGACTCCGAATCCGGGTGAAGGGAAATTGACCTGCGGACAGGTCACCAGTTCGAAAGATGCTAACGACATGAATTTCAGCCTTGTGATTACTCGTATTAGCTGAGTTTCGAATCGAGCGTTCGCGGAAGGGCAGTAAAAATTCACCACATATCCAGCCAAGTTCGGGCGATTTCGTGAAAGGGGGCCGTTCAAGAGCCCCTATAAGTCCTGTGATATAGTGGTATTAAAGGCTGCCTGGTCTTCTACCACTTCATTCGTCGTTCATTTCAGGGCTGCCGTTTATGCGAACCCGCCTGTTATTTTCCTTGCTGTTGGCCGTTGCTTTGATCGCGGTCTTTCTGTTCACACCCGACTCAAGTGCTCTGAGTTCGTGGCAACGTGACGGGGCTGGTCAAAAGCAGGGAATTGATTATTCGGCGCAACAGGAAGACGAGTCTGAAGAAGATAATTTCGATGAACAGGATTTTGACGAGCAGGATTCTGATGAAGACGAATTCGATGACGAGTTTGAAGAAGACTTCGAGGAGGAAGACTTTGAAAACGATATCGAGTCATTGCGCAGGCAGAAAGAAGAACTCAGTCGTGAATTGCAATGGCACGCGCAACAGCAGGCCTCACTTCAAGCTCGTGTTGAACGAATCGAGAAATTGATCGAACTGCAACAGCGGTTTAAGCGACTCGATTCGCAGATCATGGAGGCCTACGACTCTGGCAGCGACGAGCAGGCGGAATCGTTGGAGAACGAGATCGTTGCGGTTGAGTTCGAGATAGAACGTCTGCACTGGTTGAACGAAAGCGACGACCATCGTGCCGAAATCAACCGGATCAGGAACGAGCTCAAAGACGCCGGCGCCGACGAGTTTCTTCCTATCGCCGACGTTGCAGACGAAGCACTCGATTCGCTCAACTCCCTTCGCGAAATGATGGTGTCGCAAGAGTCTGGCGTTGAAGAGGGCGAAGGCGATTTCGAACAGATCGAAGAACGCGTCTGGCTGGAAGAACGCCGTCTCGAAATGGCTCATGAGTGTTTCGGGCTTCTGGAAGAACTTCGCTATGCCCTTGAAGATGGCGACGACGAAGCAGCAGAAGAACTATTCGAAGAACTCGAAATGATGCAGGAACGCCTGGTCTCAGGCGAACTGGCCGAATTCGACGAGGATTTTGAAGGTGAGTTTGAAGATGAGGACTTCGATGAACAACGATTTGAGGACGATGACTTTGAAGGCGAGATGGAGGAAGATTTTGATGACGACGAAGACAGGCGTGAAAGTAGGCGCGATCGCAGCGTCAATCGCGAACCTCTCAAGCCAGTAAGTTCCGAGATGTTGCCGATTGCGATAACGGAATCCGGCCTACAGTCTGTTGCGAATCTCAACCTGCAAAGCGATCTCGAGCCTCTGCTGGATCAGTACTGCCTCGCATGCCACGACTCAGGCACTGCCGATGGCGATCTCGATCTCGAAACGATGATCGAAACAACGCCGATCGTGAAGAATCGCGATCATTGGATCAATGTGATTGCACAGTTGCAGAACCGTGCCATGCCGCCAGCCGACTCGGACCAACCGACTGAAGAAGAGCGGACGAAACTGACGCTTGCTCTCTACCAGAAGATCAACAGTTTCGACTATTCCACTGTCGCACATCCCGGCTACGAGCCTTCGCGCCGGCTATCCCATGAAGAGTACAACAACACGATTCGCGATCTTGTGGGGATGGATCTACGGCCAACAGACCGATTCCCGACAGACATGACCGGTTCGAGCGGCTTTGACAACAGTGCCAATACTCTGTTCATCCAGCCACTGTTGATGGAGCGGTACATGAACGCAGCAGATTTCGTGGTCGAACAGGCATTTCCTGCGGAAGTCACCACCGCGGCTCAACAAGCCGTACGCCAAAAGGTGTTCGGCGATGTTTCGCCTACTACCGCGTCTCCGCGGGACGTCATTCGAAATTTCGTTTCAAGGGCATACCGACGTCCGCTCGACGAAGATGAACTCGATCGTTCGGTCAGGCATTTTGACAACGCCAGGCAAAACGGACTGGATGAACTGTCGGCATACAAAGCCGTATTTCAGGCGACTCTGGTTTCGCCGAAATTCCTTATGAAACACGAAACGGTCGCAGACGAATCGGGAACCTTTCGCGTCAATGACTGGGAACTTGCCAGCCGACTTTCGTATTTTCTCTGGGCGACGATGCCTGACGATGAACTGTTTCGTCTGGCCCGCGATGGACAGTTACATCAGCCCGAGGTACTCGACGCGCAGGTCGAAAGAATGCTTGACGATACTCGCGCGATGACCTTGGGAAGTGTCTTTGCAGCACAGTGGCTCGGTTCGATCAATCTTGGAACACGAGTGAGAATGGACCCCATCGACAACCCGTGGTGTACTGATTCGCTGATGAAAGCGATGCGGGATGAAACGGCGCTGTTTTTTCACTCGCTGATAACCGACAACGCATCACTCCCGAAGTTGATCAACGCTGACTACACATTTTTGAACGAGGAACTGGCCGGCTTCTACAGGATCCGTGGAGTCGAAGGTCAGCATATGCAGCGAGTCAGCCTGAGGACGGCAGACCGTGGAGGCATTTTCGGGCAAGGCAGTCTGCTTGCGGTGACGTCTTTCCCGGGCAGGACCAGTCCCGTCGTTCGAGGCCAGTGGATTCTCGACACCGTACTCGGAACGCCACCTCCACCTCCTCCACCGAACGTCAGCGAATTTGAAGAAGAGGTCGAAGAATCGGAGCGGCTTTCGTTTCGTGAAAAGCTTGAACTTCACCGTGCTTCAGCGAACTGCTATGCCTGTCATAGTCAGATGGATCCGCTGGGGCTCAGCCTCGAAGGCTA
>JBCCFB010000230.1:0-10488 GCA_039029995.1 Planctomycetota bacterium
AACCACTCCGTCCATGAACTCATCGTAGGTTTCAGGATATTTTCCATGCTCCGCCCAGTAGAGTCTTACTGCCTGATCTATCTGAAGCTTTGAGACTTTGCCGACCGTCGGCCCATAGGCTTCAAGAGCATACGTGAACATGTTTCCGGCCCTCGCCCCGGGATCGACAACCTGATCTTCCCGATTCGGATCAAACTCCCCGATCTCATCGGTTGTCTGACCGAATATCGGCTCTGTTGGCATGCCGTCGTTCCCCTCTTCAGCCGGCGGATCATTGTCAGCCGTCGCAGGAGGTGCACAGCCGTTTGCAGTAACCAGAACTGAAACCAGCAGAAGAATCAGAAGATTGAGGTAATCGCGCATTTCTTGCTTTCGGGGTTTTCGTACAGGTCAGCAAACCGATAGTAAACCGGCATTGGAAAACGACATCCTGATTGTATGCCTGCATCCGATTCGTTTCAAAGATACAATGGCGGCCAATGACTCCCACCGATAGATTTTCATGCAACCTACGCAAGAAGAACTGAAGATTATGAGCCGCAAGCAAACGGACACCAGCAAGGAAAAAGATCAACGCATCCAGGATCGACGCAGCTTCATAAAGGGTACTGCGGCCGGTGCGGCGCTAGTGGCGGTTTCTCCGGCCATTTCGCTTGCCCAACAGGACTCTGACGCACATGCCGCCCCGGCAGTCCGGACAGAAAGCCGCACGGACAGCGAAGTACTTGTCGGGAATGATGAACACCGCTTTGAAGTTAATCATGACTTTCTGAAGTTGCCGGATCAGTTCAACTGGCAGGTCACTCATAACGTAGCGGTAGACAAGTCCGGCCGCATCTATGTGATTCACGAAGGGTTCGGAGATCAACTCGACCACCCTTCAATCTTCGTATTCGACGCGAATGGAACTTATGTCGATTCATTCGGCAGTGAACTGCAGGGTGGAGGCCACGGCCTTGAAATCCGTGAAGAGGACGGTGAGGAGTTCATCTACGCTTCCGCATATCAGTCTTTGAAGTTCATCACCAAGATGTCCCTCACAGGTGAACGTGTCTGGTTGAAACGGGCACCGATGCAGACAGGACTGTTTGCAGAAAACGAGGACAAAGAGCCGACAGGCCAGTGGGGTCGAGATCGATACATGCCGACCAACTTCGCGTTCCCTGACGACGGAGGGTTCCTGGTCGCGGACGGGTATGGATCGTACTCAATTCAGCGCTACGACTCCGATGGAAACTTCGTCTCTCATTTCGGCAAGGAAGGTGACCAGGACGGACAGTTCAACCTGCCGCACGGAATCTGGATTGATGACCGTGAGAACGAAACCGGTGAAAACCTGATCGTTGTAGCCGATCGTGCCAACAACCGATTGCAGTGGTTCAAGCTTGACGGCAGCCATGTCCGGACACAAAACAATTTTCTGCTGCCTGCCAACGTTGACGTGCGTGAAGACCTGATGCTCGTACCCGAACTCAAAGCTCAGATCACGTTGCTCGGCATAGATAACTCCGTTGTTGCTGTGCTCGGGCAGGATGAAGACTGGCGAGAGCAGGTTCTTGCAGACAACTTTGCGTTCCGGAGACAACCGGATACGTGGCGTGACGGGCGATTCCTGCATCCTCATGATGCCTGCTTCGACGCTGCTGGAAACATCATTGTCGCGGAGTGGGTTCACGGCGGACGTGTCACGCATCTGAAACGTGTCTAATTCCATGCTGGCAACGAACATGTTCAGTGATTGCAGAGTGTTTTCCCGATTTGCAATGAATTAATTCCGTAAACGAAATAGCGACGTATATTGCGCCGGAAGAATTGCGCAGCCGCAATGGTTTGCCGGCAAGCGCACTAACCTCAAACAGACCAGACGCCTAGAATCTATCTCCTCGATACATCGCCACCTGACATCGCCACCTGGTTATTCCGGAACGTTCTCACCAGCCATGTTCAAGCTCTTATTCAAATACGTCATCCCGACGGTTCTTTTTCTCGTCACGGGACTTGTGTTCTACAACTACTTCTACGGCTCCGCGGAAGAAAAAGAGCAGTCCCGACAGATCATCTCAAAGGTGACGGGGCTTGGGCAGGAAGTATTCAACCTGCTGGTTACCGAACAAGGCAAATTTCAGGACGGAAAGTATGATGATGCTCTTGATAAAATCGGCTCGGCGATTGACTCGATGAAGCAGTTTGCCGGAACGGCGTCTGATCGCGGTCGGGAATGGATCAACTATCTCAATGACCTTCAGAGCCGCAAGCAGCAGCTCGAAAGCGAACTTCAATTCCTCAAGCAGCAGGAGCTGGCTGCCAGCCAGCCCGGCACCGCCCAGCCGCGCAGCTTCGGAGGTCAGCAATCACCGGACGCGAATCGCGAAGCAATGATCGCCGACCTCGAGCGCAGAATCAGCGAACTTGCTCAAGCTACCGAATCTCTCGCCAGCCAGATGGGTGGAAGCAATTAACTAGCCTCCATCGCCGGAATCAGCCTCGGAATAAGCCCCTGACGCTTCACCGGAGTCGTCTTCATCGGCTGAACGGCCCGCCCATCGTTCGTAGCGCCCTGGAACATCGGCCTGTGCGCAATCACCCGCGTGAAAAACAGCACGATAGCGCAGCGTCAGCTCCTCACCTTCCTCGAGCTTGTACTCGCCTGTCCCAGCTTCCGCACCGGTAAAGTGATGTAACCCGAACGGGTTCGCCGCGAACAATCCATAGTCACGCGCGTGCCAGGTCGTGGGATGACGGAGGTTTTCCGGATGATCGAAGATAGCGATGCCGACGGTCTGTCGATTCACTTCGCCGGAGTAATCCACCCATGCCGCGGGCTTACCCCAGCATTCCGGACCGGTAATTCCCTCGGCATTGCTGATCCGTCCGGTGACATCTGTCACGCCGTGGCGCGGAGCTTCTCTGGCACGTAGTTTGGGATGAACGCGTATTGCGAAAAGACCTTCCTTGGTGTCCTGGAAAACGACTTCGCCGTGACTTGCCTTGAATGTGATTGCGACATCCATCCAGCGCACCTGCTCATCAAATCCGAACCGGTATACGGTAGTATCCGTCAGAATTACCGCGTCATCATCTCTTCTAATCCAGTTTGAGTTGACACTGAATTCATTTCCATTACTCGCCACGCTGACTTCATCGACAACAACAAGGCCGGTGCGCTCCGTCCAGAAATCGACGTGGTTGATTTCGTGTCCGACCCATACCGATTTGTGATGCGGATGATCCGGTTCCTCGCCTTCCGTTTCGATCATCGGATAGTTGCGCGTCATCGGCACCTGCCCGGGACCATAGACGGGATACAGGATCGGCTTGTCGTATCCGTTGATGTGAAACCGGGTGAACAGTTGACCATCCATCATCACGTTGATCCCGGAATCATCGGCAACCATATTTACCGAACCGGTTACTGATTCCCCGGTAGCCTCGGGAGCCTCGTCCTCCTGGGCGTTTGAGACTGAAACGGGAAGCACGGATATCAAGAGAACGTAGAGGCAGGGTATGTAGAGGCAGGGAATAAAGAGACCGCGCAAAAAACGTCGGCCGACGAACGCGGAAAGTTGAAAGCGTAGCGTGGGGTGGAATATCATCACGGTCTCCATTCGAGGTTGCTGCGAAACAGCGCGTCGCGAGGTATTATATGAGGAACCGAAGGCTGACGTCACAGTACGGAGTTTGAAGTTCCTTTTCCGAATTGCCAGCTCGCCTTCATGTAGCCCGCTAAACCGTGCGATAATAAGCTAAAGGTAGATACAAGTAATTCAGGGGAACGAGATGGCGAATTATCCGCCAGGGCAACCACCGCAGCCACCATTTCAACAGCCCGGACACAATCCTTATCAGCCCGGCGCCTATAACCGACCGCCTAATCCACCGCGCAACGTTCCGCGGAAAACACCGGGTAAACTTCTGGCTCCGGCGATCACTTTGATCGTGTTTGGTGTCTTCGATTTTCTCTACGGAATCCTGAATCTGATCTCCAACATGACCGGGCCCAAAGAAATTCCGCCGCAACTGGCGGGAGATCCGTTCTGGGAGCAGATGTATGCAAACATGAACGATCCTGAATCTCAGGTCATGGGGGTGGTGCTCAGTATCGTGATGATGCTGGTAGCAACTATCCTGATCGCCGGCGCAGCGATGATGGTCAGGCGACGCGTATGGGGCTTTGCCATGGCGGCAGCCGTCGTCGCGATTATTCCGTGCACCGGGGTGATGGACTGCTGTCTACTGGCCGAAGTCGCCGTTGGAATCTGGGCAATGGTCGTTCTGTTTGATCCAAACATCAAAGCGATGTTCAACTAGCCGACCGCAGAGGATTCCGGCCGGGATCCGGAGAACAGCCGCACATGCTGACGATTCTGACCATTGGAGTTGTCGTTTTTGTCGGCTTAGTGACCCTGTTTCAGGCTTCCTACACAGCCATCTATCACCGCTTTATTCAGCAGGGTTTGAAAGAGCGGCGCGGTGATAGTTCCGACGAACAGTCGCATGTCGCCGTCATTCTTTGTCTGCGCGGGATTGATCCTGCGCTGAAGCACTGCCTGAGCTCACTCGCGGCTCAAAGCCGGCAGAACTGGTCGCTGCATCTGGTATTTGATCACGAATCTGATCCCGCAATCACCCCTGCGCGGAATTGGTGCAACGATCTTGCATTGCAGCCGGTTGTCCACTTCGTTGAGCACTCTGCGTTCAGTGCCGGTACGCTTAAATGCCATGCATTAGTCACAGCGATCGACCGGATTCATGAAGAGTCCGAGTTTATTGCGTTGATTGATGCTGATTCCATCGTCGATCAACACTGGCTCCGAGACCTTCTGGCTCCGTTCTCTGATCCGTCAGTCGGTGCGACGACTGGAAACCGCTGGTTTGAACCGGAAACAGGGAGCAACGGCTCGCTTGTGCGTCAGATCTGGAGCGCTGCGGCTGTCGTTCAGATGTACATCTACAACATCGCATGGGGAGGCAGCCTTGTCGTTCGCTCAAGTGCTATCGGGAAATGCAAACTGCTTCAAAAATGGAGCACCGCTTTCTGCGAAGACACCATGCTCAGTTCGGAATTAAAAAAACATGGCTACAGACTTCAGCGAATTCCGGACGTGATCGCACTGAATCGGGAAACGACGTCATTGCATGACGCGTTCCGCTGGATCAGCCGGCAATTACTAACCGTTAGACTGCACCACGCGGGCTGGCCGATGGTGCTGATACATGGCATTTCGATAGGCCTTTGCCTGGTGGCCGTCCCGGCTCTACTTGTTGCCGCAATCGTAGTGCAACAATGGTCACTTGTGTGGGTTCTGCTAGGGACCGCTGCATTCTTCCCGATCGCGAATTCACTCATCATCAAGGTGATCAATTCAGCCAATCGAGCGGTCGTTTTGGAGCGTTTTGAAAACGAATCGTCACAGTCTCCAGCCGGACCTGTCACCTACTTCATGGCGATCATGCTGACCCAGTTTATCCAGCCGGTTGCTGCCTTGATCACCGCGGTTGCATCCCGTGCAACATGGCGTGGGATCGAATACAGCATCAAGAAGGGTTCAGTACAGATGGCAGAATACCTGCCGTACAAACAAGCGCAGCCCGATGATGATTCAGGACGCGAATCTGTCTTTTAAGCATCGGATCAATGATTGTCACCGATGACGTGGAACTCTGTCAGTCCGCTGCAATCACTCGACTTCGAACAGTTGCTCCAGGCGGGATGCCCATGCAACTTCGCTCGATTCCGAAGGTTCACAGTTACTGTTGACAACTCGCTCAACCTGGCGATTGTCCATCTGCAAAAGGCCATGGGACCGGAAAGGAAGGCCACGATCGACCTGATAGGAATCGACGTCGGCCGAAACTTTCCACTGCCCGCCTCCGGGACCGTGAATATCAAGGCCGATCATCAATGAGCTGTCATCCTCTGTCTGATACGAACCCGCCAGTCGTGAAACGCCTTTTGCGACCTGATCAAGATGTGTCTTGAACCAGAGGTTGACCGCAGGCCGGCGCATCCGGCGTTTGCCCCAGTTGTCTGCCTTTCCAAATTCGATGAAGCGGACAATCATCTCTTCGTCAATTTGAGGGCAGGGGAGGTGTCCGGCGAATTCGCTCACGTTTGAGCGGTTAAATTCCGGATCACTTGATTCATAGGCTTCGTAGATTCGAGCGTGCTCGAAAAAGGTTCTGGCAAACTCGCTGTCGGCGACTCGATCGCTTCCCGAACCGGCGTACGTGACTCCGTTGTCAGTGTTGAAGTACTTGTAGCAGGCGTGAATGATCTCGCGAGGGGTGATACCTTTATCCGGAGTCAGATGGTATGTACGTCCGTGAGCTTCCGGCTTGCAGACGATGTGTGAGATGACAGCTGAAACCCAGTCTACTGGAACGAGGTTGCGAGGCTCATCACCTGAAATAGGCAGTGAAATCGGCGTCTCATAGACTCCGTCTTCATTCGGTATCTGTCTCTTGATTAATGACGACAACAGTCTCAGGTAGAGGAACAGTCCGTGATAAGTAGACGTGTAACCAGTTCTCGAATCTCCGACAATGACTGCTGGACGGAAGATCGTAACTGAATCAAACCAATCGGCAGCGCGTACGAGCCGTTCTGCCTCGAATTTACTGCGTTCATAGTCGTTGCGGAATTTCTGTCCGCAATCGAAATCATCCTCGTTGACGATCTCTTCTCGAATTCCGCTCACATAGGCAGTCGAAACATAGCTGAGCTTGCCGATGCTGTGCTCGCGCGAGAAATCAAGAACGTTCTGAGTGCCGCGGCAGTTTGTTTTCCACGGGTCAAATCGTTTGTCGGCTCCCGTAAATCTCAGAACAGCAGCGTTGTGGATGATGTGATCAACGTGGTCACGGATCCACTCTGATTCTTCCTGCCCGAGACCGAGATTCTCCTCGGTAACATCACCTTCAAAAACAACAGGACGCGGAAGCGCGTGCCCGAGTTGTTTCTCCCAGTGTTGCTGAATTACTTCAACACGCTCTTCTGCAGAGAGCTTTCTTCCCGGGCGAACGATGACTGCAAGCCTGCAGTCCTGAAGACACAGATCCTTGATCAGGTATCTGCCAACGAGGCCGGTGGCACCGGTCAGCAGAATATATTTTCCGCCGCCGGAATTTCGATTTTCGTCAAAGGTGTGGTTCACATTATGCCTTTTGCTCACCCGCCCGTTTCCGGTCGGGGATGTTCCGTCATTCGGGCGCACTCGTACGGCATGCCTCAAGTGCCGCAAAAGGTTATCCTGTAGCGCCCTGGTTCTGTGGACCTCCTGTCCTGCACGAGTTGTCTATTGCAATGCCGAACACAATTATGAATGCCCGTAGTAACGCGATAAACAGCTATATGCGTAGTTTTATCCAGTTTAGCTTTTGCTTTTTGGTCGCGATAGTAAGTATTTGCCTGGAAAACGCGCATGCACAGCATGAATCATCGTTGAAATCCGGACAGGCCGAACGCGGGCATCAGCCCCATGAACCCCGGATACAGGATACTGCAGCCGACGTAGCGGGGGACGATTTGTTTGTGGGAGAGCTTTCCCCGGAGGATATTACCATTGGCTGGCTCTCCCTTTTTGATGGCGAGTCGCTATTCGGCTGGCGTGCCGCTTGCGACGCTGACTGGAAAGTCGTTGATCGCGAAATCCGTGTCACGTCCGGGGAAGTTGGATTGCTCAGGACGACCACGCAGTTTGACGACTTCATTTTGAAACTGGAGTTCAAAGCTACCGACGCAACCAACAGCGGAGTCTTTTTACGGACTTCGCCTCAGCCGACTTCTCCCGTTGAAGATTGCTATGAATTGAACATTGCGACTCCCGACTTGAGCGAATTTTCAACCGGTGCTCTGGTTGGTCGGGAGAAAACGGATGTCATCATTGAGCCCGGGCAATGGACCACTCTGGTTATTCGCGCTGCGGGCGGGAACATCAAGGCATTCGTGAACGGAAATGAAACGGTCAACTACCACGACGCCGATCCACTGGGCAGGGGATACATCGGCCTGCAACACAATTCAGGGGAAGTTGCATTCAGAAATATCGTTATTAAGCCAATAGGCGTTACTCCGATTTTTAACGGTGAGAATCTTGATGGCTGGGATACGACCAGAAAGGAGTCGTGCGAGTTTTCGGTCACGTCACGGGGGGAGTTGCGAATTGTTGATGGTCGTGGCCAGATCGAATCAGATGGAGAGTACGCTGACTTTATATTTTCGACAAAGTGCTATACCGGCGCCGAAGGACTTAATTCCGGAGTGTTCTTCCGTTGTATTCCTGACGACATGATGAACGGATACGAAAGTCAGATACAAAACCAGTTCAAAAATGACGACCCGACCGATCCGGTTGACTGCGGGACGGGAGGTATCTTCCGCCGGTCAAACGCCCGGGTTATTTCTTCAAGAGACATGCAGTGGTTTTCTAAAACCATAATCGCCACAGGGCCGCACGTTTCGGTCTGGGTGAACGGCTATCAGGTAACCGACTGGTCCGACACGCGCGAACCGGACGCCAATCCGCGGCGTGGCAGAAGACTCGAAGCGGGCACAATCATATTTCAAGGCCATGATCCGACGACCGACATACTGCTGCGAGACATCCGCGCACGAGAGCTAAATCCGCGAAACAGATAGTCGGACGCGACGGATTGCCATCACAGCTTGAGACCACCGGCCGCCGATCTACTTTTTGGCCAGAGCTCGAAGCGGTTTGGGGAGCGGGAAGGTGACGCTCTCTTCTCGAATCGTAACGGGCTCGACGGTGGCGCCGTATTTTTCAACGAGCCAGTCCAGGCACTCTTCGACAATCGTTTCGGGCGCGCTTGCGCCGGCAGTTACCAGAACTTTTTCTTTCCCTTCAAACCACTCCGGTTGCAACTCGCTCGCGCCGTCGATCAGATAGGCCGCGATTCCGTTTTCAGCCGCCAGTTCGCGAAGTCGTTGAGAGTTGGAACTGTTCTGGCTGCCCAGCACAATACAGACATCAGATTCAACGGCGATCTTTCGAACCGCTTCCTGACGGTTCTGGGTCGCATAGCAAATGTCTTCTTTGGGCGGGTTGACCAGGTTGGTATATCGTTCACGAAGCTTGTCGATGATCCGGTTGGCATCATCAACCGAAAGGGTGGTCTGAGTCAGGTAAGCCACCTTTTCCGCGTCATCGGGAACGTCCAGCTTTGCGACATCATCTTCAGTCTCGACGAGAATCATCGCCTCGGGAGCCTCGCCCATTGTCCCGATAACTTCATCATGTCCCTCATGGCCGATCAGGAAAATTGTGTACCCTTCGCGTGCGTACTTGATTGCCTCCAGATGCACCTTGGTCACCAGAGGACACGTGGCATCGATCGCATTGAGGTTTCTGGTTCTGGCGATGTCACGAACCTCCGGGGAAACACCATGCGCCGAGAACATCAGAACGCTTCCATGGGGCACTTCTTCCAGTTCGTCGACAAATACCGCGCCTTTCTGTTTAAAGGAATCAACGACGTATTTGTTGTGAACAATTTCGTGATAAACGTAGACAGGCGCGCCGAACTCATTGAGAGTCAACTCAAGACTGTCGATCGCCATATTGACCCCGGCACAGAATCCGCGAGGGGAAGCGAGAAGAATTTTCATGACATTGGCTTTCGTATGTCGCCGCGTAAGTCCAGTGGCAGCACGGTCTGCAGTTTAACTGACCGCATATGAATCGGGGAGGCAACTTTCGAGTTCGCGTCCGACACTTTCCCCGGACCACCAAATGCCTTACCTTTGAAAAGTATCTCAGGAACCGGATTGGCAGAAAAAATGCAAGAAACACGTGAGCGAATCGTTCTCGACACTGCGGCCGTCGAACGCGGCTACAAGAGCTGCAAAGTAGCGGTTACAGGGTTTTTCAAACCATGGCGATACGTCATCTCAAACCTTCCCGGCGACAAACGCCGTGGAATGCATGCTGTGCTGGCGCACGTCGTCCGCGCGATCGATATGCTTGATCTCGAAAGCCACAACGGCCTTCCGCTGGATGTCTGGTGCGAAATTCGAGACGATTTGAGCGACGCACTATGCGGTCAGTGCACGACCATCGAACTTGCTGCCCTGGCGGACGCCAGGCAGGAACACGAAATTCCACGGCAGTTTCTGTTTGAGATCCTCGAAGGCGCTGATTTGTGGATCCGGACCCGGAAGTTTGAAACGTTCGACGAACTGGAAGTATTCGCAGCGAGACTCGGCGGCGGATCCTTCAGGCAGCCTCTCCCGCGCATAGAGGGATGCCACCCCCCTGGGGGTCTGGGACCTAGTTGCGGACCTGGGGCAATAAGTGCAGGACCTAAAGCTGGATGTTGCAGAGCTTAAGCTATAACGCCAGGCCTAAGGGGACTAACTACAAAGGAGGGACATGGTTACTCTGGGGACACAAACGGTGCAGTCTCCCACGGACTCCCTAAGGCACCCAGCCGCGGACATCAGTCACGAGAGGCCTGAGAGGCGCACGTCGC
>JBCCFB010000231.1:0-10436 GCA_039029995.1 Planctomycetota bacterium
GGATTTAGAGATTCGTTTTGTGTTTGCACAATGATCGTTCCATGGGAAGATTGTGCAAACACTGGCCCTGGAAGGGAAGTTGCCGTTTGCAAGTCAGTGTAGCTTGCCCAACTCGGCATTACTTGGCCCTGACTAAATCCACCTCGCAGAGTGGTGTTGTCGAGATCACGTTGTGCGTCGTCGCGCGATTGTTCGGCGCTGCGGACGAGAGCTTCTGCTGACTGAAGTCGTTGCTCGGCTTGATTGACGTTCGCCTGTAATGTGGTGACCCGGGCTTCGGCGGCTTCTTTGTTATTCTGGGCCTGCTCAACTTCGAAAGCGGAAACAGCGCCGCTTTCGCGAAGCGATTGCATTCGTTGCAATTCGGTAACGGCATTGGCAAAGCTGGTCTCCGCAGAAGCAAGCTCGCCCGGTAGAGCTTCTTTTTCGCTCATTGCCACATTGCGATCGAGAATTGCAACCTCCAGCGCGGCTTCCCGCGTTGCCAGGGTGACTTTGTAACGACTTGGATCAATCTGCGCCAGTTCCGTCCCGTCGTAGATCGGCGTTCCATCTTCTCTCTTGATCTGGCGAATTATGTTTTCACCCGGTTCGAGGACCCATTGGACACGTCCGGGGATTTCAAATCCGATCTGCTCGGTTTTCCAGGAACTCACCTGACCGGAGATCACATACGATCCGCGTGGCGGTGTTTTTTCGAGGGTGACGACCGTTACCGGCCGCGGGGCCTTTGCCGGGAATTCAGCATCCGGTTTCGGGCATCCGGAAAACAGAAGAAGAGCAAAGACAGCAATATAGATTCGATGGAGCATAGCCTGTTCCAGACAGTTTCGGGTGCTGTTACACCTATGATTCTAGCATGCCGAAGCACAACAAAACGTTGTTCGAGCGGCGCGAATGAGAACCGAAATGAAGTTTTCGTTTACGTGCATGCCACAGCCGTAAGCGGGCGTTGTACGGGATTCAGCAGTTCAGTATCCCCGTCACGAAAACGAGACAAGAAAATGTGCCACAAACTTACAACTTTCGTCACGTTTTTCGCCCTGTGTCTTCTTGTCACAGCTCAGTCTGCAAACGCCACTGACAATGGAAGCGGTACTCGAATCGATTGGGAGGCAGGCATTGTAACCGTCAGCGAACTGGACAGGTGGGAGCGAGAAAACGGCTGGCTTGTGGGCGAGTACTACTGGATGCCCTGGGGTGACATTACCACGAGGGGATGGGGGAGGCGTGAACTTCCCCCGGAACTGAGGAATACCGATTTCAATCAACACGGGTCTCAGGCTGAATATTTCACTTCGTTCAAACGCGGACCGTGGAATGGTGCTTTCGGGCGGTAACCGACATCGCATCAGAGTCTTCTTCAATCGGCCATCAGGATGATCTCGACGAGAACAGGTAAGAACACAAGCTTCGAGCGCAAGCAAAGACCCGAAGTTGAAACAACGACAACGAGCTGAAACAACAACAACGAGCTGAAACTACGACAACGAGCTAAAACTACGACAACGAGCTAAAACTACGCGAAGCTTGGGCGGCGTTTGATGCGGTGATGCGCCCAGGTGCAATCCGAACCGGTCCAAATTTCTGCATTCCCGCGCGTTTTTGATCGCCACAAGGGAATCATGTTGCCAGCGCGTGTCTGCTTTGACAGCCATCTGGCATAGCCTCATAATCTCCTCGTTAAACGCGTAATACGAGGAGAGGACTGATGTCAGAAAATTCGACCGGCCAGATCGACAATGTAATGAACGAAGAGCGGAGATTTCCTCCGCCGACGGAGTTTTCTGCCAATGCTGCGATTGGATCTATGGAGCAGTATCAGGAACTTTATGACGTTGCTAAATCAGACCCCGAGGCATTCTGGGAAAAGGTGGCCAAAGAAGAGCTGCACTGGTTCGAGCCCTTCACCAGTGTCCTCAGCGACAAAGGGAAGGGAAGTTTTGAATGGTTTGGCGGTGGCAAAACCAATATCTCCTACAACTGCCTGGACGCCAATGTGGAAGCGGGAAACGGTGACCGCACGGCGATCATCTGGGAAGGCGAACCGGGGGACCAGCGGACCCTGACTTATTCGGAGCTGCTGGAAGAAGTCTGCAAATTTGCCAATGTTCTGAAAGGTCTGGGAGTCGAACAGGGAGATGTCGTCTCAATCTACATGCCGATGACGCCCGAACTGGCTGTTGCGATGCTGGCTTGCGTTCGAATCGGTGCCGTGCATTCGGTGATCTTTGCCGGCTTTTCTGCAGAAGCAATCGCAGACAGAAACAACGACGCCAATGCAAAGGTCCAGCTGACTTCCGATGGCCTTTACCGTCGTGGCAAAGTGCTGCCCTTGAAAGAGACTGTTAACGAGGCGTTGGAAAAGTCTCCGTCTGTTGAGCACTGTGTCGTACTCAAGCGATGCGAAAACGATCCGCCGATGACTGGGGGGCGTGACCACTGGTGGCACGAACTGATGGCTCAGGCGGATTCGGGCTGTCCCGCAACTCCGCTGGATAGTGAAGCGACCTCATTCATCCTCTACACCAGTGGTTCGACGGGCAAGCCGAAAGGTATCCGCCATACGACCGCCGGTTACAACTTGTGGACGAAGATGACATTTCAGTGGGTCTTCGACTGGAAGCCGGAAGACGTTTACTGGTGCACAGCCGATTGTGGTTGGATTACCGGACACAGCTATATCGTCTACGGCCCGATGTCCAATGGTGCCACGGTCCTGATGTATGAAGGTGCGCCTAACCATCCGGCAGAGAATCGGTTCTGGGATATTGTTGAACGCCACAAGGCGACGATTCTGTACACCGCTCCCACAGCGATCAGAGCCTTCGTGAAATGGGGTGAAGAACACATTGCAAAACATGATCTCAGTTCGCTGAGACTGCTTGGAACCGTTGGTGAAGGCATTAATCCGGAAACCTGGGTCTGGTACCACGAGACTATCGGGAGCAGCAGTTGTCCGATCGTCGACACATGGTGGCAGACTGAAACGGGGGGGATCATGATGAGTCCACTACCGGGGGCGACGGCGACGAAACCGGGGAGCTGCACGATGCCACTGCCGGGTATTATTCCTGAAATCGTCGATGAGACTTTGCATCCCGTTGGAGTGAACCAGGGTGGAATGCTCTGTATCGGGAAGCCGTGGCCTGGAATGCTGCGCGGAATCTGGGGTGATGACGAGCGATTTATCGATCAATACTGGTCGAAAGTTCCCGGCAAATATCTGACCGGTGACAACGCGCGGATGGATGAGGACGGGTACTACTGGATCATGGGTCGGATCGACGATGTGATCAACGTATCCGGGCACCGGCTGTCTACGATCGAAGTTGAATCCGCGCTTGTTTCGCATCCGAACGTGGCCGAGTGTGCTGCTGTCGGTCGTCCGCATGAAGTCAAGGGCGAAGCGTTGTGTGTTTTCGTAACCGTGACCGGCGCTGATGCAGGGGATGATTTGCGTGGAGTATTGCGGCAACACGTTCGCAAGGAAATCGGTGCCCTGGCGGTTCCTGACGATATCCGGTTTACTGATGCCGTACCGAAAACCCGTAGCGGAAAAATCATGAGGCGGTTGCTGCGCGATATCGCGGCAGGACGCGAGTCGGTTGGAGACACAAGCACGCTGGAAGACTACAGCGTGCTTGCCAAACTTCGCGGCGACGACGAATAGGCTATCAGGCAATGGCCGGGACGCTATGGCCGGGACGCAGCCGGCGGAAAAAACGGGACGCTATGGCCGGGACGCAGCCGGCGGAAAAAACGGACTCATTTGGGTTTCTTTCATTACCGTTGAATGCTCTGTTGCAGCCATCAGCCGCCTGCTTCCTGATGGTGCAACCAGGTGCCAGTGGCTGCTTGATTCATCGTTGCAAGCTTGAGCCTTTTTAAGACAGCATTTCTATTTCCGTGCCCATGAGGCCCGGGTAAGGGCTTCTAGAAAAAATGGCCGCGCACAATTGGCGACCGTAACTTGAGTCGGGGGCCATCTTTGTGTGATCGTTACAGGTTTCCGAATTCTGCCGACATCGTGCTAGCGAACCGCGAAGCTATTACTGATCTTTTGGTGATGCTGACAAGAGCATGTCAAAGCCTACCGCGAACGGGGAATATCGTGCGAGATTTCCGGACATCAGTCCGATAGTGGAAGTGTAATCTCGCAGATTCAGCGGTTGCCGGTGCGCAATCAATGGATTTGCAGGCTCAAGGAGGAGAACGCAATGATCCAGCGCCGATTGTTTCTCGGCTCGATCGCCGCAGGCCTGATGGCTGCCGGCACATCTACACCATTGTTCGGACAGGATCCGTTTCAGCAGCGTCCGGGAATTCAATCGCCGGCAGCTTATGGAATGCCTGTTGACCACGCGCGAACGAATTTGCCGGGCGAGTTGAACTGGCAATGTAAAATCATCGAAACGCTTCCACACGGTCCAGAGCATCGATTTCCTGTCGTCACCGGGGTCAGTATTGATCCGGCCGGCAATCTGATCGCCATTGTGGGGGATGACCATTGCGTCTGCGTATACGATCTTCATCAAGACAAATATGTGGCCCAGCTTGAAGCGCACGAAGACTGGGTTCGCGTTACCGAGTTCTCTCCGGCCGGTAACCTGTTGGCGACGGCAGGAAATGACAGAACGCTGCGAATCTGGAACACCGACCAATGGCAGCAGACGACGTTTGAGAAAACCGGTTCGTCCGCCGTCATCGATGTTGATTTCTCCAGCAATGGGCAGCACATCGCAGCGGTCGGGTTCGAATCGACGCTGAGAGTCTACGACACATCGTCTGGAATGCTCATACAGTCGGTTGACTGTGCCTGCGAAGATAACCATGCCGTCGCGTTCTCGCCGGATGACCAACTGATCGCTGCTGGAGGCAGGAATGGAATCATCCGGATCTGGCAGACAGCAACCTGGCAACTGGTGGCTGAATTCCAGGCACACGCGCAGCGCATCCGTTCACTTGAGTTTGATTCGAATGGCCGATTGATCAGTTGCGGCGAAGATCAGATTGTTCGCGTCACTGATCTGAGCAACACCAGCTTGTCGATGGCGTTGCCGAGACATGCTGCAAAATTGTTCGATGTCGCGATTCTGGATGCCGGAACACTGGCGACTTCAGGGTCAGACAATCGCATCCACATCTGGAAAACCGACAGAGTGTTTGAGCTCGGAATTCTAGCCGGACATACCGGAACGGTATCGTCGCTGGCTGTTGCCGGTTCAACGCTTGTGTCAGGAAGTTACGACACGCAGGTCCGCGTCTGGAGCATGGAGCGACAGGCGGAGGGATGGAGCCCCGGGCCGGTGCAACGTCGTTAACGCGAGAAACAGTTGACTGTCCGGCGAAACCCGCCTGTCGGACAGATTTACAAGACACTACGAGACTCTTTTTCACGGAGGGCGAAGAGTTGGGACTTCTGAAATCCATCTTCACACGCCGCCGCGCCAAGGCGCGGGAAACTGTAATCACCGATGCTGAACAACGTAGACAGGAACTCCTTCGACGTTGCCACTTCGAAATCATGGAAGAACGACGGGTCCTCTCTGCGGATCCCGTCATTGCCGGAGCAACTTACATCGAAGGCGATGCCGGACAGGATACAAATCCGGATTACTTCGAGGTTACTTTCCAGGGGGGGGCTGATACAACTCAGCTGACCCAGTTCGTGATCAACGGTGATCAGAATGGTGACGGCGTCCGCAGCGATGGCGACATGTTCTTTGATGCGACGGCCGCAGCCCCGGGTACGGGCGGCTATCACGCATTTCAGTTTGATGCAGCGAACAGTACCGGATTATCTGCCGCAGATATCCGTGGTGTGAACGTCTCGGCTGACGGCCTGGTTCTGACGGTCGACGTCGAAAATTTTGAAGCGGGCGATGTTCTTGCATTCACGATCGATGTCGATGAAGTCGAAGGTCTGCGTGACGACAAGATTGCATCCGGTGTCGAATTCGAAAGCACGCAGTTTCAGGCCACGTTTGTCGACGAGAACTACACGTTTGAAGCGCTGGATATCTCCGTTAACACTCTCGTGGACGGACAGTACCCGCAGACGCAGACGTCGGGCCTTTTCTACGATTACTACGACGACCTTCTCAGTGCGGCCGGTCTTGCGGCGGGCAACGGACTTGAGCTCGATCTGGATAACCAGACGGGGCAAGCCGACAGAAGCGACGGCGCGATTGATGCCTATGAGTTGATTCCTAAACCGATCACGATTTCCGGAACGGTCTGGCATGATGAGAATCTTGATTGCGAACACGGAAGCAATGAAGACGGGATTGCCAATGTTCACATCAGTTTGCAAAAGCTGAATGAGTCAACAGGGCAATATGAGGAAGTCGCAACCACGACGACCAATGCTCAAGGTGATTACGAATTCGGACTCGATCTGAACTTGACTCCCGGTGAGTATCAGCTGGTGGAAACTCAGCCTGAAGGTTATCTGGATGTGGGGGCACATGCAGGCAACGTCGAAGGCGTCGAGACCGGTTTGGTAGAGGGAGTTGCCGGACAGAACCAGAACGTGATTACCGGAATCAACATACCGTTGGGCGGTACTGCGGCCACAGATTACAATTTCAAAGAAATCCGCCCTGCCTCGATTTCCGGAAACGTCTGGCATGATGAAAACAATGACGGAGTTTTCGATGCCAATGAAACAGGAATCTCAAATGTCCTGATTCAAATCACAAGAGTCGGTGCCAAAGATGGTGTAACGGATGATCCGTTTGCCGATACAACGCCGATTTTTGTCAGGACTGATGTCAAAGGTCACTACAGCGTAGATTCGCTCCCACCGGGTGTGTATGAGATCGTCGAGATCAACAATTACCCACCGTCTGAAGTTGATCCGCTTGCAACCTATATCGATGGAAAAGATTCGACCGGGAACATTCTCGGTGAAACCGTCGGAACAAAATCCAACGATCGCTTCAATACGGTGACGCTTTGTGCCGGAGATGAGGGGGTTGAGTACAACTTCGGAGAGATCCGGCCCTCGTCGATCAGCGGTCACGTCAGCGTGGCAACTCCGGAAGGTGATTGCTATGATCCGACAGACCCGGATTACGTTGGTATCGAAGGCGTAACGATTGAATTGTTCGATCAGACGGGGAGCCTTGTCGGTACTACCCAGACAAATGGCAACGGATTCTACCAGTTCGATGACCTGGCTCCGGGAACCTATACGGTTGTCGAAGTCCAGCCGGACGGCTATCTCGACGCTGGAGACGGGCTCGGTCAGGTGAATGGAGAAGACGCCGGACGCCTGTTCGGTAACGACCGCTTCACCAACATCACGTTGACGTCAGGCGATGTGGGAGTCAACTACGATTTCTGTGAGCACATCCCGGCTCAGTTGAAGGGGACTGTCTGGCACGATGCCAACGACGATGGTGTGCTTGATGCCGGTGAGGATCGCATCGGAAACGTATTGATCCAGTTGTTCAACGAACAGGGAGATCTTGTTTCCGAGACCCGTACTGATGCAAATGGCGAGTACTGTTTCGAAGATCTCTACCCGGGTACCTATACCGTTAAAGAGATCCAGCCAACAAGCTTTGTTGACGGTCAGGACGCACTTGGCAGCGTCGGCCAGAACCCTGTCGGACAAGTCGCCGATGACATGTTCATGGGCATAGTTCTGAATGGTGGTGATATTGGCACCAACTATGACTTCGGTGAAATCCGGTTGGGATCGATCGGTGGTATGGTCCATGCGGACGTCAATGGCGACTGTGTTTTTGACAGCTCCGAAGGTGATCAAGCTCTCGAAGGTGTGGAACTCGTTCTGTTGAATGACGCCGGTGATGAAGTTGCCCGTACGTTTACCGACGTAGACGGTCGGTACATGTTTGACGGATTGCGACCTGGCAATTACACCGTTCGAGAAGTCCAACCTGACGGATACCTTGACGGGGCTGAAACTGCCGGCACGATCGGCGGAGCGATTGTTGGAACAACTTCCGATGACGTGGTGAGTGGAATTGCACTGGCCAGCGGAGCTGACGCAGTGAACTACGACTTCTGCGAACACATTCCCGCGACCTTGAAGGGGACTGTGTATCACGACGTCAATAACGACGGACGACAGGATGCCGGCGAAGAAGGTATCGAAGGCGTCCGCCTGGTCCTGACTGATGCCGATGGCAATGTCGTCGCCGAAACGTTCACCGATGCTGAAGGCAATTACTGCTTTGAGGACCTGCTTGCAGGCGAGTACAAACTGCAGGAATTCCAGCCTGACGGATACGTTGATGGAAAAGAGTCGACCGGAACCGTTGATGGCGACGTCGTCGGCTTCCATGAGAATGACGTCTTTTGCGATATCGTCCTCCGTGGCGGTGACGACGCTGTGGATTACGATTTCGGCGAAATCAAACTAGCGACCATTTCCGGTGTCGTACACGCTGACCTAAACGGCGATTGTGTTTTCGATCCGTCCCTTGGCGAGGAGACTCTTGAAGGGGTCACCCTGGAACTGTTGGACGCACAGGGAGACGTTATTGCAACGACGGTAACCAATGCGAATGGCGAATACGAGTTCACCGGAGTCCTTCCGGGTGAATACTCGGTTCGCGAACAACAACCTGACGGCTACTTTGATCAAGGCCAGGTTGCGGGCTCGCATGACGGTGACGATTCAGGTGAAAACATTATCACCGGAATCATGGTGCAATCCGGTCAGAACCTGACCCAGTACAATTTCTGTGAAGTCGAACAAGCAGAGATTCACGGTCGGGTCTGGGAGGATGGTCCCGCATTCCGTACTGAGGACGGAAACGTTCCAGACGATTACCGTGACCAGAGAGACGGGGTATTCGATCCAGCCGTGGATACACCGATCGCCGGAGTGCGGATGCAGCTGTACTTCTATGCAGATCCGGAAACCGGGAACATTGCACCGAGACCAGTGACACTCGGTGAAGTACTTGGCGAGCACTACGCCCACATGGGTACAAGCGATCCGACTGCGGAAGTCTGGGTCGAGACGATGGACAACGGCGAGTACTGGTTCACAGGACTCCAGCCGGGCAACTATATCGTTCTGGAAGTTCAGCCGGATGGTTTCGTTGACGCCAACGACATTCCAGGCACTACAACGGGCGTCACGTTCAATGATTCAGGTGACGCTCAAGTTGCCATCTTCTCCGGTGGATTGAGCACGTTCAGCCAGGATCAGGTGATGGACAGCGTGACGAACATCCGCGTCAATGCCGGTGGCGTTTCATTGCTCAACAATTTCACAGAGGTTAGAGCAGTTCAGACAGACACGAGGATCGATCCTAATCCGCCTGGTCGACCGCCGGTGCCTCCAGGCAACCCGTTGACCCCGCGCCCGGGCCTCACGGGACTTCCCGGGCTCGCTGGTTCGCAAAACGGATCCTACTCTGAGTTTGTAGGAACCTCCGGTGGAATTAACGTGGCGGCTCAGGTGGCTGGACCGGCAGTCGAACCCTATACATGGCACTTGAGTGTTGTGAACGGTGGTCAACCACGTTCGGTCCATGAAGGTCATATCGACGATGTTCAGGATCTGCAGGTCGGATATCTGCACAACACCGACTGGTCCAGATTCGATATGACATCTGGAATGTGGACGTTCACCGAGTCAGACCTCAACGGTGACTATGCTGTTTCCAGTCGCAACATCGAATTCGGAATGATCGATGGAACACCGCTCGCCGGTGACTTTGATGGTGATGGAACTGATGAAGTGGCCGTATTCAAAGACGGCTACTGGTTAATCGACGTCAACCACAATGGCCGCTGGGACGATTCGGACCTCATGGCTCGCCTTGGTGATTTCGAAGACCGTCCGGTGGTAGGTGACTGGGACGGTGACGGAAAAGACGACATCGGAATCTATGGACCGATCTGGGAGCGTGATCCTGAGGCGATCGCTCACGAACCGGGACTACCCAATCCGGCTAATGATCCTTACACCCGTCCGAAGAACGTGCCACCGGTAAACGAAGATGCCACAAATGGTGCTCGCGTTTTGAAGTTGACGGCTTACGGACGGCAGCGTGCCGACGTAGTTGACCACGTCTTCGGTACGGGAGAACGCGAAGACGTTCCAGTGACCGGTGATTGGAACGGTAACGGTATCCGTTCGATCGGGATCTTCAACGGCGGTACGTGGAAGCTGGATGTCAACGGCGATGGTGAGTTTGACCATACCGACGTTACTGCGAACTTCGGCCGCGCTGGTGATATTCCACTGATCGGCGACTTTAACGGTGATGGAGTAGAAGAGATTGCAGTCTATCGTTCAGGAACCTGGCTGATTGATACCAATGGCAATCTTGAATTTGATGCAACCGATCGAACCTTCAAGCTGGGCGGTGCTGGTGACAAACCAGTGGTTGGTGACTGGGATGGCGACGGAAAAGACGAGCCCGGACTATACGCCGACCGTGGAC
>JBCCFB010000232.1:0-10368 GCA_039029995.1 Planctomycetota bacterium
CAACCGCCCCGCGTTTACGAACCTTCGCATGTTTGAATAGGCCCCCGTGTCCACATCAATTGAAAATGTGGAAACTGCGGCTTCACCAAGTGGACGATAGAATTCGTTTTCCTGAATCGGATGATATTGCTCGCCACCCTTTTGTTCTCCGAGGATCTGAAAGTAACGTACGTTCGGATCAAATCCCGGATACTCTTCACCAAGTTCTTCAAAAAAAGCATAGGAGTCAGTCGATCTCTGGGGGAGGTTGATTGAACGATGACGGTGAAAACTGTTCGGTTGCGAGTACCAGAGATGTTCTTCGGATCTGCGAATTCCACCCAGCAATACGGTGCCGCCATCAGGCACGGTAACTGAATAGTTCTGCACCGTTTCTTCTGTGTAGGGGACCGAAAAACGATCTTGCGGCCGCCGCCACAGTGAATTGGAATCGGCCAGTGGCTTGTTCGCATCGTGATAATTGTGAAAACCAAGCCGGCCTTGTTCCGCTTCAGAAATATCCGCCGCAGCAATACCGGACTCAGGCGCCACCGACGCGGTCATGGGCACTTCTGACTGGCTATTCATGAATTCGTTCGTCGTGAACACGGCACCCAGTGCAGTGATTGAGAGCAGAAGAGTAGCGACCAGCGCCCACTTTCTCCGGTTGGACGAAGGCTTCACTGGCGGCACGGGCTTGACCGCAATCCGCGAGTCGACATCAGCCAATTCGTTGAGAACAGCCTCTTCAAGCTCTGAGCTGGATTCGGGAAAGTCGTATTCGAAAGAATCCCGTACAAGTGAGCTGAGTGATGAATACTCCTCACTTTCGCCGGATTCAAGTTTTGCGACCATCTGGTCGGCTTCGAGTTGTTCGCGCTTTTTTGTCATGATTGGTTTCGCTTTATGCTGTTGATCTATCTACCGCCGGCGCATGAATGGAGTGCAGATCGGATTGGTCATGAGTTTCCTCATTGCAATCAGATCCGGAATTTCGCCGGTTGACCTGGCCGGTCGCGCGTTCCAGCCAGACTTTGATCTCCGGAATCCGTTTCAGTCTTTGCATTGCTCGATGCAGGTTGACTCGAACCGTCCCCGGTTTCTTTTTCAAAATGTCAGCGATCTCTGAAGTGTTGAAGCCGTGAGACCACAGTTCAACAACTTCTCTTTCTGGCTCAGGAAACTTGTCAAAGCGATTGCGGACAAAGGCCAGAAAGTCTTTCCGTTCGAGTTGCCCTGCAGGATCTTCAGATTTGTAGTCCGTCGCTTCGAAGTCATCAGGCGTGGAAACCGGCCTGCGTTTTTTTGACTTCGACTCGTCGTAGACGCGATTTCTGCAAACGGTATACAGCCATGGGCCGAGTTTGCCTTTGATGTCCTGTGGATCCTGCCTGCACAACTGAAGAAACGCATGTTGTACGACGTCTCTGGCTGAATGCAGGTCTCCGTTACACAACCGTTGCGAATAAGCAGTCAGCTTGCGTTCGTACCTTTCGAGCGCATCGAGAACGAAGGCTTTTCGATCCAGCGTGGAATCCGGTGGTTCCTTCATCTTTTCTCTACGTTTTCTACCGTTTTTCCGCATTGCAAAGGCCATTTTCGTGTTGCGGTAAGCGTCATCTATCAGGTTGACGATCACCGCTACGGCGGCGTTACAAGAAGGACGAAAATTCCTTTTGAAATCATGCAAACGGTACGGAAGCACGGCGATTGTCGCTAGTTTTCGTTCAATGAAGCTATGATCGCTTCTATCTCCGAATCACTCAGATTTGTTCCGCCCTCAGTCAACATCTCTTCCAGATGCAATGCACCCTCACGGCTTCCCCGCGGAAAGCCGATATTTCCGATCGGACTTTCACTGTCGATTAACAGTTCGCCCTCAGATGAAAACACAGCGTGAAAAGGAATGCCGCCGGGTTTGCCGGAAGTTATCAGATCCTTTAGCTCAGTACCGTTCAGGTCACGCTGGCCGTCAATTTTCACAATGACAAAGTCTTTCTCCAGAATCGCCTTATGCTCCTCCATCCATTCCGCCAACAGGATGCAGGGATAGCATCGCGGGCCGCCAACGACTGCCCAGACCTTCCGTTCGGTTGCTTTTGCCTCGGCGAGTGCATCATCGAACTTCATTCTCGCGTCACGTTGTTCGATCCGATGCTCATTCAGAAAACGATGCACGTTTACCGACAACATTTCGTCTTCGGAATCAACGACGGCAGTACCAATGTCATTCCCATCTGGTCCGATTGCAATCAGCCTGAACGACGTTCCAGCAGGCATCTCCCAGCCACGCTCTGACAACAAAACTTCATCGTGAGAGCCTTCCAGATCCGCCGGAGACAAAACGATGGGTTGGTACCAGTAGATAAGATCCATCTCGTGATTGGACACCACTTGCCGTCTGACAGTTTCAGCGACCGCTTCGTCAGCGACGATCAGGATCAGAGCTCGCGTATCCGAGTACGTTGCAAATTGTGTCAGGCGACCAACACGTTCTAACGGTGAAAGACGTTGTTGTTCTCTCCCGGTTGAGCCCAACTGGTAGACGTCTTCCGGGCGTGAAACGTCCTCGGGTGAAATGAAAATTTCGCGAGCGACAAAATCGATCTCGTTGATGTCAGTGGAGACGAGGTTGATACGCAGGACCATCGAGGCCGGCACATTTTCGAAGTGAAAGCGACCATCAGCGTCTGTACTTGCCAGTAAAGATTTCATGACCTTGCTCGCGCGAGAGAAGTCCGTCTCGCTGGCGTCAGGATCTTCCATCATGACGTCTATTTTGAACTGCCTGTTAGCAAGAGGCGAACCATCGTAGTCATAGGCTATTCCCGAATAGGTTGTGGTCTCGACGAGTGAAATTTCGAAGTCTTCCGCGTCGCGAAAGCCGACAAAAGCACTACCTGCCAACGCCCCGTCATTTGTCATTGCAAAGATGGCGAAACGTTCTCCCGTCGCACCCATTGAGAACGCCCCCGAAGGTTCGCAGCGGATGGTTTCCGAAAAGTCGTAGTTGTTATCAGAAGCGACAACATGAACGGTCGCATCGATTGCGGTGCGACCGTCGGAAACGACTGTCAGCCGCCCGTTAATTTGAACCGGCGCGACGTTCTCACGATGAATCCGGATTAAGTTATCACCATCATTCACAACTTCAATTGTTTCCTGTGCATTGAAGTCGTTTTCGTAAATCGCCGCGACAAGCTCTCCGACACCTGCCATCGTTTTTGCCTCACCGTTTTCATCCGTGATGGCGTACCATTGATTTCCAGCGCTTCCCAGTCCGCTCGAGGCAGTCTGGAATTCACGGCTCTGCCTCAGATAGATTGGAGTGCCTTCAACTGGTCGTTTGGCCGGCCCTGCGGAAAAGGTGATTGTCACTGGAACCGCAGGCTTCAACTGCAAACTAATATCCAGATCGGTTGGCCCATCTGCATCTGCAAGTACACCGGAGACAAGATTCGATACATATCGGGAGTCATCAATCTGGATTCCGTAGACGGCATTTCTCATGACTTCTGCAGAAAAGTTGCCTTCGCCATCGCAGAAAGCCGTCAATTGATCGACGCGACCTTCGGCAGGATGGTCGAAGCTGACGAGTCTTACCGGGAACCCTCCGGCCACGCCCTCGTCCAACTCAACTTTGCCACTGATTTTAATTCTGTCCACCTCCGAGAGCTCTACGGCCCACACATCGTCCTCACGACTCTGCTCATTTACTGACCAGTTAGAATCACTTACAAAGATCTGCCCTCGCGCTCCGGGAGGTTCAGGAACGAACGTCACCACGACTTCACCTTGCGCGTCCGTGTAACACGGATATCCCCGATGCGGGACACATTGAATATCGCGCGACATCGTCTGGGGCGAAATCAACACTCCCTGTGCTGCCGCGCCTTCTGATGACTTGACTCGAATCGTCTGTTGAACACCCTGTTGCAAAACGATTTCGTGTGTGTCCGCCTTCAGGTCCTCCTCGGACATATCGTAGCCCTGTAGAACGCCTGCACGCCCATCGGGTGCAACTGCACGGGCATTAACGAAACGGACCAGAATGGCCTCCGAGGGAATAGTGAGTGAAGCCATCCCTTCGTCATCAGTTTCCAACTCCCAACCGTCAACGTGAACGGTAACGCCCGCCGCCGGTGATTCGTCCTCATTCAATACCCTGTAGTGGATCTGCCTCATCGGCTCCAGGGTTACGCTCGCACCTTGCAGTGACCAGTTTCTAAGATCCCGATAGGACAAAGGGAAGTTTTTCCCCAACTGACCATCGGTAGTCCGGATGACTAGCTCAGGAATAAAGCCTGCTCGAAAAACCGGGTCAAACGTTGCTGTGGCTATGTTGCCCTCTATTTCGCAAGGCTGTACTTCGCTAAGGAAACCTCCTTTGAGCCAGGCGGCAAATTCAGTTGCTGGTTCACCATCGGGAGTCAGAATTTCGAAGTGAATCCTGTATTCAACACGGCCATCATCCACAACCAGATGATCATCGGGCGATTCCGATTGGAATGCGAAAGCCGGCGAGACGAATAACACCACCAGGAAACTGATCAGTCCTGCATAACGTCTCCGGCGCGAGCTACCACCACTGCGCAAGATTGTGAACATTTTCTTTTCGATCATCGTTTTCCCTCTGAATAGATAAACGAATCTGACATCACCAAATTTTAAAACAACTTTTCTTTTGCCCCGCATCTAGCGCATTCAAACTTCATATGCGCGAATTAGGGGGCGCATGACGGCATTGGCCGATTCACTGGACGTCATATTATTGCATTGAGCATGTCCATAATTGATCATAGAGGGTGACAGTCACCAGTATTGTGCAAAACCAATGAATCGAACATTCTGCCGCGAATTCAGAACATTTCTCTGTCGATCCTTACTCATCGTTGCTCTGCTGGCTTCCCCGGCAACCGCTGGCGCATGGCTGATACAGGATGAGAACGTAACGCCTGAGGAGAAGGTCAGTTACTCGCGCGAAGTCCGGCCGATTCTGGCTGCAAACTGCTTCGGTTGCCATCAAGGCGCCAGAAGCGAAGGCGACTATGTGATGACCACCTACGACCGGCTCATCGCAGGTTCCAATCCTGATGATCCTCTGGTCGTGCCCGGAGACCCCGAATCCAGTTTTCTTCTGGAGGCTATCGCGCTGGAGGACGGCAACTCCTACATGCCCCCGGGCGAAGACACGTTAACCGAAGAAGAAATCGAGACGATCAAGCGATGGATCGAACAAGGCGCTGAAAATGATTCTGCTCGATCAGCGGTTGTTTACGACGCGGATAATCCGCCAGTCTATTCGAGGCTGCCGAATATCACCTCGATCGATGTCTCTCCAGACGGAAGCCTCATAGCTGTAACGGGCTTTCACGAGGTTCTACTGCTTGACGCAAATATGCCATCGCAGGTTAGCGGTGATGCCGCGATTGTAAATCGCTTGATTGGACTCTCGCCAAGAGTCGAGTCAGTCAAATTCTCCCCCGACGGGACAAAGCTGGCGGTTTCCGGCGGCAGTCCGGGCGAATCCGGTGAAGTCCAAATCTGGGACGTAGCAGAGGCCGAGTTGCTACTGTCGAAGACCGTTTCCTTCGACACCGTTTATGGCGTGAACTGGTCACCAGACGGAACGCTCGTTTCTTTCGGCTGTACGGATACAACTTTGCGGGCCATCAACGCTGAGAGCGGAACCGAGGTTCTGTTTAACGGAGCCCATGAAGACTGGGTTCGCGATACAGTATTTTCCGTAGACGGCTCGCAGCTGATTTCTGTCGGTCGTGATATGACATGCAAAGGAATCGAAGTCTCAACCCAGCGTTTCATCGACAACATAACGTCGATCACCCCGGGAGTTCTGAAAGGCGGCATCGCCAGCGTCGATAGACATCCGGAAAGAGACGAAGTCGTCATTGGCGGCTCGGATGGAATTCCGAAGGTATATCGAATCAACCGGATCACGAAACGTGTTATCGGTGATGACGCGAACATGGTACGCCGTCTTCCTGAGATGCCGGGACGTATTCAATCGATCTCAGTTTCGCGCGATGGACGAAGAATAGCAGCGGGAAGCAGTTTAGACGGCACCGGCGCGCTGAACATCTACTCGTATGAATTTGATCCGACGGTTTCCGATGAACTGAAAGCAATCCTCGCCAAGCAGCCACGGCAGTTCAACGCGCAGGAACGCGAGAAGGTCGAGGCCTATAACACAGCCGGCACGGAAGTGATTTCGAGTATCGCGATTGGAAGCGGTGGTATCTACGCAACCGCCTTCAGTCCCGACGGGCAAGTCGTTTATGCAGCAGGCTCCGATGGAATCGTGCGGGCTTATGAAACTGAGACCGGCAACCTGATCAGCCGGATGCGGCCTGTTGAGCTCGAATCAGAGGACCTTGCCGATACCGCTATTGCGTCCTGGCATTTTGAAACAGAAGAAGAGCCGGTTAAAGAAACAGAGGTTTCAGCTATTGGAGAAATTGAACAGCTGTTGGTGTCACCGGAAACGATTGAGCTGACTCGGCCTGTCGATTATTCCCAACTGGTTATTCAGGCTGTCATGTCAGACGGCTCTACTCTGGATGTCACCAGCCGCGCAAATCTTGCATACGACGAAAATCTTGTTCGAGTAGATGGCGGATTTGTGCAGGCAGTCCGCGATGGATCCACAGAGATAAAAATTCACCTGGGCGGCCAGTCAACGAGTGTGCCTGTTTCTGTGGGAGTGGAGAGTAGCGATTATTCACCGGATTTTGTCCAGGACATCAATCCTGTGTTGACCCGGCTCGGATGTAATGCCGGCACCTGCCACGGCTCCGCCACCGGGAAAATGGGATTCAAGCTATCGTTGAGAGGCTACGATCCCATTTACGACATTCGCGCATTTACAGATGACATGGGTTCGCGACGGACCAATCTCGCTTCTCCAGCCAACAGCCTGATGCTGCTGAAGCCTTCAACCGCAGTCGCTCATGAGGGTGGTCAACTTCTGGATGCAGACCATCGGTATTACCAGTTGATCTACAAGTGGATTGAAAGTGGCGCAGAACTGGATCTTTCTTCTCCCGAAGTTAAATCACTCCAACTCCTGCCGGAAAACCCGATGCTCGCCGATGGCGGTGCAACGCAGCAGATGCGTGTGGTCGCCACGTATACAGACGGAACCGTTCGCGATGTAACGCGCGAAGCGTTTATTGAACCCGGCGATGTAGAAGTTGCTGCCGTAAGCGGTTCTGTTGTCGAAGCACTTCGGCGTGGTGAATCTCCCATTCTTGCGCGTTTCGAAGGAGCCTTCACGGCGACCATGCTGACGGTAATGGGACCTCGGGAAGGTTTTGCATGGCAACCGCCTGAAACACGCGGAACGATCGACGAACTGGTTGCTGAAAAATGGGAACGCTTGAAGATCCAGCCCTCGGGGCTGTGCACCGACGCCGAGTTCGTTAGACGTGTTTATCTTGACCTGACAGGCCTGCCTCCATCGGCGGAACAGGTTGAAGCATTTATTAACGACGCAAGGCCCACCTTCGAAAAACGTGACGAACTCGTAGATACGCTGATCGGAAATGATTCGTTTGTTGACCACTGGACCAACAAATGGGCGGACCTGATGCAGGTGAACCGGAAATACCTTGGTCCTGAAGGCGCCGTGGCTTTCCGCGATTGGATTCGTGAACAGGTCCGAGAGAATCGGCCCTACGACGAGTTTGCTTATGAGTTGCTGACTGCAACCGGTTCAAATCGTGAGAACCCCGCCGCATCATATTTCAAAATCCATCGAACGCCCGAAGACACGATGGAGAACACAACGCACCTGTTCCTGGCCACGAGATTCAATTGCAACAAGTGCCACGACCACCCGTTTGAGCGCTGGACGCAGGATCAATACTACGAAACCGCAGCCTATTTCGCGCATGTGTCACTTCAGCGTGACCCGGAAAGTGGCGAACGGAAAGTCGGAGGTTCAGCCGTTGAATCAGCCAAGCCACTGTACGAGATCATCACTGATGCTGGAACCGACGAAATCAAGCACGACAGAACCGGCGAGATGGTAGAGCCTGCCTTCCCCTTCCCCGTCGATTTTGAATTCCCTGAAGATCAGACAAGACGACAGGAGCTGGCTCGCTGGATTACCTCGCCTGACAATCCCTATTTCGCAACCAGTCACGTAAACCGCCTTTGGGCCTACATGACCGGAACCGGACTGATCGAACCAATTGATGATATTCGAGCCGGCAATCCACCGACTAACCCGCAGTTACTGGAATATCTAAGACGCGAGTTTATTAAAAGCGGATTCGATTCACGTCACGTCATCCGCTTGATCTGCAAATCGCGAACGTACCAGCTGTCCATTGGAACTAACGCGCTGAATGAAGACGACTATTTGAACTACTCTCACGCGATGGCGCGTCGCCTTCCGGCAGAGGTGCTTTTCGATTCGATTCATGCAGTGACCGGCAGCGAGCTAAAGATCCCCGGAGTTCCAGCAGGTACCCGCGCTGCGGCTTTGCCCGATAGTGGTGCGCGGCTACCTAGCGGGTTCCTTTCCACACTGGGGCGCCCAGCCCGTGAAAGCGTTTGCGAATGCGAACGAGCCAACGACCTTCAACTGGGAAGCGTACTGGCTCTGGTGAGTGGCCCCGATGTAGCCCGGGCAATCGGCGATACGTCAAATGAAATTGCATCTCTCATCTCCGCTGACGGTGATGACCGAAGCGTCATCAATCAGCTGTACATGAGGATTCTCAACCGCCCCGCAACGGACGCGGAAATTGACGCGGCAATTCGCGAATTTACGACGATTGCGCGCGACCACGACGAGCTCGTAGCCCGGCGCGATGAACGCCAGGCTTTTGTGGATGCACGCTTGCCGGAACTCGAAACAGCCCGTGTCGCTGCAATTGAACAAGCCACAGCTCAACTTGATCAGATCATTGCCGAACTTGATCCTGACTTGTTGAAGAAAGAAGCAGATCGGCAGGCGGCAATTAACGCCGCCAATGCGGCTCTGACTGAGTACAAAGAGACCTCAGGTGGAATGGAACAATGGCTTGAGAGCCAGCGGTCCGCGTTCCAATGGCATCCGGTCACCGTGCAAAGCCTGACGTCACAACTCGAACGCAGTTACGAAATCCAGGAAGATCGAAGTGTTCTGTTTACGCTGGATAAGCCAGGCACAGACGTATACACGCTGACGACCCAAATACCACTTGCAGGGATCACGGGCGTTCGCCTGGAACTTCTGCCGGATGAAAGCCTGCCGGAAAACGGGCCGGGATTAGCGGTCAACGGCAACCTGGTGCTTACGGAATTTTCCATCGAAGTTGCTCACCCTGACCGGCCTGATCAATGGCGACCGGTAGAGGTTGATTCAGCAATTGCTTATTTCGAACAGGATAACTTTGCGATTGAACAGACCTTCGATGGCAAGCCCGGAAACAAAAAGGGCTGGGCAACGTCACCTCGCTTTGGCCAGGTCAACTGGGCAACCTACCAGTTGAAACTACCGGTCGGGTTTGCAGACGGAACCTTGTTCCGCTTCAAGATGCATCAGAGCTGGGATGAGAACCACCAGATCGGACGTTTCCGTATTTCGTTGACCAACTATTCAGGTCAGACGGGACTTAGCCTTCCGGAAGAAGTAATCACGTCTCTGAATTCTCCTGCTGAGGGTAGATCAGATGAGCTGAATGAACTGATCGCAGCTTCGTTCGAGAAAAGCGATCCCCGACTAAAGCAGCTTGAAGATGCTGTCGCGCAAGCATCCATGCCCCTCGACATTGCTCCCGAAATTGTCGCTGCACGCGAAAAACTCGAACGTGTATCAAGGCCTGTTCCTCCCGATTCAAGACTTACGACCCTTGTGTCCGACGTTCAAATGAGTGAGCGGCAGCTTGGCAACCAGCGACTCACCGCGGCCCAGGATCTTACATGGGCTTTGATCAATAGTCCTTCGTTTTTGTTTAACCGATAACTCCAACCGATCAGCCGGAATAAATCATGTTCAGAATCACAGGACAACCAGGCAAAGACCTTTGCGACCGTGAGCTGAAAGTCACCCGACGTGACGTTCTCAGAGTCGGATGCAGCGGAATGCTCGGGCTATCGCTCGGATCGTTGCTGAAACTTCAGGCGGCTAATGCATCCCATTTCGAGGAGCTTGCCGATGCAGGAACACCGCGCGGTTGGAACAAAGCAAAAAGCATCATCATGGTCTACCTTCAAGGCGGACCAAGTCATCTTGATCTCTGGGACCCCAAAGAGAACGTTCCAGACAACGTAAAGAGCGTTTTCTCTCCGATCGCTACAAGGATTCCGGGAATTAAGTTCACCGAAAATCTGCCGCGGCTTTCCCAGTTGAACGATCGTTTCACGATGATCCGCTCGATG
>JBCCFB010000233.1:0-10331 GCA_039029995.1 Planctomycetota bacterium
AGATCGAAAGAACAATCAGCTGGCTACACGACTTCAGAAGGCTTGTCACCAGATACGAATTCTATTCGTTCCTCTTTCTCGGCTTTGCTAAACTTGCCGCTCTAATGATCATCTTGAGACGGTTTTGAAACTGCCTCTAGGCAACTTTCACGGCGATCCGGCCGGTGTAGTCAATCCGGTTTAGCAGGATCGGTTTGGCTGAGTTCTCGAAATACTCATCTACAGCTCTTCGGCATCCCTGCCAGTGCCCGTAGTCGTCAATGATCAGAACGCCGCCATCGACAAGCCTCGGATATAGGTGCTCAAGTTCGTGGCGAGTTGATTCGTACCAGTCTGTATCGAGACGCAAAATGGAAATCCTGTCAGGGATCGTCCGTGGAATCGTTTCCTCAACACGCCCCTTAACAAATTGCATTCTGTCCTCAGGGTAACCGGTTGAGGCGAGATTCGATCGTACCTCTTCAAGACGGGAAACGCACCAGATGGAGCGGCTGTCCTCGCGATCAAAAGAATCCTGCTGCATCAAATCCTGTGCAGCGTTACCTGTATGATCGACATCCTTTTCGGTCGGCTCAGACATTCCGTCGAATGTGTCGTAGAGATAGAGTCCGCGCCCATTGCTGTTGTTTGCAAGAAGCCTCAATGCCGCAGCCATCATGCTTCCGCCGCGCCATACTCCACATTCCGCAACGTCTCCGGCAATTCCTGCGCTGCACACATAGTCTACCGCATTGCACAGCGCTTCGATTCTCTCGGCAGAAGTCATCGTGTACGGGTGGACACGACGAAATATGTCTTCCGTTTCAGGAGCGAGCCCGATCGGCATCGGACTTTGTGCCGTTGCAACCTGCTTCTTTTTTCCTGTCAAACGTTTTAGGGTTCTTAGCATGGTTCTCAAGAGTTGAATAAGAGCTGGCCACAGATTGATGAATTTTTGACAATACAGTCAATATCGATCGGATATTGTTTTGCCGGAATGGCCGGAACTTTGGCGTTTGCTCGCGCATCCCACTGGAATCGAGACATTTCGCACTACGAAAAGGCAGGAAAATGTTGTTCAACCGATCACGCCGTTCTTTCGTCTCAATCATCAGCACGGCTGCAATCGTGGCCGGTGTTGCCGTGTCAGCCGCACCTGCTCTCCAGGAGTTGGAGCAGCAGCAGGTAGAGGCGACTCAGGAACAAGAAGGCAACGTAGATGACTTGATTGATCATGAACTCGTATTCCGCCAGCCTGAACCGCCCAGAACTGCTGAAGAGCTGCTGGAAGCAATTGAGAGTGAACAAACCGTCTACTTTGCACCGGATGGGGAGCTTCCGCCCGAGGAAGCCGGCCGGGCCGTTGAGATACTTCGCGAGATGTATCCAATGGAATCGATTCGTGAGCGGATGAGTTTTCAAGAGGGTCAGCCTGAGCCGGCAGTAACAACATCTGATCCTGCGTTCCTGTCATTTTCGCAGCCGAGCCGCGTACTTGCCTTGCGGGAATTGCACTCAAACGAAGTCAATGATTTCATAAACCGACCCGGCCAGGGGCTGCGAAGAATCAGGATCATCTCGCCATATGATCTTCCGATTCAATACGGTATCGCTCAGATCGATCACGTACCCGTCGATTCACAATTATTGAGTGAGCCCCTCGTTGATCTTGCTAAAACAGTCGTCACCCCTGAAGGAAACATCGACAGGGCACGGAGTTTGTCGCTCAACGAAAACGGATTGCCGACAACTTACGTGGCTGAATCGTTTCACCATGATGCGGTGGATAGATTTGCCTCTGCCGCCACGACCGGATTGGTACTCGGTCTCGATGAAGTGGCTGGATTTGAGGCGCATCGCGTCAGAATGGACGAAAGTGTGCTCGGGGATATCCGGAGAATGTCATCCGAGAGCCTGCTGGAAATCTATCCGGAAATTCAAGGTGCAGACGTCAGGTGGAAGCTGAACCGGCTCGAACTTGTTGGTCTGCTGCTTCACGATGAACCGGGGGTTTACGTGACCGACGAACTGCCGGACATGGAAGAGCTGGCAGGTCTCGACGTTGAGCGGCGCAATCTGAACGCTTTTGAAATGGACGCGCTTGAGAAGCTGCGCGCGGGAGATGAAGTCGTTCATTCTGCGACGCCGAACAGGATTGTAATGCTCGGAGCGATCACCGCGACTGACAGTTGCCTGCAGTGCCATGCGGTCGAAAAAGGCGAACTTCTGGGAGCCTTCTCCTACGAATTCCTCCGGGATCCAGTCGTTGATCTCAACGCAATCCAGTTCTAATCGCCGGGGAACCGGTCTGCATGGTTTGCGATTCACGCCGTTCAGCGGTCGCAGCGTGAGCCAGTAGCCCGCTTAGATCACAGAATAAAGCGACTGAGGTCCTCGTTTTCAGCTACTTCGCCCAGTCGCTGTTTCACATATTCACCGTTAATCTCGACGCTTCCCATTTTCATTTCCGGCGCCTCGAACGAAAGTTCTTCCAGCAGGCGCTCGAGGATGGTGTGCAGTCTTCTGGCTCCGATGTTCTGCGTCGTCTGATTGACGTGGCTGGCGAAAGACGCAAGTTCGTCAATCGCATCGTCGGTAAATGTCAGGGCGACACCTTCGGTGTCCAGTAAAGCGATGTATTGCTTCGTCAGCGAGCTGCGCGGCTCTTTCAGAATGCGGACAAAATCTGCAGTCGTCAGATCATCGAGTTCAACTCGAATCGGGAAGCGACCTTGAAGTTCAGGCATGAGGTCGCTGGGCCGGTTACGGTGAAATGCGCCTGCGGCCACAAAAAGGATATGGTCTGTCTTCACATATCCGTACTTTGTCTGAATTGTTGTTCCTTCGACGATCGGCAGCAGGTCGCGCTGAACCCCCATTCGCGAAACGTCGGCACCCTTGCCTTCGCTTGAAACGACTTTGTCGATCTCGTCAAGGAAGATGATTCCAAGATTCTCTGTTTGCTCGATCGCGCGGTGGTTGATCTTGTCGTCATCGATCAGTTTGTCACACTCCTGATCAAAGATGACTTCACGTGCACGCTTGACGGTCATTTTTTTGGTGACGCGATTCTTGGGCATGATCTTGTCGAACATTCCCTGCAAATCGACATCCATATCCATATTACCCCCGCCCATCGCTCCCATCATGATCGGCGCATTGCGCTGTTCGATGGTCATTTCGACTTCGCGATCTTCGAGGTCGCCCGCTGAAAGCATTGCTTTCATTTTTTCACGTGTGCGTTCGTAGGAATCCGCTTCGTCCTTGCTTTCGACTTTCAGAGATTCCCCGTCAGCCGTCTTGATGCCGGAGTATTCATACTGGACTGGTCGTGGGCACAGCAGATCCAGCAACCGGTCGTGCATTCTCTCTTTGGCGAGATCCTTGACACGTTCTCTTTCGGAAGATCGCACCAGTCCGATTGCGTTTTCAACCAGATCGCGAACCATGCTTTCCACATCGCGGCCGTAATAGCCGACCTCGGTGTACTTTGTGGCTTCGACTTTGACGAAGGGAGCGTTGGTCAGTCTGGCCAGGCGTCTGGCAATTTCAGTTTTGCCGACGCCGGTTGAACCGATCATCAGAATGTTTTTCGGAGCGACTTCATGTCGCATTTCATCATCAAGTTGCTGGCGTCGCCAGCGATTTCTGATCGCGATGGCTACGGCCCGTTTGGCATCTGCCTGGCCGACAATATGTCGATCGAGTTCCTTGACGATTTCGCGCGGTGTTTGTGGCTGATTTTCAGCTTTATTTTCGGTCATGTCTTTTTCTGATTGAAATCACTTAAGCGGTCGTGATCTCTTCGACAATGATGTTGGTATTGGTGTAGATGTCGATCGACCCGGCGATCAAAAGTGACTCGCGAACAATCTCCGCCGCGGTCAGCTGGCTGTGTTGTTTCAATGCTCTTGCAGCGGCGATGGCAAAATTACCGCCAGAGCCGATTCCGACGATGCCGTCAGTAGGCTGAATGACGTCGCCGGTGCCGCTGATCAACAGCGTTGTGCCACCGTCGGTTACTGTCAGTAGCGCCTCAAGTTGTCTCAATGCTTTGTCTGTGCGCCATTGCTTTGCCAGTTCGATCGCCGCGCGGGCAAGATTGTTCGGCGAATCCTTGAGCTGAGCCTCAAACCGCTCCATCAAGGCAAATGCATCAGCGCTGGCACCGGCGAAACCGCACAGGACTTTACCATCGAGCAGTTTGCGGATCTTCATCGCATCGGCCTTCATTACGGCCGATCCGAGTGTCACCTGTCCGTCTCCGCCCATCGCGACAGAGCCGTTGTGCTCAACGGTCAGGATGGTGGTTGCATGTAGTTTCATACCGATTCAGCTCACTGCCGCGGTGGCAAAAATTCCTCCCGCCGAATTTGCGGCAGGTCACAATCGTTCAATGGTACTCTTTTGTGTCCAGCAGACCAGTGGCAGAGCCCGCGTGTCTTGCATGCCGCTAGAATGAAGGCTTAAATCGTGTCTGATTTTTTGTCTGGACAGCACGCCGGAGCGCACATGAACGACGCCGAATCCCCTTCAGAAATCCGTTCCCGAAGTCCGCTACTGATGAGTCGTGGGAATTCAGCGCTGCTGGTGATTGATCTGCAGGAGCGTTTGCTGCCGCATATTGATGGTGCAGAAACTATCCAATGGAACACCGGCCGGTTGATTGACGGCGCTGGCATTCTTGGCGTTCCGGTGCATGCAACGGAGCAGTATCCGAAAGGACTCGGACTGACCGTGGATTCCATTCGTTCGAAAATTGCCGGTGACGGTGGCCCGCTGCCGGAAAAAACGATGTTCAGTTGCCGCGAGTGTACGGCAATGATCGATCAACTGGCTGGCCTCGGAATCCGAAATCTCGTTCTGTGCGGAATTGAAACCCACGTATGCGTCGGACAGACAGCGCTTGATTTTATGGCGACAGGTTTTGACGTTTTCATTTGTGTGGATGCGGTCGGCTCCCGTTCGCAACTTGATCACAATACTGCTTTGCGACGGCTGGAAAATTCCGGTGCTGTTCCAGTCACCACAGAGTCCGTGCTGTTTGAGTGGTGTGAAGCCGCAGGCTCTCCTGAGTTCAAGCAGATCAGCAAACTCGTGCAGCAGACGGCTCCGGCAGGCTGATTGGTTACCGGGCAATTAAAGTTCCAGACGTCATCAGTTGAGGCTTTCAAGATGGAAAAAAAACGCAGCCTGTTCGGGCCCGGGTTTCTTGTGACGGCTGCGTTCGTCGGTCCAGGCACAATCGCAACGGCTAGTCGATCAGGCTCGGGATTCGGCTACGCTCTCCTGTGGGCAGTCCTGTTTTCTGTCGTGGCCACTATCATCCTGCAGGAGATGACCGCCCGGCTGGGAGCCGTGACCGGGCAAGGGTTGGGAATGTCGCTGCGCAGTACTTTCCAATCACCATGGAAAAGGATTCTGGTCTTTACCCTTGTGTTGCTGGCTATCGTATTTGGAAACACCGCCTATCAGGCAGGTAACATTACCGGTGCCGCGACCGGGCTGAGCGATATCTTCGACGCACAGGAAATTGCAGACGTGCAGGTTGGCGCGGAAGCTGCCGCTACTGTGCCGCGAACCAGCTATCGCTGGTGGGCGATCCCGATTGCCGTCATCGCCTGGGCCTTGCTGATGTCCGGTAGATTCAAGCTTGTGCAGAACGTTCTCATCGTCCTGGTCGTCGCCATGAGCGCATTGTTTATTGTTGCGGCAATTGCTGCCGGCCCGGACTGGAGCCAGGTCGCCAGTGGAGTCTTCAACCCGCAGTTCCCTGACGAATCAGCACTGCTGGTTGTTGCGCTGGTTGGAACGACGGTGGTTCCCTACAACCTGTTCCTGCATAGCAGTTCTGTTGCACAGGCCTGGGGCAGCGAAGAAGACAAAGCAGCGGCCCTGAAGCGATCAAGAATTGATGCGGTGCTTTCGATCGTGATTGGAGGATTGATCACCGCCGCGATTCTTGTTTCGGCTGCCGTGGCATTTGATGGTGCCAAAACAGTCGGGTCACTGGGCGATATTGCCAAACAACTGGAGCCGGTACTTGGCGGGGCGAGCACATGGGTTTTCGGAATCGGACTTCTTGCTGCCGGGCTGACCAGCGCGATTACTGCTCCATTGGCTGCTGCCTATGCAGCGGCAGGATGTCTGGGGTGGGACTCGAGACTTTCCGACAACCGGTTCCGCGCTGTGTTCACGCTGGTGATCGTTCTGGGGCTGATTGCTGTATGGGCTTTCCCGGGAGGACGTAGTCCGGCTCAACTCGTTATCGTCGCCCAGTTTGCGAACGGCCTGCTCCTTCCGGTGGTTTCGGTGTTTCTCCTCGTCGTGATGAACAACCGGAAACTACTTGGCGAATATGCCAATGGGATTTTTACCAACGTTCTTGGAGCCGCAATTGTTCTGCTGACAGCAGGCTGGGGAATCAATCAGGTGATAAGTGCGATCGGCAAGATCACCGGCTGAGCCAAGGACGCGCTTCCTTATCCCAGATCGAGCAGGTAAAGACGTAGGAAATTCAATACGTGTTTCGCACTGCGGATATCCCGCATTGAGCTATGACCGGCGTGAGTCATCTTCTTGAGCCTGTTGTTTCCGGCATGGTGGAGAGCGACATGGTAGGTGCCGGTCAAAGGATTAGACTCGTTCGGCGCCAGCGGGCCGATCGCGATTCCAATATTCGAATTGAACTGATGCATTGCCTTGATCGCCGCATCTGCAAGCGTATGGCTTGACCCGGTGGCATCAACCCACGATTGAACCGGTTCTTCTACGAGCAGGTGACCGGCTACAACTGAAGAGTCGTCTTCCGACTGCAGCAGGTGAACGGAATGGCCACCGAAATGAAAATCAGCCACGGCGATTGTCAGACCGGAATCCTTGAGTTGTCGCTGGACGACTCCATGCAAGGTTTCGTCGTTTTCACCAAAAACGACTTCGCCCATTGTTTCCCGGATTTCCTGAATCGTCGGATGCATGAGTTCGAGACATTCTTCCCGGTTTGAACCGCGTGCTGAAATACGGAAAGAGATGGTCGCCTTGCTGGCCGTAATTCCGACTCGAGGTTCACGGTCACGACGCATCATGTCCGGCAGCATCATTTCCGCCTGACTTTCACCAACGCCGAAGCAACGTAGAACATGATGATGAATGACACTGTTCTGATTCATCATGAGAGCAATCGCGGGTTCGACGTGGGACTCCCACATCTGCTTCATCTCATAAGGAACGCCCGGTAGAGCAAAAAGCCGGCTTTGAGTTTCACCGGCCAAGCCAGCTTGCACGAAATCAATCCCCGGGGCCGTACCTTCGGGGTTGTCGATAATCGAGCTACCGGAAGGGAAGAACGCTTGGATACGATTTGTCTCCGGCATTTCTCTGCCGAACCTCGCAAACATGCTGCGAATTTTCTCCACGATTGATTCGTGGAACTCAAGTTCCACATCTGCTGCATCCGCGATCGCCTGTCGTGTCAGGTCGTCTTTGGTCGGGCCAAGTCCTCCTGTCAGAACCACGATGTCGGCGCGCCTCATGGCTGTACGGATCACAGCAATCATGTGCTCAAGGTCATCGCCGACGGTGGTATGAAAAGCCACTCGGGCTCCCACATCTGATAGCCGCGCTGACAGCCACTGGGAGTTGGTATCCAGTCTCTGGCCGCTGGTCAATTCGTCTCCGACGGCCACGACTTCAGCGAGATGTTCTTGAAGTGATCGGTCGCTGCGTGATGGCTCGTCGCTCTTTTCTGCTTCATTCATTAACGGGTCACATGTTTGGAATGCGAAAAATTGAACCGCCTTGTTGCGTTGATCGTAATGACGGGAGAGGCAAAGTTCAGGTCGTAGTTAGTGCAGGGCCGCCTCCCAGATCGTGCCTGGATAGATGCGACTAAAAAAGCAGCCGGTTTTCGGCTACGATATTTTGACGCATTGAACCGGCCGGTCCTGCTCTTTCCGCCCTGCCCTTCAATGCCTGCCTCCGGAACATTCGATCACAGCCTCATGACATGCGCCGTAAGCAATTGTGCGCGACAAATGAAGCTGAAAAAACCATACATTGTGTCGTCGTATGTCGCCGGACTGCTTTTCGACCGATACTCTTCAAGAGACACAACTGGATAACAGGAAGAAAGTATGTGCGGAATCGTTGGATATGTCGGCCCCAAGGTTGCTCAGGATTTTCTGGTCGCCGGCCTGCGGCGTCTGGAGTATCGCGGCTATGACAGTGCCGGAACAGCCACGATCGGTGAGAACAGCACGATCAACATAACCCGTTCGGTCGGTCGAATTGCATCACTGGCCGGAGCACTGGCCACTGCACCTAGCCGAAGTGGAGTCGGGATCGGGCACACGCGCTGGGCGACACATGGTGCGGCGACGGTTGCCAACGCTCATCCCCATGTCGGTGGCGAGGAATTTCTTGCCTTGGTGCACAACGGTGTCATCGAGAATTTCGCTGAGCTGCGTTCGGGCCTGAAACAGAAGGGCTACCCGTTCAATTCGGAAACTGACACCGAGGTTGTTGCCCATCTGATCGCGGATTGTGTCAATGAACGATTGAATTCAGCGTCAAACGGGGCGGCGACTAGCGTTGATCTGGCCGTCGACGGTATCAAGGACGCGCTGGCGAGATTGCGAGGCACCTTCGGTCTTGCCATCGTTTTCAAGAACTGGCCGGATGTCATCTTTGCAGCAAGGCTCGGCAGCCCGCTAGTGATCGGGATCGGCGATGGCGAGCATTTCCTTGCCAGCGACGCATCGCCGCTGGTCGGCTATACCGACAAAATTGTTTATCTGGCCGACCACCAGGTTGCTGCAATTTCGGCAGACAACCTGCAGATTTCGCATCGCGATCAGGGAGTGATCAGCCACGATATTCAGGAACTGGCAATCGAAGCCGGCGATGTATCGCTTGGTGATTATGAGCACTACATGCTCAAAGAGATTTTCGAGCAGCCGGAGTCTCTGACAAACACGATGCGCGGCCGACTGAGCGAAGACGACGCGACGGCAGTCTTCGGCGGCCTGAACATGAGCGCGCAGGATCTGCAGAAAGTCAAACGAATTGTCTTCACAGCCTGCGGCACCAGCTGGCATTCTGCTCTGGTTGGTGAGTACCTGATCGAAGAGATCGCACAGATTCCCGTTGAAGTCGAATACGCCAGCGAATTGCGTTACCGGAATCCTCCAATGGATGAGAACACGCTGGTGTTTGCGATCACGCAGTCCGGCGAGACTGCCGATACGCTCGGTGCACTGCGCGAAATGAAAAGGAAAGGGTACAACACACTTGCCATCTGTAATGTCGTGGGAAGTACGATTGCTCAGGAGGCCGATGGAGGCATCTACCTGCACGCCGGGCCGGAAATCGGAGTCGCGTCGACCAAGGCGTATACTTCACAGTGCCTCGCCCTTGTAATGCTCGCGCTGTATTTCGGACGCCTGCGTCACGTCAGCTACAACGCCGGGCGGACTATTATTTCTAAAATCAAAGAATTGCCGAAGCACATCAACCAGGCACTTGAGTCGAACGATGTGATCAAAGAAATCGCGCTCAAGTACGCCGACTGCAGCAACTTTCTCTATCTCGGTCGCCACTACAATTTTCCAACCGCACTCGAAGGGGCGCTCAAGCTGAAAGAGATCAGCTACATTCACGCGGAGGGATATCCTGCGGCTGAAATGAAGCATGGCCCGATCGCGCTGGTTGATGAACAGACACCAAGCGTTTTTGTAATGCCACAGGGGTTCATCTATGAAAAGGTGATGTCAAACCTTGAGGAAATCAAAGCACGCGGAGGTCCTGTTATCGCGATTGCATGCGAATCGGATACGCGAGTTGCCGAAGTTGCGGACGATGTGATTTACATTCCGCAGGTTGACAGTATTCTGCAGCCGATCGTCACCGCAATTCCGCTGCAGTTACTCTCTTATCACATTGCAGTCGCTCGCGGCTGTGACGTCGATAAGCCACGGAATCTGGCCAAAAGCGTTACCGTCGAATAGCGGAAACTGCTTGAAAGCGGCTCTTGAGAGCGGCTATAGAGAGCTGTCTTGCGGGTTCAGTAAACCAGCTGCGATCGAATTACAGGCGGGCGCTAGGCGATCGCTTCGCGAATCTTTTCCGCCATCTTCTCTTCGATCATGCCCCGAAATGGCAGGGCGGCGAAGGGTAGATCGCCATTGACCTTTACCTGTTTGTCACAAGTGACGACCTTGCCGGATATGGTGAAGCCCATTGCACTGAAAGCAAAGTCCAGGTTGCCCTCTTCGTCCCAGTCTTCCTTGAGCCCGGTGACCCCCGGCGGCCCCGACACCTCCAGCAGATAGCGGATCTTGGCCGTGAGGCCGGAC
>JBCCFB010000234.1:0-10283 GCA_039029995.1 Planctomycetota bacterium
ACGGGATCGGTCTGACATTGAGGTCTCCTTTCGACCTCAAATACGCACAATAAAACAGAAGGTTTGCTAGCCAGTCAAAGTTTTGAAACTGCCTCTAGGAGTCGATGGCCTCAGATTCGGCGTTGACTGCCACTGCAGCCACCATGCCAATTAATCGCCGAGAATTGGCCGCAGAGATACGTCCATAGAGTTTCAGGTAGGCGAGCACCCGAGAACAGTTGAAGTCACTGGAAGGATATCGAGAACACGTTTTTGAGCTGATTGGCTAATCGACTTCGGGAAACTTCTTCTCCAGAAAGTCACGCAGGATCTGCGAGATACTTACGTTTTGCTGAGCACATCCGATCTTAATGCGAGTGTGAAGTGATTGTGGCAGGTCAATGCAAACACGCTTGGTCGGCTCTTGCCTGGAAATCAGGCCCTCGTAGGCTTGAGTCACCCGAGGTGAATACTGTTGTGATGGTTTGTCGGGAAACGAGTCATTCTTACTCATCGGCTGCCTCCAGCAATTCGTTGGCGAGCTCCATGATTTCGCGGGCTGCCTCTGATTTTGGGGCTGTCTGCAGAACCGTCTTGCCGGCACCGACAGAGCGTTTAAACGCCATGTTGCTGCAGACCTCTGATTTGAGGATCGGTCTCGGAAATTTCTCCAGTGCATCGTGCACGTCCCTACCGAGAACCGAATTGCGAATCTTGAGGTTGATTGCGAATCCAGACTTGAGTTCGGGCCTTGTCTCTTTGGTCATTTCGATCATCTCGTTGATCTCTTCCGTCGCCCATATGTCATAGGCCGAAGGTTGGATCGGAACGACGACCATGTCGCTGGCCATGATCGTGGCAGCTACGACTTTGTTGATCCTTGGCGGTCCGTCGATGATCACGCTATCAAAGTCTTTGCCCAGCAGCTTGATCTCCTTTTGAATCGCGTCCGTTGTAAGCGATACGACTGGAAACAGAATGTCACCGTCGTTGTTATCGTGCCTCTGATTGCGTATTGCCGCCCAGGTGATCGCACTACCTTGCGGATCGGCATCGATTAGGAGGACTCGCTGACCAAAATTTCTGGCTAGCGGCGGGTGTGGCACTGAGGACAGAAGATCGGGTGCCACTGGCTTTTGCCAGTGTTCAACTCCGTACTTCAGATCGAACGATCACAGTTGCAATTCTCTAGTCGTCCGGCCAGTCCTAGCTACTACATCTCACTTGGTCAGTACGGCGGAAAACAAAGAACGCTGGTAGTTGTGTGATTCTTGTCAGAGAACATTCTTTAATTCGATCTCTCGACAGGTACCTCACCTGAGGTGGCATCAATCCCGAGCTGGGCTCCGGGTGGCAGACCGTTAACTCGGTACCACTGTTGCAACTTCGGATTCGCTTCCGTTTCGTTCTAAGACGACCGGCACGCGAGGAGGATTTCTTGGGTTGGCAGTAGCCCTCCATTCGTCAATTGCTGGCCAGCCACCATAGCCTATTTTTTGCCAATATTGGCAACCACGCTGGTTCGGCCTGAATTTAATTACACCACAAACGCAAACTGACTGAATTGTATGCGATACGCCGTATATTCCCTTTGAAAACAGGTGTTCGACTGCAATGCCAAGCCTAGGGGAGCTGTATGTATTCCCGAACCTTCGGCAGCATTCCAATCCGGCCACGACTGCCAAGAAGATCGTCAAGCAGGCCAAGGTCGAGCCGTGGATCGACCAGTCGTGGGTGAACTTCTGGAACTCGCTCAGAGCCACGGCAGAGACGGATCTGATGGATCAGTACGGACTGCGGCGAGCATGTCAATGGTCGGGCAACAGTGCCACAACGGCCATGAAGAACTACGCACTGGTTCGCAACGAAGACTACAGTGACATTGGAATCAGTAACGGAGTCAGCGGAAAAGTTGACGCCAAATGCGCCGCCATTGACTCCGTTGACGCCATATCCGACGCTGCACCGGCAAGCACAGCAGTGCAAAACTCCAATAAAAAACGCACGGACGAGCATGATGAAGCTCGTCCGCGCGTCAAGGTGGGCGGTATTGGACTTGAACCAACGACCTCCACGATGTCAACGTGGCGCTCTAGCCAACTGAGCTAACCGCCCTTTTATCTGGAGACAGATCCGAATCACTCCGGTCCGGCTCAATCAGAGCCCCGACCTTCACGAAAGCGGTTTCCGTCTCCATCACCTGCGATTTTGCCGGACTCGCTGAAGATTCGCAAGTCGCAATTTCGCTGGTCGCTATTGTAACCGCTTTCGACCGTTTGAATATCGGTGTTTTCCAGCCGGAACTTGAATGGCCCGGCCGGCAGTTGGACAAATTGTCCTCCACTCAGGTTCGCAAATTCGGGCAATAAGATCACGGCGGCTTGTTGACAGGCTCAGCGTGATCGACAGGATGAAGGCCGCACTCCATTGGAAAAAATAGCGGGTCAGGAACGACAAGATGGCGTTTATCGATTTGATTCAGCCGGAGCAGGCGGCCGGCAAACTGAAGATGCTCTACGATGCGGCAATGAAGCGAGCCGGCTACGTTGCCAACATTATCAAGATCATGTGTCACGATCCCGATAGCTGTAATTCGTCGATGGCGTTCTATGGCACCCTGATGAAAATGCCAAACGCACTGACCGGGGCGCAGAAAGAAATGCTGGCGACGGTGGTCAGTAACGCCAATGACTGTTTCTACTGAACGCTTTCTCATGCCAGGGACTTCGGTCAGGAGTCCGGAAACGAAGCGGCTGCAAAACAACTGGTCTTTGACTACAGGGAGTGCGAACTCGACCAGCAGGATCGCGCGCTGTGTGATTACGCGATCAAGCTGACTCTGACTCCCGGTGAAGTGACCGAGGAAGACGTTCAGCGGCTGAAAGACGTCGATCTCGATGACGAGCAAATCACGCTCGCGGTACAAGTGATCTCCTACTTCAACTATATCAACCGTGTTGCAGACGGACTCGGGATCGATCCGGAAGATTTTATGGATGATGTCTCAAAGCCAGATTGGCTGAACCGCAAAGCTGACTTTTCTGTTTAGCCGGTTTCTCTAATGAGCAGATGTGCACGGCGTGCATCGCGATAAAGCAAACGTCGCGCGCTATCATCTCGATTTTTGCGCAATCATAACGATCACTTGATAGCTCTGGTCCAGTCGCATTCCGGATACGAACGTGGTCGATAGCTGTGTCACATCGTTGGTGACATCAGTCTTTCCAAGCCTATATTGATTACCACTTTCCGCCAAAAGGACATTTACCTTTCCCTGCTGCGATCAATTGCGCATCACTAAGCAGGCGCGGCAGTTGCCTTTGAACGTGTGGCTTCAGGAGGAGTTCTTCTGAACAGAAAACCACACTTCAAAAGGGGAAAGCGATGGGAAAGCTACGTAGAAAGCTCAGGAACCTGGGCTCAAAGATCAAACGCGGCGCGAAGAAGGCTGGTTCCGGCATCAAGAAGGCTGCGAAAAAGACGGGAAGCGGAATCAAGAAAGCCGCAAAGAAGACGGGTAGTGGCATCAAAAAGGCTACAAGGAAAACCGGCAGCGGTGTCAGGAATGTCGCGAAGAAAACGGGAAGCGGCGTGAAGAAGGCGGCGCGCAAAGTTGGCGGCGGCGTAAAACGAACGGCACGAAAAACGGGCTCGGCCATTAAAACCGCGGCCGTCAAGACAGGCGGAGTAATCAAGCGGACGGCCAGGCGGGCACTCAAACTGTCTGACTTCAATTTGAAGCTCCGTTTCGTGATCACCCAGGACAAGAGCGCTTTTCCTGATGCGGCTGTAGAAAAATGGATCAAGGAACGCGTCCGCCTCGCAGAAAAAATCTTTGCGATGAAACCGCGGCTGAAAATCAAGTACGAATTCGTTCGCCGGACCAGGGTGAACGGAAAGCAGATTCGAACGAAAGTGTTTGATCGCGAGGTCGATTACAGCCGGTTCATGAACAGGCATTTCGACAATTCAGCGAAAGGCATCGTCAATGGTTGTCTCGTGATGCTTGTTGTCGATGACTGGAAAGTTGCGAAGTCCAGGTTCAAAAAAGGTACGCCGGAAGGCATGTGCGGCAAGGCATTCTTTCCGCGATATCCGGGGTGGCGCAAGCACGCTGTTGTCGTGGATCGCGACTGCGCGGCGAGTACTTTTGTGCACGAACTGGGCCATGTGTTCGGCCTCCGGCATACCTTCGAAAAAGGTGGCGCTTGTACTACCAGATACAAGAAAGGTGAATCCGGAAAGGGAGCCACGCGCAATAACGGCCGGATCAACGTGATGGACTATCGCCGCGGCGAACTGGATGTGTTCCTCAACAAATGTCAGGAGAAGGCAGCAGCGTTCGCTCGACGACGTTACATGCTCCCCAACGGCAAGGTGAACTACCTCAAGCTGAAAGGGATCTAATGATCCATTCGAAATATCCTGCCACCTTTTCTCTTTAATCTCGATATGTTTCGACTGCCGAAACTGAGCAAATGGCGGTTCCGTTCAAGCTGCTGACCAAAGGCGAGGCCGGTAGCCAGGAGACACTGGTTCGATCCATGTCCCCGCCGCAAGCCGCATATTGCCGCTGTCCACATTTTAAGGTGCTCTTACCCTCTTCCTCTTTGCGCGAACCGGCGTTCCGGTACTCTGTCTACTCTTCTATACTGGCCCCATTGCGGACGAACTCGGACTGGATCTGTACCCCAGGCGTTCGGCCGCTAAACGCCGAAGAAAGATAATCATGTCCAGCGTTTTGCTACCTGACGGGAGCGTCAAGGAATTTGAAGGATCTGTCTCAGTAAAAGATGTCGCCAAAAGCATCGGCTCACGACTTGCCAAAGATGCTCTCTGGGGCGAAATCGAATTGCAGCCTGTCAAGCTCGACCATGAAATTTCGGACTCGGAAGTCCCTCTCAAGATCATCACCAAAAAAGACCCGCTCGCCCTGGCAACCATGAGACATAGCTGCGCGCACGTGATGGCTCGCGCAGTAATGCGACTGAAAAAAGGCGTTCAGCTCGCCTTCGGTCCGACTATCGATAGCGGCTTCTACTACGACTTCATGATGGAAGAGCCGCTTACCGAAGAAGACTTCCCGGCAATCGAAGCGGAAATGAAGAAGATCATCGAACTCGACGAGCCATTCGAACGGATCGTTGAGCCGCGCGATAAAGCGATCGAAATCTGCCGCGAGATGCAGCAGGACTTCAAGGTCGAGCATATCGAAACCGGGCTGGTTGACGACTCGACTCTTTCCTTCTATCAGCAAGGTGAGTTTCTGGATCTATGTCGTGGTCCTCACGTACCTTCGCCCGAGTCGATTGGTGCTTACAAGTTGTTGTCAATCGCGGGGGCGTACTGGAAGGGCGATCAGGATCGCGAACAGCTGCAACGGCTGTACGCAACTGCGTTCTTCACTCAGAAGGATCTTGACGAACATCTTGAACTACTTGCGGAAGCCAAAAAGCGCGATCATCGTGTTCTTGGCAGGAAGCTTGGACTGTTTCACATCGACGAGATGGTCGGCCAGGGGCTTATTCTGTGGACTCCCAAAGGCGCGTTCATCCGTCAGCAGCTACAGGACTTCATCTCCGAGCATCTCAGGCGACAAGGCTATGATCAGGTCTTTACGCCACACATCGGCAAGCTCGAGATCTTCAAAACGAGTGGCCACTTCCCCTACTATCAGGACAGTCAGTATCCGCCGCTGGTGGAGAGAGACCAGTTGCGCTCGATGGCGGAAGAAGGGCGTGGTTGTGACGACCTGTCAGACAAGATGAAAAGCGGGGAGATTGAGGGCTTTCTACTCAAGCCGATGAACTGCCCGCATCACGTCGCGATCTACTCATCACAACAGCGCAGCTACCGTGACCTGCCGATTCGATTGTATGAGTTCGGTACTGTCTATCGCTGGGAGCAATCCGGGGAAATCGGTGGACTGACACGTGTGCGCGGGTTCACTCAGGACGACGCGCATCTGTTTGTAACTCAGGATCAGCTTCAGGATGAACTCATCGGCTGCATCGAACTGGTGAAAATCATCTTCGGCGCCATGGGGATGGAGGACTACTCGGTGCGGGTTGGTCTTCGCGATCCGGACAGCAGTAAATACGTCGGCGACCCCGATAACTGGGACCTTGCTGAACAGGCATGTCGAGAGGCAGCGACTACGCTTGGCAAGCCATTCACCGAGGACCCCGGTGAAGCAGCTTTCTACGGTCCGAAAATTGACTTCGTCGTCAAAGACTGCATTGGACGAAAGTGGCAGCTTGGAACCGTTCAGGTTGACTACAACCTGCCCGAGCGTTTCGGGCTTCAGTACATCGGCGCTGATAACAAGGCTCATCGCCCGATCATGATTCACCGCGCTCCGTTCGGATCACTTGAGCGTTTTGTCGGTTTATTGATCGAGCATTTTGCCGGCGCGTTCCCACTATGGCTGGCGCCTGAGCAGGCGCGGATTCTGACCGTCAGTGACAAGTCAGAAGAGTACGGTCGCAAAGTCAAGCATCTGATGAGTGCGGCCGGTCTGCGAGTGAAAGGTGATTTCCGGGCGGAAAAGCTCGGAGCGAAAATCCGTGACGGGCGCCATGAACTGATTCCGTACCTGATCGTTGTCGGCCCGCGTGATGAAGAAGCCGGCACCGTTTCGATTCGGGATCGAGTCGATGGTGAGCAGACCACAATGAGCATCGATGACGCCATCAAGAAATTCCAGCTTGAAGTGGCTGAAAAACAGGTCCGTCAGACCTTTAGAAACACGGTTGGAGCCAGCGATGGCTCGGCCGTCGGGGAATATTGATGCGATCCCGTGCAGGGCGTTGAAGCGGCTAAACGGTATTCATATCGGGGAATCAACGAAAGCAACGAACATTTCCGCCCGTTTCGCGTCTGCCATGCTGTCCGGAAATTCGCAGATTCGGGGTGTAAGGCGGTAGTCAGTTTGTCGTCAATCATCCGGACCTGCGAGGTTTCGGCAGTGGATTTCAGTTGACTTAGACTGCGTATTTCGCGGATAATCGAAACCAAGTAAGTCCACCGCTGTCTTCGTCGGGCAGCATCGTGGACGGTGTCACAGCGGCTAATCACCGGAAAACTGGGGCGTCGTCCGGAAAACGGAACCTCTACCAACAGGAGAATGCACAATCGCAATAGACCGTAGAAATCCACGTAGGCGACGAGCCGACGTGCCGCCGATTAACGAGAACATTCGTAAATCACCCGTTCGTGTCATCGATTCAAACGGAGACCAGCTCGGAATTATTCCGACCAAAGACGCCCTTGAAAAAGCAAAATCACAGGGGCTCGATCTAGTCATTGTCGCTGCCGAAGCAGATCCGCCAGTATGCCGGATCATGGACTATGGCAAATTCAAGTACGACAAAAGCAAGCGCATTCACAAGAACAAAGCGCATCAGACCAAGTTGAAAGAAATTCGATTGCGTCCCAAAACCGGGCAGCACGATATCGACTTCAAGGTCAAGAAAGCCATCAACTTCCTCAAGCACAACGACAAAGTGCAGGTAACGGTGCTGTTCCGCGGTCGCGAAATGGCGCATATCGAAGAGGGACGCAAGGTAATGGAAGGCGTCATCGAACAGCTGTCCGAGTACGGCAAGGTCGAGAGCAAACCATCACAGCAGGCTCGCAGGATGCTTTGCACGATCGCGCCGCTAAAGAACTAACGGCCGATGCGTGAGATCGCGCTTTAGCGGAATCACAAAACAAAAGAAGCCGTGTCCCGACAGGACACGGCTTTTTGTCTTTGTCATCACTCCGCCCGAAGGCAGATGTCTAGCGGGCGATTTCGATACCGAAGTAGCCGCCATGAAGCATCAACTCACCGTTGGTGTTAACTGACTCGAGCTTCTGCACGTCTGTAAAGTCGTATGGGATCTGGTCAACCGCCAGTGCGACGCCTGATACGCCCAGAGCACGGTAACCAATTCGAGCGCGGGCACGTTCAGAGATGCACATAATCAGGCTGGCATCAATCTGGCCGATGATGGCAACATCATTCTTCCGGTCGTTGAAGTTGAAGTCAGTGCCGGCATTCGGCCCTGCGATATAAGTCGGGTAGGCTCCCCCTCCGCTGATGATGCTCTGATTCGATTCAGCGCGGTTGTTGAAGATACCGACGTTGGTGCCGAGCCCGAAGTTCATCCGGCCTTTGCAGTACTCGCGACGACCACCGACTTGAAAACCGTACAACTGGTTTTCAACTTCAATGTCATAGTCCAGAGTCGGAGGAGTCGAACCCGGATAGTCCGTTGAGAAGTTGAATCTCTCATCAAAGTTGAAGTAACGGAAACCCGCGATGAACTCGTAGGTTCCACATTGACCGCAGTCGCCGAATCGCCCGGCATTGCGAAGCATGTTCAGTTCAAAGTTGTTAATCTCTGACGAACGAGCAAAGGTGTGGACAGTTCCCGCGTTGTAGATCGAGTAGACATCGGCCGCGCCGAAGTAGACCTGATCAAGTCCGGTCAGCTGACTCGTCAGCGGACCAGCGGCAGACTGTATCTGCACGTCTTCCTGAGGAATGCCCCAGTACAGCATCTGCCATCCGTAACCGTTGCAACCTCGACGTGTGAGGCTGGCTTCGATACCGTTCATCGTGCCGTGATCAGCATCGTCAGAATAGTAGCGGGCCCCTGCTCCGTCGGAAGACAGAAAACGCCCGTCTTCATAGTCACGCTGGAAGTACAACGCCGAGAGACCGAAAACGTAGTTCTTGGGCTCGCATGAGTTGCCGCGGAACATATTGCGGAACGAGCCGCAGAATCCCATACCTTTCAGACCGCCGCCAATGCCGTCTGTCCAGCAATCGCCTCCACCGTAGTCGGTGTAGCCACCATAGTTGTAGCCGCCGCAGTTGCCTGTGCCGCATCCTGCGTCACCACCACCACATGCGGTATAGTCAGTCCAGCCCATGTCGCCACCGTAGGATCCGCCAGTCGGACCCGGATAGTGCACCGAGCCCGGCGTCGAATAACCACCGAGGGTTCCCGGTGCGGTCATGTCCTGAACAGGGGCCGACATGTGATCCATCGGTGCAACGTTAGCAGCCGCAGGCATCCGGGGTTGAGCCGGTGCAGGTACGTCTGTCTGGTATCCGGCACGCGATAGGATTGACTGATACGATCCGATCGGTGAGGACCCGTTGTAACCGGTTTGTGCGACTGCCGGGCTGATCATGGCAGCGGCAGCAATCAACGCAAGCCACGAGTGCCAAAAACGTTTCATCACAAACTCCTTTTTGTGTTCAACTGCCGTTTCCGGAGAGTTCTACCTGTCTGTTTCAGGCACCGGAACGGGTTCGGTCGTGAAGACTCAAATTACTGCGAGTTTCATGACAAGCGTACTTGTCATCAGCACGCGGGGAATCCTCGCCATATCTGCCAGTGTCATCGTCACGAAAACCCATGCAATCAACCTCAACTGCACGGCAAAAGCGCAAAAACACTAACCACCCTCGGCTCAAAAAGCAGGTTCGTCTCAGCTTTACAAACCCGTAAAGTCAGCCATGACTCGCCTACCGGAACAACCGTCGATCGTTACCGCGCACCGAAGCGCAGCTGCAGGAAATCGTCAACAGGGTTTCGCTGAGTTGAGCGATTACAGAAGAGAATCACACTCGATAGAGTGAGCCGGGAATCCGGCATTTGCAGGGCAATTGATCAGCTGCCTTGCTCTGTATTGAGTTCATTTGCGTGCAGAAGACAATCAAAGCGAACTCCGACTTCCTCGAAAACGGTGGCTGAATTCGATCCGCGGTCGACAATCGCAATCAACCTGTCAACTTCAAGCCCGAATTCCCGAGCAGCCGCAATAGCGCGCAGCGAGCTTCCTCCGGTGGTGACCACGTCCTCCATCATCACAACCCGGTCACCGGCTTGAACCGGTCCCTCGACTTGCCGTCCGGTTCCATGTCCTTTGGCTTCCTTGCGGACAATTAAGCCACGTAAGGCTTGTCCGTTTTGCCATGCGACCGTGATAACTGCCGCCGAAATCGGATCGGCACCGATTGCCATTCCGCCGACAGCATCAGGCATGCTGTCTTTCAGCTTTTCAAGGATTCCGGCCGCGACCATGTTGGCACCCTGGCCGTCCAGCGTCAGGCGGCGACAGTCCAGATAAAAACTCGCCTTTTCACCGCTGGCCAAAGTGAAATCCCCGAATTCGAGGGCTTTTTCGTGGACGAGTGCAATGAGTTTTTCTCGATCGTACAGAGCAGTTTCAGTGGTCATGGGTTCTTCAGCGCTGGATAGGACGGTGAACGAGTCATGTTAGTGCATCGTAACAGTTCCCAGAAG
>JBCCFB010000235.1:0-10251 GCA_039029995.1 Planctomycetota bacterium
AGTGAATGCTGTAGCGAGTCCCATGCTCGTGCGGCCGACTCATAACATCGAGTGACCAGAAGGTTATTGGAAGCGATGACAGGACTTCGCACCTAACTTCGAGTAGCCGGCTGCCATTGCGCTCGATTACCTGATTCAGGTCGAGGGTTAGATAGTCATTCTTTTCTGCAATTGCAAAAACCACCGTAACGTCGGGGTGGTGAGCGACCAGCACATCCCCACTGCGGGCCAGTTGAGTTGCACTTTCGATTGTGCGTTGTCCGTTCTGCTGCAAATGGAATTGAAATCCATTTCCCGGGCGGTGGGTATTTATGTGATTTTCAGCAGCACCGACTCTGAGCAAGTGTTCCGGCGTACCGGTGTGATCGAACTGCAGAGAATAAAGATCCGTTTTGAGCTCGACGGAGGTCAGTCCCCCCGCCTGTAGAATTTGCTGGATCTCCTGATCCGATAGGTCGTTGGCTACACAGACTGTGGGAAGGGCAAACAGCAATGGCAGTGCAATGGCAAGCCATTTCATGCAGAGGTTTATCGTTTTCATCTGCGAGTTTGCTGTAGTGAAGGAGGGAACGCTGCAACGCGTCATGTTTTCGTCACGAAGCATATTTTTCTTCATGCTGCGGTAATTCGATCCTGTCGCCGTTCTTGACTCACAAAAAGGCCGATCATTACTTCTATGATAGGTTGCGAGAATTGAGCTACAGGTTTTCTGTTGCGATGATTGCCGGCTTAGCTTTGGTGATGGGGTAAGAAGGCACCGGATGTTCGAGTTGATTGTTCGATTGCTTTGTGGAGAGGGTAGGCCCTATCTTTGACCCGGAGTTTGACTCGTGCCTGTGAGTCTCTTCTGTGTTTTTGTCGCCAGGACACGACGTTTGCTCTGTTAATCGCTTCAGATGTCGCCCTGTAACAATCTGATTCATTGGCAGGCAGTGAATTGTGCGTTGCCGAATCGTGATGCGAAAGATTGGTGAAAACACACTACATTTGTTTTTGCACGTGTCTCGAAGCGCAACGGGATAGTCCGGATGTCATGCACGAAACTTATTGAAAGATTCGTTTTCGATCCGACACAGCCATAGAAAAAGGGCCGTCAGACTTCGACAGGTTTCCGGTAATCGCGTCCGGTACGCGACCACACCTCTATTTTCGGAATTGGCAAGACGATGATCGAAGGTCCAGTGAAATTGCTGCAGGAAAACACGAAGCGGCATTTGGACTTTGCCTGCACGCAACGAAACGAGTCAAGTGTCAAATCCGGTCGTGGCGACGGTATCGAAGTTCTTTGAATTCGCGGCTGCTTCATTCGAGAGAAGGTAGAGGACCGCTGCGCGAAACAAACGTCTGTTTTTCTAATCGTTGTCCCCGGCTGGATTCGCTGCTGCGGCAATCTCAGATTCTACATCAATGACGAAGCTTCCACTTCGGGAATGGAGTTCCCAGCCCTTCTTGATGTATGACTCTTTGAAACCGTGCCATAATGCGATGACCTGTGTTTGCGAGTTCGAGACGCGGACTTCACGATTGAGTGGTGTTTTCCGTGACGGACTGAAGTCCGTGTAGTGAATGACAAAGGCTGGAAAGTCCTCACTTTCGTTCTGCTTGTTGGTTTTCCACATCAGGAATTTCCGCACCATCGTCTCGCCGCGCAATACCTTTGTGTAGACTTCCCGCTCAAGCACCTCGCTTTTGGGCAGCGTCATTTCCGCGGCCACTACGTTTGACATTGGAACCGGAACGATGTCAGTAATCTGGCCGATTCTTATGTCCGAAGTTTTGAAGTCCTTGTCTTCGCGGAGTCTTAGAAACTGGGGAGAGATGACACTCACCAGTGGCATGCGTCGCACAACTTCGTACTGTGAGGCGGATTTGTTCCACGATAAAACCATTCTGTTGACCGGCCCACCTCGCGTATTCTGCGCTATCAGGTCGAGGCAACTGATTTCGACGACCCAGTTCGGTTCCACCATCTGGTAGGCGACATGATCCGAGTTTACTTCAGCATATTCGCTTTCAACCACCATGTCGTTGAGGTCGCTTAGCATCGTCCGGCGTTGCTCTTCGGAAAAGCCTCCTCCTACACGACCGAGCAGATGGATGGTTCCATCATCCCTGCCTATTCCAAGAAGCAAGTCATGCAACATGCCTTGCCGGTCTTCTGTGGACTCTGTGAACCCGATAACGAGCGCGTCGATGGTGTAGCGAGGTTTGATCTTGAAGTTGCCGGCCGTTTCACTGCGGACAACGATGCCCTCTGCACCTTCTTCATCGACCCATTGATTGAACAGGGCGGTTATTTCGCGATGGCCTTTTATCGAAACTGTTTCAACGGGATGGATCAGCTTGCCTCCGGAAAAAGTGGTTTCGATCTTTTTCCAGATGTCATCGTAATGTCGCTCAACCGGTTCGCTGTCCAGTTGTATCCAGTCGAAAACGGCAAAGCGGACTCTCTGAAGATCTTCGACATCATCCGGCTGTCGGACGAGGCTGGCTACATCATGCACGCGAGGACGGCGATCCTGATCGTTGGTGACATAGAGTTCGCCGGCGATCATCGCCTGCTGGATGTTCGAACCATCTAGAATTTGTTTTGCTTCTTCTTGAAAAGGAAGTCCGAAGCGGACCTTGCCGCCGGGGTTCAGGGAAACAAGCTCGCCGTCGTCATAGATCAGAACGGTAAACTCTCCATCAATCTTTCGACTGACAAGATAAGAGGCTTCCGGGATTTTTCGAGAAATATCGTTCCGATCCAGAGGCATCATTCTCGATGCGACCTGACGTTTGTAGTTCTGGACCTGCGGAAGCAGCTTCGGATCGCTCAGGGCTGACGAAGCGGCGGTGCCGTAGTTTCCGAGTTTGATCTCCGTGAGAGACTTTACGAGCAGCGACACTAGTTCTCTCCCTCAGTGGCGTCCGGTGTTTTCATTTCGAGATTTGAAAGGTGGAGAAGCAGGACGTACTTGTCACCGCGCGTGCGACCTTCAAGAAAGCCTCGATACGGGACACTGCCCCTACGCAGGATAAGCGGCTGGTTGTTTTTTGAACCACCGCCTAGCAGCATCATGCTTTTTCGATCTTCCAGGTCTTTTGCCATGCCGAAAAGAAAGTCGTAGGTCAGGCCGTTGATATGCATCAATTGCATCTTGTTCGCGAAAATGAACTTCCTGACGACTTCGGATTTCTTAATAAAGATGCCTGACCAGTTGAGTGGAATTTCACTGGAAACATTTTGCGGGGCTGTTTCGCGCGGACGGCGCTCTCGCTGTGTGCCGTCGGGGTTCACGATCACATCAAACTGCTGGATCCGGTGGACCAGCTCGCGATCCTGGTCGACGTAGACACGGGATGTCATATTCAAAAAAGAGCCGGTTGACTCAAAATCAATTTCCGGATCGCTGTCGATCAATGCCGGTCCGACGTTTTCGATCTTCTCATACTGATGGACGAGAGCGTCAATGTCATGATCGATGGTCGATTTCAAAAACCGGATGCTTCGCGCCTGGCGTCCGTTGCCATCGATCCAGCGAACACGTAACGGTGCTGCTACTGATTCCATATTTACAACAGCGTCCCGTCCGGCAGCATTGGAGATATTGATTTCCGGCATCGGTTTCTCCTAGATCATGTCGAAGCTCATTAGTTCTGATGCGTCAGGCGACTCTTCGTCACCGACTGAGGCTGTCTGCTGCAGGCCGATAAAATCGACGCCCGTTTTGTCACCGACAAGAAAAAATATTTCGTTGTCGTCATTCTTGAGTAGAAAGCCGGTGTCAGCCTGCAGTCCTCCACGGTAACTGTAGTCAAACAGAAAGATTGCACCGTCACTCAAGCGTTTGGAGAGTTCGTCTGGAATCACGTCGTGGTGATCGAGTTTGTAGAACAGGCGCATGTTGTGATCGAGGTAGTCCTCCATCGTTGCCTCCTGTTCCAGCAAGATTGGTGCAGCAAATGAGGAAGGCACCGGGGTTATCGGATTGCCTTCCATATCCACGGCCGTCAAATCCGATTTATCAGACCAGTTACCGTCAGCGGTAAGGTAACCGATTCCGGTTCCACCGATACCGATCAGAGTCTTTCCATCTTCGGCAAGCGTTGCCATTTCGCAGTTCCGATCGCGATCGTCGAGAACCTCGACACTCTTTGAACCGTATAGTTTGCTCCGGTCAATCTTGTTCATCTCGAATTCGATTCTGGAACCATCGAACTCGAACTGTATTTTCTTACCCATGATTAATAGCGATCCTCGCGTTGTCTTGACGCGTCCGGATGTTCAATTGGCTGGAGTGGTCAATTGCACCATGCTGCTATTGAAAACTGCTGACAAGCACGGACATCGACGGGCTTGCTAGCAATTGTCGCGACGATTGTTTTAGTCTTGCGATCAATGGACTTCCAGCAAAATTATGTAAACGGCCACCAGAGAAAACGTCGGACGCTTTCCAGAAGCTATATCAGGAAAAGTTCGTTTTCGACTATGATTCCGGCAGTGCGGCTCATCCCGCTGGATGGTTGCAAGGGCGCCGGCAGAGCAAATGGATTTGATTTTTCGGTAGAGGAGACCACTTATGCTAATGGCATTGCTGTACACGGATGAGGACTGCATCGCGGCTGCCGCGCCGGCATGCGATCAAGTACCGTTTGGGGACCGATACTGGGAAGAGTTTCATATGTCTTCGGTCGACTCGGGGGACGCCTTCGAAACGGCCTACGTCACGATTGCTAATCCGGAAATGCGTGAACGCCTGTTGATGCTTGGTATCGACGAAACGATTGACGGTCGTGAACTGGCGGCAGAGCTGGAACGCCGGATGATACCGCCCTACCTGCCCAAAGCTGCTTGAGCAGTTTGTAACATTCCCGCCGCCGGTTGACGCTGCCGGCGCTTAGCAGAGATCGACTAGCAGAGATCGCCTAGCAGAGATCGCCTAGCAGAGATCGACTCGATTGAGCCATCCCCGTGCAAATTTCTCCTGCGTGGAATCTGCTCTCATGATGTTCACGTATCGCGCTGCCTGCATGACGTTCATTATTTTCAACAGGTAGTCCGGTCGGTCGTTTTCCAGATCGAGAAAAGCATTCAGCGCAGACATGGTGTTGTTTCCAAACGCCCCGTCAACGGTGATGTCCGCGTAGTTCTGCTGATTCCGGTTGAGCAGGTTCAGGCCTTCCTGCAGAAATTTGACGCTGGTGCCGACGCCGAGATTGACTCCTGAGTCGTAGACTTTGTTAGCAACATGCTGGTCCCTGATCTGATCACCCATAAACGGATCCCAGTACCGGACCTTGTACAACGCCATCGCAAGCTTGACCAATTCCTCGTCGTTGTTGATGCGGGTCACAAAGTCATCGGGATAGCTTGATTTGTAATTGTCAATAATTGGCCAGCCATCCCAGTCCGGGTTATGAACTCGTGAAATGCCCAGATGGGTTTCGCCGCCGGGGTCTACGGGATCATTGACGTAGCCTCCCTCATGGATTGCTGTTTCACCGTAGGCAATTTCAAAATCGGCCATCTGATTGTCCGTGCTTTGATCCTGGATACCATGTCGTTCTGAGTCGTTTCAACATATTCGAAAGCTCGATCATCTGTAATGCAACCGCATAGACTAGCGACAGTATGGTTACACTGAACACGGCTAGTAACGTCAAATTGGGAGCGGGTTCGGTTGTGGAATGTTCGTCGGTCAGAATTGAAATGAAGACGAGTAATCCTACCAATAGAATTCCAGCAACTTTAAATGCAACATCGGCGCGCTGACACGAACTTATCATGGATCGACTACCCGAGTAATTGCAGACTCTTATCAGGAACATCGTGAAGAAGATGTGACCAATGACAAAGCAGGCTATTCCGGCGAACACAATTGGCGGGGACATGTCAGTACCGCCTTCAAGTAAAGCGTGCAGGCATCCGCCGGCAGTGATCGTGAGTATGATCGAAAAGAGCAGGGGCCCGCGCCCGCCGGATTCCGCCGGAACGACGAGGCAGACAATTTGCCTAAGAGGTCAACCGATAGAACACCGTAGATCGAGTACATCGCCAGTTCCTTGATTTGGCGATCAACAACGGAAGTCCGTCCAAGAGCCAGAACGATCAGAACTGCAATCAGACCGAGATTGCTCAGCAGAACGATTGAAAATCCGGTTTTGGCGGTGTCGAATTCACTTCATCTCTGGCGGGAACGTGACATGACGCAATTGCTCCAAAGTGATTAGTGGTCACGACAGATGTTAAGCTGGGGTGTCTGCGTTGTCTGCGTTTTGTGCTTTGGCGCAAAAAAATCGAGAATTATCGGCGAATGCTTGCTACGCCAAATAGGTACGGCTAACCTCGTAGAAGCCAGCGGTTGCGAAACAAACCTGCCTAGTCTTCACGATACCGCGGTCCGGTGCAAGAACCGGAATACGACATGTCTTTTCATCGCTTCGAACGGAGCAACATGTCGCAATGAACAGCCGGCAACAGGAAGGCTGGCCGGCCGATTATCAAGGAATTCGATAATGTTAGTGCTCAGTCGCAAAGTCGGCGAGAGAATCTGGATCGGAGAGAACATCTCCGTGACAGTCGTCCGGATAACCGGAGGAGGTGTTCGGATTGGTATTGAAGCGCCTCCCGAACTTGCCGTTGTCCGTGAAGAATTGCGAGCGAAAATCGCTGAAGAGAAACCTGCTGACGATCAGCCTTCGACGATAAAATTTCGCCAGTCAAGGTAACAGCTTCGGTCGCGTCTGGCCCGATATCATATTGAGCCGGGTGCTTTGGGTATATGACTTAATCATGCGCTGGTTTATCAAGCTCTGGACTGTTGCGCGATTGTTTTTTCAGATTCAAACTCTTCGGCTCTTCCATTCTCCGCTGTTTCGGGTCTATGCTGTTTCGGGTTCTATGCACTTCCAGAGCCTGCGTCACGTCATTTGCCAGGCGTCACTTAAAAGTACGAAGAATTTCCTGTTGTCCCGCAGTCCGTATTTTGACCGCAAGTACAGGGCTTCCTGAACGGACATCTACGACGAGGCCGCGTTGTGGAGCGTTCTCCAGCGGACCGTTGCTGGTAACATACTCGTTGATCGCGGCGATCTTCTGAGCAGGAGTCGCTTCGCCGGTTGCTTCCATTCCGGGAGCGTTTCCCCAGACGATAACGGTGCCCTCGTCACCATTTCGGGGACGAAGTTCGTAGTCGCCGTTCATTGCAGGTTCGCCTGGAGCATGCAGGCTTACAATCTGTTTGATTCCAAGTCTTTGCCAGTGTGGAACGAGCCATTCGCTGATACGTGCCGCGCCCTGGATTCGCGAGTCGGGCCACTGCTGCCACGTGGATAGGCCGGCGACTTCGGGTTGAAAAACGTAGATCAACAGAAAGTTTTCAACGACGCTCGACTCCGGCTGAGAAGCGCGCACCAGGTTTCCATCGAAAATAACGCCCTCGCGGTCAACCGGTAACCAAGGACGCTGCCCGCCGATTTTCACCAGACCGACCGGGTTCCTGTACACCAGGTCAATTTCGAGCTGATCACGTGTTTTCTCAATTCGGCGGATACTTTCCACCCATCCGACTGACTGGAAAAGCCCTGCCGTTCCCGGAACAAGGTCGGCGTTCAATGTTGAAGCACCGGTGTCGTCCAGACGAGAAAGCACGAGCTGTTTGATTTCGTCATCGCTAGTCCAGGCTGGTGGTGGTGATGAAACGACAATGTTCCGCGGTTCCAGCCGGAAGTCTTCCACCTGAACGATGTCATCTCGAAATTGTCCCCAGGTCGCAATCGCAGTGGTTACGACCACCGTCGTTGCAATCAGGAAGAGAAAGACAGGATGCAGAAGAATCCCGCGGATTGAAATTTCAGACAGCCGATCCAGCAAGTCACCTTCGTCGCGCACGTTTCACTCCGTTGCTCCAGGCATTTGTACACAGAATGAAAATCGAATCGAATCGCCGCCGGGCTTTGCTCATTCAGATCCAGGAACGATTGCGCTGGCGGGAGTTATCCTGTCGAATCGGTTATGTGGTCTGGGCGCAAAGGGAGGGCGCGGGGATTGGCATCGCAGATCGATCAGAAGTGTGCTGTATGAGCAAAGCGTGCTGTATGAGCAAAGCGTGCTGCGTGATCAAGGGTGCTGCATGATCAAAGGGTGCTGCGTGAACTCACGAGCATTTTGCGAACGGCCACTTGCAACGGCGTGCCTTCTATTGACCGCCGCTATTACTGTACGGGTGTAGAACTGCAGTTACGCCAGCCCACGAGACCGGGTTCGTCTACCAGATCTGAATTGCCGGCTCGAGATCGATTGAAAGACGGTCTGAGACCTGCCCTTTGACGATCTCCATCAAGCGCAGGACATCATCAGAAGTTGCCCCGGGGTTGGCAACGAATACGTTGGGGTCGGTGTCCGATACTTCTACTTCACCGACACGTGTTCCTTTGAGCCCCGCGGCTTCTATCAGCTCGTTCGCTTTCTCGCCGCCGTGGTCCTTGAAGATATAGGCAGCACGTCGATCGGTGATCGGCTGGGCTGCGCGTCTGACGATCCAGAGTTTCTGCATACGGCGGGTAAGCTCTTCCGTCGGTTCCCGTTCAAACTCAAACGTTGCGCTGACAATAACAAGTTCGTTCAAACTGCTTTGTCGATAGGAAAAATTGAGCGAATCCTTTTCACGTTGAATCAACTCGCCGGACCGTGTGACAACATCGGCAGAGACGATCCACGTTCCGATATCAACTCCATGAGCGCCTGTGTTTGTATGCAGAGCGCCGCCAATGGTTCCGGGAATTCCGACAAGTTGTTCAGGCCCGCTCAAACCTTCGCGGACTGCCGTTGAAACAAAGTGCGACATCCGCGCGCCCCCACCGGTTTTTATCCGCGTGCCATCCACTTCAATGGATGCGAAAACGGGGGCATTCAAATGAAGTACAAGTCCGGGGACTCCTTCACCGCGGATCAGGACATTTGATCCATCACCGATCAGCCGGATGGGCAGATCCTCCGCTGAAAAAACTTTGACCAGACCGACCAGTTCCTCAATCGTTGTCGGCTCGGCGAAATATTCAGCAACGCCGCCCAGATGCAGGCGCGTGTAAGTCGAAAGGGGTTCGTTTTCCCGTACGATATGCTCAAAACCGGCGTAGATTGACACTTGATTTTTCCGGACCAGAAACAGGCATTGATGTTGAACGTCACAGTTGATCCGACGCTCATTACCGCAAGTGGTTAGGATACCGGACGTGCACGATTTGACAAACGGGTGACGAAACGGCAAAAGGTGATTTGCGCCGGAGCCACGGATTGTCTAAGATTTAGGCTCCCTGCCTTGCCTGCGTCATTTTTGAACGCGGGTCGACAACCGGAACCACCAAAATAGAGCTGGCGAGACGATGAGCAACGAAGACGAATTCCGGTCCTCAGTTACAGCGTGGATACACGATCTGAAAAAGGGAGACGACGACGCGGCACAGAAAATCTGGGACCGCTATTTCCAGCGGCTGTCCAAGCTGGCGGCGCGAAAGCTGGGCAACGCATCAAAACGCATTGCCGACGAGGAGGACGTGGCAGTTGACGTTTTTCACAGCCTGTGCACCGGTGCCGCGGCAGGAAGGTTTGACCGGCTGGGTAACAGGGACGACCTCTGGAAGCTGCTCGTTGCAATCTCCGGAATGAAGGCCGTTGATCAAATCCGCCGCCAGACTTCTCAAAAACGCGGGGGTGGTGAAGTCAGGGGACATTCCATCGTTGCTGGAGGAATGCATGAAGGCCAGCTTGCAGGATTCGACCGATTTATCGACTCAGAGCCGACACCGGAATTCCTGTCGCTGATGGAAGAACAGCGAGCCAGGCTTTTTGATATGCTCCGTGACGACACACAAAGAGAGGTTGCCCGGCTTCGTTTCGAAGGTTTTGCGAATCAGGAAATCGCGGACAAACTGGGAATTGCATTGCGATCCGTCGAGCGGAAGCTGAAGGTGATTCGTGAAACCTGGTCCACCGTTCTCGACGGCGCAGAAATTTAGACCCCTCTGAAGTAAAAGACGTTGCGCTCCCACCATCCTATGAATGCAACCGCTCGTCTGGTATTTGACCGCGTAAGTCCCGGGACGGTTCAAGGAAGGTCTGTAGCTTGGCTGGCGTCAACAATCAACAAACGCACTTAATGCTGGGTATCGAAACTTCGTGTGACGAAACTGCGGCATCTGTCGTGGCCCGCAAGCCGGACGGATCAGGCGAGATCGTGTCCAGCGTCGTGGTGTCCCAGACCGCGC
>JBCCFB010000236.1:0-10212 GCA_039029995.1 Planctomycetota bacterium
AAAACATTGACATGGGCGTATATCAGGCCTATTCAACCATGGCCGGCGGCGAAGTCGCAAATCTTGATTGATGCCTCAGGCATCGAAATTTCCAGACAGGAGCTAACGAAGGTAGCAGAGCCATCTCTGCACCTCTGTTGTTATCTCCTGTTCATTTTTGTGCGCGCGATACCGTCTATCTACGCATCCGTGATTCCGCGAGCATTACTGGACTTCTGACAGGAGCCAAACGAGTCTGCAGTGTATTCTTCAATTCCTCTGCGTTCTCAAGTTCCGGTCAATTTGGTGCAGCTTCCGGCACTATTTGCGTTTTCTCGCTTTCAGGATCGGGTCATTCTTCAGTGGCAGTTGCACCACCCTTCCCGTCTCCGCCGCTTTGTAGAGTGCAAGAATGATCTCGACGCTGCGCCGGCCTTCGTGGCCATCGATTTCCGGCAACGATGCTTTCCGGATTGCTTTGACGACGTCACGGAACTGGGTCGCGTGGGCAGCATGGCCGATAGCGGCCGGGTCTGAAGCTCCTCCACCGGTTTCCGTTTTGCCGGAAAACTTATCGGCGATCTTTTTGTCACGCGCCGTCATCTTTTTGAATTGCCAGAGGACAATGTCCTCCTCTTCAATCGCTGCACTGCCCTCGGACCCGTGAATTTCAATTTTCTTCAACGTTCCGGGATAGGAGGCCGTTGTCGCTTCAATCACACCCAGCGCTCCGTTTTCGAATCGCAACGTCGCTGTCGCAACGTCCTCGACTTCGATGCGTTCATGAGCCAGAGTCGCAGTATGTGCTGAGATTTCGCTGACCGGGCCCATCAGCCATGTCAGCAGGTCTACGCTGTGAATCGCCTGATTCATCAGGGCTCCGCCACCGTCAAGCGCCCACGTGCCTCGCCACTGACCGCTGTCGTAGTATTCCTGAGTCCGGTACCACTTTACGAATGCGTCTCCCAGAGACAAGCGACCGAAACGACCTTTGTCGATAGCCTGTTTGAGCAGCTGGCTGCACGGGTGAAAACGCGAAGGAAATATCGTCGAACAGACGACCTTGTTCTTCTTGCAAGCCTCGATGATTCTGTCGCATCGTTTGAGCGTGATCTCAAGCGGCTTTTCGACAATGACGTGTTTACCTGCATTGGCGGCAGCAACTGCAGGCTCCATATGAGCCCCGCTGGGAGTGCAGATCGTGATGACATCCAACCCCGGATGAGCCAGGAAGTCCTTGAGGTTGCTGTACGCGGTGATCCCTTCCGCTTCAGCAAATCGTTCAGCCGATGATGCGAAGGTATCAAAACATGCCACGAGTCTGGTTCCACGAATTTCGCTGATCGCACGCGCGTGAAAATTCGCGATCATTCCGCAGCCGACAATGCCGAATCCAAGCGCCATTTTTTTATTTCCAATTTCGGGTCAGGAGGTTCGCGTCGGATTGTAACCAACGCGCGATTGATAACCAACGCGCGATTGACAACCAACGCGCGATTGACAACCAGCGCGCGATTGATAACCAACGCGCGATAACGGGACGAGGCTTTGAAACAGGTGCTCCGGGGCCGTCAAGGCATAGCGACGCCGGCTCCGTTTTCACGCAGAACCTGAAGCGTGCCAACAGCCATGCTGAATGCATTGAGCAGCATGTGGATCGTGATACAGGCGATCATGCTGTGAGTGCGGTGGTAGACGTAACCAAGCACGAGGCTCAGCAGAAACAGCGGAATCGGCGCTGGCCCCTGCCCTAGATGCATCGAAGCAAAAAAGGCCGATGCAATAGTAATCGGGAGCCAGACATGGGCCGAATCGCGGGTCACGAGTTTAGGGATGTATCGGCCGGTCGTGAAATAGAGCCCTTCACGTTCTTTCGGCATCTCGATCGGGTCACCATTAATATGCCGGAAACCACCTCCGATAACTTCAAACGGCGGCCCGCCGGAGCCGCCTTCCTGAGGCGCTGCAAACCACTGTTTCAGATCTATTCGTTGCAGCCATCCTTGAAGCATTCCACGGAAAAAGATCTCTTCGCAGACCGGGGCGACTAAGACGGCTGAAAACCAGGCGGTGTACATGCCCTGACGATTATTGAGCATATCAAGGGATTGATGCTCGTAGGGAATCAACTGAACCAGTAAAGCCTGCAGTAGAAGAATCGGAGGCACAGCCATCAGAAAAACAATGGTGCCGAGCTGGACGTCGTTGAGAATTCCGGGCAATCGCAGTCCGATGATCCGCGATGAAGGTCCATACCGAAACGCAATGACTCCCAGCGTCAGCACGGTCATCATCAGCTGGGTTATCCCCACGATTGCGACGGTGCGCGGCGATCCAACGGTTTCCCTGCCGGCCAGCTCAATGGCTGCGGAGATGCCGACTGCCCACATCAGGAACATCATTCCGACGTCCACAAGTCCAAGTGGTGACTGGATGCGTTTTCGCGGCGCCAGAAAAGCCGAACGTTCTGCAGAGGGCTGGCGGAAAAAACGGAGCCAGAGAATCACACATCCAGTGAGCAGACCGATCGTCAGCCCGTTGGACAGCCACAGGAGTTGGTCGTCAGTCATTCTTTGCCGGCGCCGTCAGGAAACTCGAAGCGCTGACGACATACTGCCAGCCGGAATAAAGGGTGGATACGACGGCAACCCACGCGAAGATGATCAGCGTCCAGTTGACCCAGGCAGGAATAGGAGCGTCACCGTCCGCCTTTTTCAATGCGAGCGCCACCAGTGCAGCGCCGACGGCAATACACTGGAATCCCATTTTCAGTTTCCCGGCCCACTTGGCCGAAAAATCGCCACCGGCTCCTTCGATCAGTGAGCGCAGTACCGTAACCAGCAGTTCGCGACCGACGACAACGACTGCCATCCAGCCGGCGATCTTTGCATACCATTCGAATCCTTCGTTCATTTCCACAGCAAGAAGGATGTAGATCCCGCATATCAGAATCTTGTCACAGAACGGATCGAGAATCCGCCCGAGCTGCGTAACGAGGTCGTACTTTCTTGCGTACCAGCCATCGACCCAGTCAGTGCCGGCTGCAATGACGAATACTGCAAGAGCAGCCCAGTAATACTGCAGCGGAATCAAAACGAAGACAACCACTGACAACAACAGTCGCGCAGCAGAAATCTGATTCGGTACGTTCCACACCTGGTTTTTGCCGGAATCAGCCATGTTCGGATTATCTGGGTTCGCCGACCGCTACTCCAATCAAGTCGTAAGCCTGATAGTGAACGATTTCGACAGGAACGATCTGTCCACGCTTCAGTTTGTGTTCAGATTCGGTCACAAAAACGCATCCGTCGACATCAGGAGCATCGTGCCGGCTTCGGCCAATCCATGCACCGGGCTGATTGGGAACGGAGGAGTCAATGATGACTTCGAGAGTCGTGCCAACTTGCCTCTGATTGAATTCGGTCGCAATCTGCTGCTGGACCTCCATCAACTGACCGCGACGTCGTTCCTTGGTGTCTTCGTCCAGATGGCCGTCCATTTTTGCGGCAGGCGTATCAGGTTCGAACGAATAGGTGAATACGCCCATTCTTTCAAAACGGAACCGTTCAACAAAGTTCACCATTGTTTCGAACTGCACTTCGGTTTCGCCTGGGAATCCTGTGATAAATGTTGTACGGAGAGTCAGTTCAGGGATCAGTTCCCTCATTCTCGAAATCGTGGATTCGGTTTCTTCGCGATTAACACGACGCGACATGCGCCTCAGCATTGTTGAGTCGGCATGCTGAAGCGGCATATCCACATAAGGCAGAATCCGCTTGCTGTCTGCCATGACTTTCAAGAGGTCATCATCGATGTACATCGGATAGAAGTACATCAGCCTGATCCAGTCGAGCCCCTCGACTTTGTCGAGTTCCAGCAGCAGTTCCTTGAGTCGTGGCTCTCCGTATAGATCCATTCCGTAGTAGGTCGTGTCCTGCGCGACGATGATCAGTTCGCGGACGCCGGTTGCCGCCAGCTGAGTTGCTTCCTGAATGATCTGCTCAACCGGCTTGGTTGCATGTTTGCCGCGCATCTTTGGAATTGCACAGAATGTGCAAAGCCGGTCGCAGCCTTCGGATATCTTCAAATACGCGAAATGGCTGGGAGTAATCTGCAGCCGGTTTTCATCCGGCAGCGCGCGGATGGGAGCTGGCTGGAAGACGGAGCGTTGTTCTTCCATGTTGCCGAGCATCCGGTCAGCAATCTTCGTGACTTCTTCGCGTCCGAACACCCCGATCAATGAGTCGATATCCGGACGCTCTTCAAGCATCTGCTCCTTCTGGCGCTCCGCCAGACAGCCTGAGACGATAACACCGCGCGTCTTCCCCTGACGCTTCAGTTTCAACATCTCATCAATTGCTGCAAATGATTCCTTCCGTGCTTGTTCGATAAATCCGCAGGTGTTAACCACAACGAAGTCACTCTTTTCCGGATCGGAAACGAGCTGGTAGCCGTCCAGTTTCAACAGCCCCATCATGCGTTCACTGTCTACAGTATTTTTGGGGCAGCCAAGGCTGACAAAGGCATAGGTGCCCTTACAGTCGCGGGTTTCAGGGATGTTTTTGAAGTCGGTTGACAATGTCTGAGTCCGGAAAAATTCATGTGTCCCGCCTTTCGGGGCCGGGAATTTCTGCATGCCCAGATGTTAAACCATTGAGTTCGGGATCGGGAGTCATAATTCATGTCGTTTCGCCCGTTACGTTTCTGATAAAATGGATTGTGCGACCGATTGAACCCGTTTTGCCGGATTTCTGAATGACCAATGAGCCGTCTTCGGCGGATGACCGGAATCTACCTGAGCTGGAAAAGCTCCAGGGAGGCGACAGCAATGTTGCTGAAGTATTTTCCAGCTACCGCGACCGTCTACTGAAAATGATCCGCTATCGGCTGGACACACGGCTTGTCGGACGAGTGGATCCGGAAGATCTCCTGCAGGAGGTCTGGATCGACGTCCAGCGCCGGATCAGCGAGTACAACGCAAAACCGAACGTTCCGTTTCTGCTGTGGCTGAGACAGTTAACGACGCAGGTTCTTGCCGGTACTCACCGGCGGCACCTGGGAACCAAGAAACGTGATGCCAGTCTGGAACGGTCGATGCGACCGGCGGGAAACAAGTTCACCGGCTCAATCTCCATCGCGCGGAATTTTGTCGATTCGATGGAAACGCCGAGCAAAGTGATCGCCAAAGAGGAACTGATTGAAATCCTCATCAAAGCGCTCGATGGAATGGAAGAGATTGACCGCGAAATAATCATGCTGCGGCATCTCGAAGAACTTTCCAATCGCGAAGCAGCACTGGAACTTGGTATCGAAGCATTTGCCGCCAGCAAACGCTACCTCAGGGCAATGAAACGACTGACGACGGCGATGGGGCCAGTCCTAAATCCTGACCAAACTCGTGAACTTTCGTGAATGCCTTTCTCAAACGTGTCTGACCGACGGAACCGATGAGCAGCGACCCGCAAAACCGCGATCCCCTCGAAGAACTGATGGACGAGTTTTCTGCGCGCTGCAGGGCGGGTGAAAATCCATCGGTCAGTGAATACGTTCAGCGATTGCCGGAGCAGGAGGACGAGATACGGGATATGTTTCCGACCGTCGCGCTGATGGAACAGATGAAAAAGCGCGCGGATTCTTCGGTGGCTTCTCATCCCGTTGTCTCAACAGAAGATATTCCGAAACAACTGGGCAACTACCAGATTCTGCGCGAAATCGGGCGCGGCGGAATGGGTGTCGTTTTTCAGGCGGTCCAGGAAGGCCTGGAACGAAAAGTTGCGCTCAAGGTGATGAACGCGAACGCGATCACATCGGAAATGCAGCTGAAAAGATTCCGGCGCGAAGTCCGCTCGGCTGCAGGTTTGCATCATACAAACATCGTGCCGGTTTTCGCCGTCGGTGAAGACAACGGCACTCATTACTACTCAATGCAGTTCATCGATGGTGTGAGCCTGGATGAGTACATTGGAGCCGTTCGTTCAAATTCCACTGACGCGGGATTCGGCGCAAGTCGGACGCTGGCAAGGACCCGCCAGTTAACCGAAGCAGAGCTTGCCGAGACACGGGCGTTTGAATTACCGGAGAAGGTTGAAACAGCCGGGGGAGAGTCAAACGACGGTGAATCCGGTGAGTTCACTCTGGAACACGGAAAGGAACCGCTTGCCAATAGCAACGCTGATGTCTACTCGGGTTCGCGATACTGGCGGCGTGTGGCAACAATCGGGTATCAGATTTCCGATGCGCTTCAGTGGGCACACGACCACGGCGTCCTGCACCGTGACATCAAGCCTCAAAACCTGTTGCTGGACAGGATCGGAAATGTCTGGGTTACGGATTTCGGACTGGCAAAACTTGAAGATGATCAGGTGGACGCCTCTCAGACGGGCAACATCGTCGGCACTTTGATGTATATGTCTCCCGAACAACTTCAGGGGAAAGCATCAGCAGCATCGGACGTTTATAGTCTCGGACTTACGCTCTATGAGTTGCTGGCACTCAAAGCCGCTTTTGGAAAAGAGGGGCAGACCACGACGATTGCCGAGCGGCTGAAGCCCAAAGAAGTGACGCCGCTGAGAACCATCAACCCGTCGATTCCGCGTGATCTGGAAACTATCGTAATGAAAGCGATCCGTCATGATTCGGCGGATCGGTATTCATCAGCACAACAGATGCGCGATGATCTGGAAGCCTTCCTCGAAGGCAGGGCCATTTCCGCACGCCGTGCGACGCCGGTTGAGAAACTGTGGAAATGGGCGAGGCGAAATCCCGCGTTGGCGGCTTCTCTTTCACTTCTGCTACTTGTCCTGACGATGTTCGCTGTCATCGCCCAGGCCGGAAGGATGCGAATCGAGCAGGCGCTTGAGGATACGCGTGAATCGAAGAAGCTTGCCGACACGCGGTTGGATCTTGCCACAGACGGCTATGACGCGATTCTAGATACCTACACCGAACAGTCGGTCGAGACGGATGACGTATTTGATATCAGGGAAGAAACAACGATTGATGCGCCGGTGACCATTGCTGACACAAGACGACTGGCGCTGTTACTTGAACATTACGAACAATTCGCTCTGCAGGGGGAAAACGATCCCGAATTGAATCTGAAGATCGCCAGAGCGAAAAGCAGTCTCGGTGATATTCAGATGAAGCTGGGAAGCCTCGATCAGGCGGAAGCGGCTTATGAGGACGTCGTCGGCTGGGTCGAGGGAAAGGGCCACGATGGAGAAACCGATCTGATGCTGATTCGGGCTCAGTCTTTCAACGAGCTTGGAAAAGTCTCGCTACAGCGGGGCAATATTCCTGAATCCCTTGCAAGGCACGTTGAAGCCAGGGCGACGTTGATGGAAATGCCCGATAACGTCCGCAGGGATCCGGATGTCCGGTTCGAACTTGCTCGAACCAGCAACTTGATTTCCTCCATGTTTGCCCGCTCACGAATCGCGTTCCAACGTCGTGACCTTGAACTTGATCTTTCACCTGCCAATGGTGGTCCGGGCAGCGCTGGTCAACAACGCTCTCGGGGACCACAGGTACTGAACCGGATCCGAGAAGGCGTTGAACGGCGAATCCGCGCTCAAGGATTCGGTATTGTTTTTGAAGAGTTGACCGAACGCCACCGGAAATACGTTCCTGTAATCAAAGAAGAGAGCGAGTTCCGGAGATGGCTGATCGATGTTTCTGCCGAGGCGCGCGATCAACTCGCGGATCTATGGGCCGACTTTCCCGGGAATGAAAAGTACCGGTTGGATTATGCGCGGGCTCTGAGATATTTTGCGGTGCTCTCCGAAGGCGAGGCGGGACGTGAATCGTTCCGTGAATCGGTCTCGGTACTTTCCGGCATGGTGACTGACAGTGAATACAGACCGATCTACTCGTATGAGCTTGCCGACTGTCTGACTGAATCCGGTAAGTTCAACGAGCCGGAGGTTGCGATTTCAGATTTGCGTTCCGCCATTAGAACTTGTTCTACGTTGTCGGAACGATTTCCAACAACTTTTGAATACAAACTGCTGGAAGCCGTCGCCGCGCGGGAACTGGCTTTTGTCTACGTAGCAGATGACAATTCACTCCGTGCTGACGAGGAGTTCCGCAACGCGATTGACATTATGTCGCTACTGGTCGAACAAGTGCCTGAACAAATGACCCTGCGTGTTCAACTTGCGCAGACGCGACAGCAACTGGCGATGCTACTGCGGTTTGATTACTCGGATACACGTGACGTTGCGTTGCAGGAAGCTCTTATGCACCTCAATGACGCGGCTCGCGATATCAGCGAAGGCAACAGCGACGGCGAAACGGACCCTCTGCAAATGCATATCCTGAGAGGAATTCAAATGGACCGCGAACAGACGCGTCGTGAGCTGAATCAGATCAACTGATTGATCGTTGCGACTATACGCGCCGACGACAGCGACACCGTCTTTGTATCTCCCGCTATCACTTCGGGATTCGGGTGGATGCACTTCTTTTTCTGCTAATGTCGTAAGCAGGCTTACCGGCGGCATTGAAGGCTGGGCCTACCACTTTCTTCGTTCACCTTTATCAGTGACAATGCGCGCACGGTGGAATTGACTTATCCAATCTTTGAGGTGACCCAAGTGAAACGAGTTCGAATTTTTGTTTGTAATGTCGCGATGCTGGCGTTTGTCGTCGCCGCATTCGGTGTTCAGGATGTAACCAGCGCTGACGACTGGCCTCGTTTCCGTGGCCCGAATGGAACAGGCGTTGTGGAAGCCGCGCTTCCGACCGAATGGAGCGCGGACAAAAACCTGCTCTGGTCGATCGATATGCCCGGTTACGGCTCGAGCAGTCCGATCATTCTCGGCGACAATCTGTATATCACTTGCTACACCGGTTACGGGATCGACGCCGAAAACCCCGGCAGCCCTTCGGATCTGCAGCGGCATCTGATCTGCATGAACAAAAACTCCGGTGAGGAAGTCTGGCGATCAACCGTCGATTCGACAAACGATGAAGATGCCTATCAGGGATTCATCACTGAACACGGCTTTGCAAGCTCGACTCCTGCAACTGATGGCGAACACATCTTCTGCTTCTTCGGAAAAACGGGCGCGGTCGCTTTTGATCTCGAAGGCAATCAGGTCTGGAACACGAACCTCGGCACGTTTTCAGACCCGTACAAATGGGGCGGTGGCGGTCCAAGTCCGCTACTGTACAAAGATCTTGTCATCATCAATGCCGGAATCGTCGGACATCAGATCGTTGCTCTGAACAAGGCAGATGGTGAAGTAGCGTGGAAAATCGAGGATTCCGGATTCACGAATTCGTGGACCACTCCGATCCTGGTAAATACAAACGGACGTGATGAACTGGTCGCTTCGATGCCTTCAAAAGTCATGGGCATCAATCCCGAAAACGGTGAAGTGTTCTGGACGGCAGCCTCTCCGCTGACCGAAACGACTTGTGCATCACTTGGCGAGCACGAAGGGATTGTTGTAGCGATGGGTGGACGCGGTGGCGTCGCAGTCGCCGTTCAGTGCGGTGGCGAAGGTGATGTTTCTGCAACGCATACTGCATGGCAGGAACCACTTCGTGCAGGAATCGGGACTCCCGTTGTTGTTGACGGCAACCTTTACTGGAACGCACGTGGCATCGCATACTGTGCAGACTGCGAAACGGGCGAAGTCGTTTTTGAGGACCGGCTACCGGCTGCTGCAGGTGGCGCAAGCGGCCAGCGCCGGCCGGGTGGAAGCTACGGTTCGCCGATTGTTGCCGGCGGTCACGTTTATTTGCAGATGCGTGATGGCACGATGCACGTACTGAAAGCAGGCGACTCATTGGAAGTCGTCGCTTCAAACAGTTTTGGCGAAGAGAACGGTCTGTTCAGCGCGACTCCAGCAGTAAGTGGCGATCAGCTTTACATTCGTTCGAATCAGAAGCTCTATTGCGTGAAGGCTGAGTAGGACTCTTCGTTTCAATTTGAGAGTATTTCAATTTGAGAATCACAAGGACGCGTCGGAATCCGACGCGTCCTTTTTTTATGCGAGAGTTTGTGAGCATAGAAAAGCCCGACACTTGATTGAGTCGGGCCTGGTTAAAAATCAAGTAACGAACAGGTTTATCGCCGTCTCCTGACGAGTCCTGTTGCGTCTAGTGTCAGCAGACATGCAACGCTGCCGGGTTCTGGAATCTTGTTGATCAAGACCCGGTCGGAAATCGCGAACGAACGAAATTGTCACCCGTGTCGGCGATGTTGAACTCGACGCCGAGGTACGC
>JBCCFB010000237.1:0-10186 GCA_039029995.1 Planctomycetota bacterium
CCGAAGAACGAGCCGGGGAACTGGTTGAAGCACACCAGGTTTTCAATCCTGATAATCCGATCGCTTCAGGCTTGAATGAAGTGTTGTTCATTTATCCGGGGAGCATTTCACCTCGACCCGACAGTGGAATCGAGTTTGAGCCGCTGATTACTCTTGGCCCTGCGTCCGGCACAACACCTTGGTCACAACTGACGATGACTCCGGTGGAAGAACGGTTTAACCCGCGGACCGGAGATGTAATCTCCACAGCCGCCAGCAGTGCCCTGACCGGCGAAGATCTGATCGTGATCAATCCGTCTCCCGTTACAGCGCTGGACAATGAGACTCACACGATTGCGGCCCATCTGACCGGTGGCAGCAACGATATCAATGTCGTGTATATCTGCGATCTGGATTTCGTGACTGAGATTCCACAGTTGCAGGCCGAGGCCCTGGAGAGTCCGTTGGACAATTTTGTTCTGCTTCAAAATGCAATTGACTACCTGGCCGGTAAAGAAGACTTCGTCGAACTGCGAAACCGACGGCCGACACCACGGACTCTGACACAGATTGAACGTGGCAACCGCCTGCTTGAAGCCAACGTAAGTGCCTACGAACAGATCGCAGGCCTGCGGATGGAGTATGAGCTGGACAAATTCAAAGAGAGCCTTCAACAGGCTTCTGAAGAGCTTAGTGAAGACTCCTCGCTTTCACAGAATGAGAGAGTGAGTCAGTTTGTCCAGCAGGTTTCTGACGAAGCCCGGCGACTGCAGGTGCAGGAAGTCAAACTCAACGAAGAGCTGGACGAAGAACTGAACGAACTTGAGACACAAGTTCGCCGCAAGATCAGCGTCAAAGAGTCGTGGCATCGCTGGCTGGCGGTATTATTTGCGCCGATTCCAGCGCTTGTGCTCGGGAGTGTCGTACTCGGATATCGCTGGATGCGCGAACAGAGTGCGGTTTCGAAAGACCGGAGAGTGTAACTGCCGGTGATGGAGTGAGCCTGTGCTCGACAGGCGTATTGTTCGCGGATTGTTATTTCAACGACAAGAACAGCTATGAAGAAAAACGAATCAGCCAGAACCATCACATTCGTTATCGGTGCCGCAGCGCTCGCCCTGGTCGCGGGGCTGGTGCAGTGGACGACGAGCCCTTCGAATCCATCTGACTTCGAACTGGTCGGAGATGAGTTCTATCCGGATTTCCAGACGGCTGCTGATGCGCGATCGCTGGAGGTATTTGCCATCGATCCGGAAGAAGTCGAAATGCAGGAGTTCCGGATTCGTCAGAAGGACGGCGTCTGGGTGATTCCATCGCACTACGACTATCCTGCTGAAGCCGCTGAACGGATCGCGCGGACGGCGACTTCGATGATCGGCCTGCGCCGGGAGAGCCTGGTCGGGAGACTTGAAACCGAGCATGAGAAATTCGGCGTCGTCGACCCGCTTCAGGAAGAGTTTGAAGATCTTGATGGTGTCGGCAAAAGAATCACGTTGAAAGATTCAAACAACAACGTCCTGGTTGATTTCATCGTCGGCAAAGAGGCGGGGGAAGATGATTCCGGACTTGTTGATCCGGCGATTCAGAATACCTCCGATCCGGACCGGTATTTCTATGTACGCCGGGCTGACGAAAAGCAGACCTACAAAGTCAAATTCGAAATTGATCTTTCAACAAGGTTCCGTGACTGGATTGAGCCGGATCTGCTGGATATTGAGATTGGAGAAAGGCTGGTACGCAGAAATTTCATCAGCCGCGATCAACTGGACCAGGCGCGCGAGTTGTCAAATCAGCAGTTCGGTGTGCCGGTCGAATCTGTGCTGGTCAACGGGGAGTTCTGCACCCCTGAGGATGTTGAATCAGCATCCGTGGCGATTACTTCAATCAATATTGATAACTACCAGCGTCAGCCGATGGGCGATGGGAGTTTTGGCAGGATGCAAGGCGACAAGCTCGAATTGTCGCGCGAGTCGGAAATGGATCCGTGGCAGCTGGGCGGGCTGTTTGAGGAACAGGAGCAACTTGTTGAGGAACCTGTTAATTCACTTGTAGGAGTTCTGGCTAATCTGGAAATCGCCGGTGTGCGTCCCAAGCACACCTATAAAGGCCAGCAGCTAATCACGCCGGACCTGAAACTGAATCCGATTGAGGAACTTCAACAGGACCCTCGTCTGTTTCAGCAGGAGATGGCCAGGGTGGGCGCAGAATTGCGGGCCCGAGGATTTGATTTCGAGGAGAATCCGGAAATCCAGGTCGTTTCCAATGGCGGGATGATGACAGCCGGAACCGACCAAGGGGTTCGCTACTATCTGCATTTTGGAAATGTTGTATCCGGCTCGGACGAAGAGATTGAAATCGGCGCGCAAGCAGAAGCCGGCACCGCAGAGAATGCCGACGAAACTGCGGATCCGGATTCGGATGAGACTGAAGCGGAAGTCAGGAATCGTTATCTGATGGTTCGTGCTTTGTTTGATCCAGCGTTACTTGGAGAACCTCCTGCCCGACCGATCGAACCGGTTGAGCCGCGGAAACCGGAGGACTATGAACTGCCACCGGAAGATGATGAAGATCGTGGAATCGAAGCAGGCGACGAACTGGAGCCGATGGATGACCCCGCGCCGCCTCCATCGGATCTGGATACTGAGGAAAACGAAGGCAGCCAGTCATCGGATACCGATGCCGCAGGCGATGGACCGGCTGTTGACGAACCGGCTGGTGAAAATGAATCCGGCGAAGGCGCGCAGGATGAAAGCACTGATGACGGCGCGGAAGATGATGGCGCGCAAGATGACAGTGCCCCCGAGCCTCCGATGGACGAGGAAGAGCGACCGCAAGCCTGGGTCGACTATGAGATCGCCATAGCACAATACGCAGATTTGAAAGTCCAGTTTGACATGGATATGGTCCGTTTCGAGCAGGAGGTCGAGGCCTACGCCACGATGATCGAGGAAGGGCAGAAAACGGTTGACACGCTGAACGAGCGATTCGGTCGCTGGTACTACGTGATTTCAGCCACCGATCTATCTGCTCTTCAGATCGCACGCAGTGACATCGTCGTGGAAAAAGAGATGGATGATTCGCCACTGGGCGATCCTCCGGGCATGTTCAACCCGGTGCCGCAGCGTCCCGATCTGGGCATCGAGTTGCCAAACGACTTTGTGCCGAGTCTGGAAGAAGACGTGCCAGCGGGCGCTGGCGACGGCTCTGAAGGCGAAGAAGAATAAAGAGGAAAAGAGAAACGAAACCGGGCGGCTCGTGTCCATCAAGCCCGGTGTTCGACAGACAGCTAGATTGTCTCAACACGCCACGTGGATTGAGGTTCTGCCGTTGAAACGTTTTTACCCGCCCAGGAATTCTTCGTCGACTTTTTTGCTCAAATCCAACCAGTCTTGCCGGTGCTGCGGATCGAGAGTGGCCATCTTTTCAAAGAATGCTTTTGCTTCGATTCCTAATGCGGTGAAAAGTTCATTCTGATTGACGGTAACCGATTTTTCGTCAATCGTCATTTTCACTCGTCCCCTGCCCTGGCGTTCGAATCTGATGGGAATCGGCTGGTCAGGAAAGTAGCACTTGAAGTCCTCACCGTTACTGATCGACATCATTCCGGTGACCAGGTATGACCAGAGTTGGTCAACATAGTCCGCATGCAGGGCATTGCTCAGGTTTACGCCGTCGATGTCCAGTGAAATATAGCCACTGACATAGAACGTGTTTTTCAGCGGACCTTCGAATTCAAGTGCTTCGACGAATTCAGAGCCGGTATCGAAATAAGTCCGGATTGAGAATTCGTTTTTCTTCATCTCTTTGAATTACACCCTTGAACGGGGCCGGTTGGATCAAAGCTGATCAGTGGTTTTTGCCATGACGAACAAAAATTCTGTCATCGGCGAAGCAAGGAGGAGCACGTCAATTCCGGCAAACGAAATGCGATCAAGCAGTGCCTAGAAGCAGGAGCGCAACGTTCACGTAAATAACAATTCCTACGATGTCTACGATCCCTGCAACAAACGGATTGCTCATTAACGCAGGGTCCCAGCCGATCCGTTCGAAAACCAGAGGCAGGATGCTTCCGGTCAAGGTGCCGGAAACGACTACGGCAAGCAGTGTAATCGGCACGACATAGACGGCGCTTCTGGCGAGTTCCTCGCCTTCGATCATGAACATCGAACACAGGTAGCCTAACAGTCCGAGCATCAGTCCGAGCAACAGCCCCATCGCCAGCTCGCGCCAGACAATATTCCACCAGTCCTTAACGGTGATGTGGCCCCGCGATAGAGCGGTGATGATCAAAGTCGCTGATTGGCTGCCCGAGTTTCCGCCGCTTGAAATGACCAGCGGAATGAAGAAAACCAGCCACGTCCACTTGTCAAACGCCCAGTCATATTTCTTAAGCGCGATCGCTGTCACCAGGGCAAAGAAAAACAGGATGGTCAGCCAGATTCCGCGTTTCCAAGTCAGGATGAGAATCGGAGTGCGCAGGTAGGTCTGATCGAGCGGCGTCACAGCAGCACTGAGATGTGCGTCTTCGGTAGCTTCTTCGCGTACGACATCGATGACATCATCATGAGTGATGATGCCGAGCATCCGGTGCTGGGCGTCGACGACGGGAATGGCCAGCAAGTCCAGTCGCGCGACCTTGTTGGCGACTTCCTCCTGGTCCTCGTCAGCGGCGACGGTAATCAGGTTGGTCTCCATGATGTCCTTCAGCGGCGTCGAAGGCTGGCGCATGCCCTCGAGCAGCTGTCGCGCGGACACCAGACCGCGCAGATGTTCTTCTTCGTCGACGATGTACAGATAGTAGATCGTTTCGTATTCCTCGGATTGGCGTCCGACCTCTTCGACGGCTTCGCGGATTGTCAGGCTTTCGCTGAGCCTTGCGACTTCGGTCGTCATCACCGCGCCGGCAGTACCTTCGGGGTACTGACTCAGCCGGTGGAAGTTTCTACGCTCTTCATCCGAGAGTCGCAGGACAAACTGGTCTCTTAGTTCCGGTTCAAGTCGCTGCAGCAGGTCAACACGGTCATCATCGGTGATTTCCTCGACGAGTTCTGCGAGTTCCTCGATGTTCTGTGTCTCAAGGATCTCCACCTGCCGCGCAGGCTCGAAATACTCGAAAATAGAGACTCGTGTTTCGAGGTCTGCTTTGGAAACGACTGCCCAGGCTTCTTCGCTGGACAGGCCTTTCATGAATTCCGCCACCCTTGCCGGATGGAGAGCGCTGCAGAAATCGGCGAGTTCCTGGGTCTTCCCGTCGGCGAGCATCTCCCGCAGCTCGGGCAAAAAAAGTGTATTGATCATTTTTCTTACCACCGCGGACGAAGGTCAGGGAGTGCTCGTTCGATAAAGTACCCGGATATGTACTGGAATAAGAAGTTGAAGTTGATATCCAACAGCCGAAATTTAACTGCGAATCCGCCGGAAGGGAATGACGATTTTCGCGAATTCAGGGCAGACACCTGCGTGGACGACCGGTTCGCGCGATTAGCGAGCGATTCTGCAGGTCAAAACGAATCAAACCTGCGCAGCGATAAGCTTGTCCAGTTCCTGTTTCAAGCGAGGAAGGATTTCGTCGTACTTGAAGGCGCCCAGTTCCTCTGTCCCCTTCTTCAAATTGACATAGTTGGGGCCGCACCAGAGTCCGAGGTCAGCATCATCAGTTTCACCCGGTCCGTTGACACGGCATCCCATTACCGCGATCGTCAGCGCGTGTTCCTGCGCGTAGGTCGTCATCTCTTTGACTTTCACGGCGAGATCGACGAAAGCTTCGTTTTCAACGCGGCTGCAGCTCGGGCAGGAAATGATGTTCAGGGTGTCGTCGTTGAAATTCACGACACTGCGGACACGGCCTTCATAAATGTCCTTGATGATTTCGCGACCGGCATCAATTTCCTCGCCTTTCCGGTTGTTGGGTACGGTCAGGGAAACGCGAACGGTGTCACCAATTCCTTTTCCGATCAGCTGTTCGAATGCAATTCGCGTCTTAATCACGCCGTCAGGTGGCATTCCTGCTTCGGTGACGCCGAGATGCAGAGGAATCTCGGGTCTTTTCTCAGCAAAACGTGTGTTGACCTCGATGACTTTTCGCGGGTCGGAATCCTTCAGAGAAACGCAGAACCTTGTAAATCCAAGTTCATCGAGATGTGCGCAATGCTCCCACGCACTTTCGAGCATAGGTGTGATCGAGTCTTCGGGATCGTATTTTTCTTTTTTGGCGGGATCGACGCTGCCGCAGTTGACGCCGACGCGGATTGCACAGTCATTGTCCCTCGCGATTCCAGCGATGAATTCAACCTTCTCTTCCCAGGGTTTTTCACGTTCGTGGTGGTACAAATGGCCGGGGTTGTACCTGATCTTGTCGACGTGAGGAGCAACGATTTCCGCCAGTCTGTAGTTCTCCTGAAGGTCGACCGACAGATTTGCGGTAGTTTGAGATCGAATTTCTGCGAGAGCGGCTGCGTCTTTCTTGCTGTCTACCGCGATTCTGACCACATCGGCTCCGGCGTCCTGCATCAGCTTGACCAGAGCGACAGTCGCATCGACATCCTGGGTCTTCGTTGCGGTCATTGACTGGACGGCGATAGGATTATCGTTCCCGATCACAATCGTGCCGATCTTGACTTCACGCGTTTTGTTTCGTTTGATTTCTACCACGACGAATTCACTTGTTTGTATCGAGGAGCAGGCTGTTTTCTGTTCGTTTCAACAGGTTTGAGTCTTTGATATCCTGACCGCTGAATCACTTGCAATTCTAACCGGAAACCCGATTATTGACTGCCACAGGTCCAATTCTGAACATCGTATTGCACCAGCCTGAGATTCCGGGAAATACGGGAGCTGTCGGACGAACCTGTGTTGCAATCGGCGCAAAGCTCTGGCTGGTCAGACCGCTTGGATTCAGGATTGACCAGAAAACTCTGCGACGCGCGGGCCTGGACTACTGGAGACATCTTGATTGGGAAGTCGCGGATCACTGGGATGACCTGCTTGAAAAGCACAGGCCGGCGCGACTGTTTTACTTTTCAAGATTCGCAACCCGGTCGTTCTCCGAGGCCAGATTTGAGCGGGGCGACACTCTGGTCTTCGGCTGCGAAACCAGTGGCTTGCCATCATCATTAACCGATTCAGCGGGCGACTGCCTGCTCCGGATCCCGACAACCGGAAAAGTCCGTAGTCTCAATCTTTCCTGTTCGGTTGGCGTTGCGGCATTCGAAGCAGCGCGTCAACTGGGCTTCGAATTCTAAGTCCTGATTCTCCCGTAAAACTTCATTGTTCTTTCGGCCGAACACGGTCTTTCAGCAGGGCCAAACGACTTTGGCTGAAAATTCGAAAGTGCCCTTCCCACTGTCAGCGAATCTTCTATTATATCGGTGCGGGGTGGAGCAGCCCGGTAGCTCGCGAGGCTCATAACCTCGAGGTCGCAGGTTCAAATCCTGTCCCCGCAACTAAGAAAAGCCAGTGCGATTTGCACTGGCTTTTTTTTGTTCATAGCTCTTCGTTTGCGGCGCGGTAGCCAAACTCATTTGACGGCCCGATTCAACCCGCGCGTCATCAATCCGGGCGTCTTCGAAAACAGTCCGGCTCCGACAACCACCGCAAGCATCAGGATCGAGCCCGGTTCCGGGGACATTACGATGTTGTCAAGAATGCCGATTCGTCCGAAGAACCGTCAACGGGGTCGGCCCTGAATGCGAGGGCGAAGGTTCCGGCAATGGAAAAGAACGTAGCAGAGAGCTCAGAAACGTGGAATTACGTGCTGAGCTATCGGAATTTCCAGCATATGTCTTGAATTCCGGGAATCGACAGCTCGTATGGGTAACTTTTTGACTCAACCTGCCATAGTAGTCCGATGGCAGAAATACCAACTATCAACGATCAGCAACTCAACGACGCCGTTGCCCTGGTGCAAGACGGCGACTCATCCGCCTACGAAGTGGTTGTTCGACGTTTCGAAAAAACAGTCAGGACGTGGCTGGCTGTCCATTCACCGCCGGGCGTCGATGTCGATGAAATCGCTCAGCGTAGTTTCGTAGCCGCTTTTTCTCGCATTGACGAATTCCGGGCCGGCACGAATTTCGGTGCATGGCTGACGACAATTGCGCGTTATCAACTGAAGACCGAAACCACACGTCTGCGGCGGATCGCGGACTATCACACCCGCTATGCTCCGGACCTGCTCAGCAGGGAGCTTGAGCTTCGTTCAGAATCCTCCAATGAAAACGAGAGTGTTCGGCTGGAGCATTTGAAAGCGTGCCTTGGGCAGACGGGGGAACACCTGCTGCGATTTGTGCGTTGGCGCTACGAGGAGGAGATACCGCTTCAGGAAATGGCGAACCGGTGCGAACGATCAGTTGCGGCCGTAAAAAAACAGCTCTGGAAGATCCGTAGAATGCTTCACCAGTGCGTTGAAAGCCGAATGGATTCCGGCGATTCAAGCCGCTTAGCAAATGGAGGGACACCATGAACCCTCGTGAACGATTTGAAGAACTCTGGACTGCATTCCTCGAGGGCGAACTCGACCCCGAGTTGATGGTTGAATTGCAGAGTCTGCTTGAGGATCAGGAACTGCTTGGCGAAGCTGCAGACAGCTATCGAATGCATCGGTTGCTAGGAGTGGCCGGTGGAAAGTCTGACGCTGCGGACTCGTTCGTCGGCGATGTGATGTCCTCATTGCCTCGTGAGAGCGGTGATTTCGTTGACGGTGTGATGCAGTCAGTCAAAGCGGACGAACCGGTTCCGGTTATTCGCCGGAACATTTTGCTTTCCCGGCTGCCAATCCTTTTAGCCACCGCCGCGGCGATCCTGGTTGGATGTTTTATTGTGTTCCAGCCGGTGTCGGATGAGATCACGATTGTTGAACTTGGTGGTGAAGTCACATTGACCGGTGACAGTGGCCAGATGGTTGAAGACCTGAGTGCGGGTTATCGTTTCGACGGTGGAACGCTTGAATCATCATCCGCGGATGCGTGGGTTCGGCTTCGGTTTGCTGATGCATCAACGGTGACGCTGTCAGGACGCTCGCTTGCAACAATTTCGCAAGAAGGGCAGAAGCTGCTCAACTTGAGGCACGGCAACTTGTCTGCTGATGTTTCGCCTCAGTCTCAAGACGCTCCGATGCTGATTAACACGCCTTCGGCTGAGTTGGAAGTAGTCGGGACACAGTTCAATGTCGGGGCAGACGCTGCGCGAACGCGACTCGTTGTCAATGAAGGAATGGTCACGCTGACTCGACATTCCGACGGTCGGTCAGCCGATGTGCCGGCTAACCATCAGTTGGCAGCAACAACGGTCACGGCTGATGAGCTTAATGTGGCTGAACGGCCGTCCGCACTGGCTACATGGCGCGCAAATCCGGGGTCGGATGTTGTCTATGGCGAGTGGATTTCGAGTTACGAAGGTTTCGTCGGCGAACTCAAGCAGGCCGTGGCCAACGGAGAGATGACTAAAGAAGAGGCGTTTGCCAAACTGGATGAATTCAGTCGGGATGAATCTTCCGGCAGTCTGTTTGCGTTGCCGTGGTTCAAAGCAGGTGGCAGGAAAAAAGAAGAAAGCGACAAGAAGTATGGCGTGCAGCTCGCGATCGTCTCGATAGCCGGTGCAACCACTGCGCCGGTTTCCGGCAGCGATGATGCTGTTTTGCGAGTTCTTGGCCGTGCCTATTCGGATTGTGAAGTCGTCGTCGGCCTGTCTGCGAATAACTTGAATGGCGGGTTCGCCGGAAAGTTTGAAACGCATCGTGAACTTGAGGCTGATCCGGCAGGAGACCGCCGCTTTGTGCTTGAGATTCCACTTGCAGATTTTCGCGACGGAAGCCAGACGCCGATCGGGCTCGAGCTTGTCGAATGGTGGATTCTTACAACTGATATTGAAACCAAACTGGAAATTTTTGAGATCGAACTTGTCAATCCAGTGCAGCCTTGAGCGCCGCGCCGGCAAAGACAATGCGAGAATTAAACAGGAAGTGAAAACGATGAAAATGAAACCGATTCTGATTTTTGCACTGTTGTTCCTAACCAGTTATTCAGGAGTCGTGCTGGCTCAGGACAAACCGGAGGAAGAGGAGCAGTCGTACGGAATCTTTGAAACTCAGGATGAGTATTTCCAGTTCATGGGTGCTGTAAAGGAGAATCCTGAGACATTGCCGATGGTGAACGTTATCAACGACATCGTGCTCGGGCAGGAACTAGGAACCACAGGAAAAGAGTTTCGC
>JBCCFB010000238.1:0-10161 GCA_039029995.1 Planctomycetota bacterium
ATTACAGGTGAAGAACCAGCTTCGCCCGACAAGCCGTTTGACCCGATACAACTCGACCGCAAAGAAGTCGAACTGCTTCAATTGATGCTGGGCAACGTTGAGTTGATCGATATCGCTTTCGAAAACGTTGCTCCGGATCAATTCGCCGAGGGGCCGCTCAAGCAGATCTATTTGAGGGCAATGGATCTTTACCATGACGGTGTCGACGCCACCTACGATGATCTTATTCTCTCCATAGAAGAGGATCTTGAATCAATGAGGAACCTGCTCTTTTTCCTGCAGGAGGAATCAGAGCAGAAAAACACCTACGCGGAGAACGCGACCGAAACACCGCCATCTCCACGTGACCAGATCGAAACAATTATCGAAGCGTTTAACAACATCGGCGCTGAGACGGGAAAACGAGCTTTGATTTCCAGTCTCGAACAGCGTGAACTTGATGAACAGGAGGAAGCGCGCAAACTCGAAGAGCTGCTTAACGAAACACGAAGACGGCAGGGCCTTTCAGCTCCCATGGACGGGTAGCAGCCGCGCCGTTTTTGACTGACACAATTTGACCGGCAGGACCTCCCCCCGTCCGCCGCGTTCCGGAACCCCGCAAGGAAGCTGGATCCGAAACGGCCGGAGATCACATTCCCCGTGATCGCTGTCGCAGCATTTTAGCGACCACACGGCCATTTCTGACCACTTCAAAATCCAAAACCGGACGCGAACGGAATTCCGGTCATGCTGTGCCAGTCAGTCTTTACGACAGTGTCAATTGCGAAATGGATTTCGCAGGAGGATGACCAAGAATGGATACCACCCGGGACAACACACTTCAGAACCTGCTCGAAAAAGGAAAACGTCAGGGCTATCTGACTTTCGCTGAAGTAACAACGACGCTTCCCGACGAAGCCAGCGGAAGCGAGCGCATGGACAGCCTGATTCTAGCGCTTGAGAACAACGGCATTGAACTGCTCGACCAGCCACCTGCAGATTCAATTCAGCAGGGGCCGTCGGCTGAAGATCTCGCCAAAGAAGAATCCGAGCTGCAACCGATCAATCTCCGGATGCCGCGACCAAGCGATGATCCGATCCGGATGTACCTTTCTCAGATGGCGGAGATTCCGCTGCTGACACGCGACGAGGAAATCTCTCTGGCGAAACGAATTGAGATCACTCGTAAACGTTATCGTCGCGCTGTTCTCAGTTGCAGCTACGCACTGGATGCAACTGTCGACACGTTGCTCCGCGTCTACCGTGGCGAACTGCCGTTTGACCGTACGATCAAAGTTTCACTGACAGAATGTCTGACCAAAGAACAGATACTCGCGCGGATGCCGCACAACTTCAAAACGATCAGCCACCTGCAGAAGAAGCTTCGCAAAAGCTTCCACGTGCTGGTCAGCAAGAGCGCGACTGCGGCCGCGAAACGAGAAGCACGTACCGTGTTCCTTTCTGTCCGGACGAAACTGGTAACGCTGGTTGAAGAACTGTCGCTGCGTTCACGTCGAATCAGCCCGATGATCGCCCAGTTGCGGAACATCTCGGACCGGATGCAATTGATTCGTCAGCAGTTGTCCGAAACCGGGGAAGACGCGATCACCGCCGTCGAACGGAACAAACTGCGATCAGAGCTCGCCCGTCTGGTCCTTTCGGCCAAAGAAAGTCCGCGAGGACTGGCAAAGAAAGTGGACCAGTGCGAAAAGTACTTTGAAGCCTTTGAGAATGCCAAGCGGCGATTGTCCAGTTGCAATCTGCGCCTCGTGGTTTCCATTGCCAAGAAATACCGCAATCGCGGCATGAGTTTCCTTGATCTGATTCAGGAAGGAAACACCGGGCTGATGCGTGCGGTGGACAAATACGAGTATCGCCGCGGATTTAAATTTTCCACCTATGCCACATGGTGGATCCGTCAGGCAATTACACGAGCAATTGCTGATCAAGGCCGGACAATCCGGATCCCGGTTCACATGATCGACGTCCTGACCAAGCTTCGCAACATTCAGAAGCAACTGCTGCAGGAACGTCGATGCCTGCCTTCAACAGAGGAAATCGCACGACGGGCAGACATGCCGATCGAAGAAGTCCAGCGCGTCATGGATATCGGTCGTCATCCTGTCAGTCTCGACCGACCTGTTGGAGAAGGTGACGATTGCAGTTTCGGTGAGTTCATCGAGGACCATGCGACTGACAATCCGATGCGGCTGGCTTCAAACTGCATCCTTCGAGACAAGATCGAAACTCTACTCAAGACTCTGACCTATCGTGAGCGGGAGATTATTCGTTTGCGATATGGTCTGGGCGACGGTTACACCTACACCCTGGAAGAAGTAGGACGAATCTTCAAAGTCACGCGGGAACGAGTTCGTCAGATTGAGGCGAAGGCAGTCAGGAAACTTCAGAATCCAGTCCGTAGTCAGCAACTTGCCGGCTTCGTATCCGGCACTGTGCTTGAAGGCACCGAAGCACTTGCTGATTTTACTTCAGCAATCAACAACTAGCGGTCGCCAGTCGCTACTGCCAGAACACAAAAACCGTTGGCCGGCATGGTCAACGGTTTTTTTGGTGGTACGATACTGTCTGAACGTATCCCCGAAAGGTAAATCGCGTGAGTCTCGACTACGCCCTCCTGCACACGCTGCATCTCAAACTCAAAGCGAGAAAAGATCTCAATGAGCGGATTCGTAAAGGCCCGTTGAGAATCAAAGCCGCAGGTGCTGCGCTGGTGAAGTTTCAGCAGGTTTTCGATGACGCGAAGGCTGCATTCACGAAAGGCCGACTCGCCGCCGATCAAAAGGAACTTCAGCTTTCCGAACGGGAAGCAAAGATCGAAGACTTGAAGGCGAAGCTTAACGCGTGCAAGTCCAACAAAGAATTCTCGTTGCTCAAGGATCAGATCGCCGCTGACGAGCAGGCTAACGCAGTGCTCTCCGATGAAATTCTTGAACAACTCGAGCGCAACGATCAGTTGGAAGCCGACGTTCAAGCTGCACAGACAAATCTCGACAAAGCCAGATCAGAAAACCAGAAGGTTTCCGAGAAGATCAAGTCAGAGATTGTTGTGGTAGAATCTGAGCTGGAGGTTGTTGAGATTGAAATTACGGCCGCAGAAGCAAGGCTTCCTGCGGACATATCCGTGGAATACCGTCGTCTGGTCGAGGCGAAACAGGAAGACGCTTTGTCCGAAACTGATCTGGAAACTTGCGGCAACTGCTATCGGCAGTTGACGGCACAATTGAAAACGGAAATATCATTGCGAAGAGCAGTGTTCTGTCCGGGTTGTGGCGCGTTGATGTACATGACAGCCGTGCCTGCCAGATAGACAAAGGATTTTTCTGCCAGGAGATCTCTTAACGCGTGACAGGATCATCTGTCGTTTCGGACAATCTGTCTGATTGTGTCTGTTTTCACACGTGACGCCTAATCAGTCCCATAAGCAGTCCCTGAATTCCACTCTTGAATGATCAGAGCGTGATCGTAAAGGCCGTCCCGGGCAATAATCTACGTGATCTAAACGTGATTTGGCCTGTCATGGTATTTGGCACGAGTGCGGATTAAACTTTAGGCTGCAATAGCAGCGGAATTTCTACGGCCTGAGAACTGATCGGCCACGCCTTTCGAGCGACTCGCTGCTGCGAATATTTTTTGATTCAGATGCGTTTCCGGCGGAACACGGTCCAATGGCCGAATGCTTCAACAGGGGATGCGAATTGAACCTTCTAACCAGATTTCAAAATTTGGATTGGTAATAAAATGAGAAACACTGCGTTGCACATCTTCAGTTTTCTGATGTTAGCACTGTTTGTTTGTGAGGCCGCGTTGGCTCAACAAACAAGCAGCAACTGGCCGCATTGGCGGGGGCCTGAACAAAATGGAATTTCACGCGAGCTGAACCTGCTCGATGACTGGTCGTTCGAAGAGGGTGAAGACGGTGCTCAGGGTAAAAATCTTGCCTGGGTCTCCTACACCGGAGGTCGAGCCACACCGATTATTCTCAATGGACGCGTCTTCCTGAACTGCCGGACGCCTGAGGACTTTACTGATCCTGAAGAACGGATCCACTCGCGGGAACAGGTAATCTGCTGGGACCTGAAAACCGGTGAAGTCATCTGGAACGACAAGTTCAACGTATTTCAGACTGATATCGCCTCACCGCGCGTCGGCTGGGCCTCTATGGTCGGAGACGAAGAGTCGGGCAACGTCTTTATGCACTCCGTCAGTGGACTTCTAAGGTGCTACTCTCCTGATGGCGATGTCGTCTGGGAAAGGTCGCTCTGGGAAGACTACGGCAAAATCTCTGGTTACGGTGGTCGAACTCAGACCCCCATCATTGATGAAAACCGCGTCATTGTCAGTTTCCTGACCGTGAACTGGGGTGATATGAAAGGCCCCGGACCACTGCATTATTACTACGCGTTTGACAAGAACTCCGGCGAACTGCTCTGGATTTCTGCACCGGGCGAAGCACCGAAAGACACCAACTACTCAGTGCCTATCGTTCGCGTGATCAACGGCCAGCGGCTTTTGATCGGTGGTAACGGCGATGGATCAGTTTGCGCATTGAACGCGAGAACCGGCGCCCCGGTATGGCGGTTCCGGATGAGCGAACGTGGCTTGAACTCAACGCCTGTTGTTGACGACGCTGGGCGCGTGTTTATTGCCCACGGAGAAGACAATATTGACAACGTTGATTTCGGACGTGTTCAGTGCATCGACGGAACGCTCACCGGCGACATCACTAATAGCGGAAGCGTCTGGCGTTTTGATGGACTCAAAGCCGGCTACACAGCACTTCTTGAAAAAGACGGAGTCGTTTACGTCGTCTCCGATCCGGGCAATCTCCATGCCTTTGATGGCGAGAGCGGAGAAATGCTGTGGGAATACAATCTCGGAACCGTTGGCAAAGGATCTCCTGTCTGGGCCGATGGCAAACTCTATGTTATGGAAGTCAACGGTAACATTCACATTCTGAAAGCCGATCGCGCAGGTTGCGAGGAAGTCAGCCTTGTCAATCTCAAGGCCACCAATCCGGAAGAAGGGATTGATGAAATCACGGCGTCTCCGGCAATTTCACAAGGTCACGTTGTATTTGTGACCCGCGATCGCACCATCTGCGTCACTGATTCGAGTAAGGAGTGGGAAGCCGGTGAGCTGGAGCCACTGGCTGACGAAGCCGAAACAGGTGCAGAAGTTGCGAGTGTTCACCTTTATCCCTATGAAGTCATTCTTGGCGCCGGCGAGTCGCAGAAGTTCGAACTTCACAAGTTTGATGCAAACGGCTGCCTCATCGGCGTCGAAGCGCCGACTCTTGAAGCCGGTCCTGGAATGGAAGGCGAGATTAACGGCGACACGATCACGATGCCTGCCGAATGCGATGAAATCGCCGGAACGGTTGTTGCGAGTGTCGGAGACGTCCAGGCTCAGGCACGAATCCGATGCTTTAACTCCTCGAATGAGTGGTCATGGGACTTTGAAGGTTTCACCGGCATTCAAGTGCCACCCACATGGATTCGTGCTCATGTGAAAATGAAGCCGTTCGAACTGGAAGGGGGCGGTACCGTCATGCGTATGGCGGGAATGGGACAGGGCAAAGGTCGCCCGAGCCACACCGTCCTGCTTGGCTCCTCGGACATGACCGATTACGTCATTCAGGCAGACGTCATGATGAGCGAACAGAAGCGGCAGATGCCCAGCATCGGCCTGCTTGCCGGTCGCTACAACTTTCTGATCGCAGGCAACACGGCTGAACTGGCCATCTGGTCCTGGGCACCCACACTCCGCATGGCTCAAGTTGAGCGTTTCCGAAGTGACCCTGATGTCTGGTACACCGTAAAGATGAAGGTCGAAGTCACCGACGAAGAGGCAAGAGTCTACGGAAAGGTCTGGCAGCGTGACGAAGACGAGCCGGAAGAGTGGACAATGGAGGCGGTCGATCCGTATCCCAATCCTTCAGGGTCTCCCGGACTGTACGTCTACGCTCAGGCAGACTGCTTCTTTGACAATGTCAAAGTCACGTTCGACGAGTAGCTACGATTGCGGACAGATTCAACCCAACAACAACTACCCAATTCTCAACGGGAAAAAATAGACATGACGGTTTTAAGAATCAGCGCAGCGCTTTCGCTCGCAATTCTGATGGCAACAACTGCAGTTGCTCAACAAACAGATTCTGCCGCACAGACACTTACATCGGCTACGAGTGATGTTGCTGATTCAAGTGAGTGGTCAATGTGGGGCGGAACCATCAATCGCAATATGATCTCCGATCAGGAGAACATCACACTGGATTTCGACCTTGCGACGGGACACAACGTGATCTGGTCAGCCAGACTCGGATCGCAAACCTACGGCAACCCTGTTGTCGCAGGTGACAAAGTTTTCGTTGGCACCAACAACGGAAGCCGTTACCGCAGACAGATCGAAGGCGACAAAGGAATCTTTCTTGCGTTTCGCCGTGACAACGGTCGTTTCCTCTGGCAGCTGACTCGCGACAAACTCGCCGCAGGTCGCGTCAATGACTGGCCGCTGCAAGGTATCTGCTCAACCCCGCACATCGAAGGCGATCGCATGTGGATCGTCACAAACCGATGCGAACTGATGTGCCTTGATACCGAAGGTTTCTACGACGACGAGAACGACGGCTGGGATGAAGAAGAGCTTTCAGACAAGAAAGACGCCGACATCATCTGGAACCTTGACATGATCGAGGAACTGGGCGTTTTCCCACACAACCTCGCAACGAGCTCTCCAGTCGTTTACGGCGACTACGTTTACCTGCTGACATCGAATGGAGTTGATGAGGCTCACCTTCGTGTTCCTTCACCTCGTGCACCTTGTTTTCTGATGGTGAACAAGAACACAGGCGAAGTTATTGCTGAAAACAACGAACCCTTTGACACGATTCTCCACGGCCAGTGGGGCTCTCCGGCGATTGGAGTTGTAAACGGTAAAGCACAAGTCTACTTTCCCGGTGGAGATGGCGTTCTATACGCACTGGACGCAGAGACTTTTGACGAGGTCTGGCGTTTCGACTTGAACCCGAAAGAAACGAAATGGAAGCTTGGCGGAGCTGGCACACGCAACGCCATCATCGCGACTCCTGTTTTCGTTGACAATTCTGTATTGCTGTCTGTTGGACAGGATCCCGAACATGGCGAAGGCGTTGGACATCTATGGCGCGTTGACGCTACGAAGACCGGCGATATCAGCCCTGAGCTTGGCGACATCGGAGAACCCGGAACCGAGAATCCGAATTCCGGCGTGATCTGGCATTACGGAGGCGTCAATGAGGAAGGCGAAGAGATCTTCCGTCGTACGATGTCAACTGTCGCCATTTCCGATAATCGCGTTTACGCGGCCGACCTCAGTGGATTTATCCACTGCATCGATTTCGAAACCGGTGAGCGATTCTGGGAATACGACATGATGTCCGGCGTATGGGGTTCACCCATGGTCGTAGACGGAAAAGTCTTCATCGGCAACGAAGATGGCAAATTGACGGTCTTCAAAGACACTGCAGAAGACGGAGTTAAGCTGGCTGAGTTCCCGACGATGAATTACTCGTCGATCTACAGCACGCCTTCATTCGCAGGTGGAGTTATGTACCTGTCGGATCGTTCTACGCTTTACGCGGTTCAAGGAACACTCGGACTGAAACTGGCTGAACTGGTTGAAGACGGAACCATCACTCAGGATCTCGCAGATACTCTGCGTGAAAGACTGGGCGGACACTAGTTCTAAAATCTCAAGATCGAACCAGACGCGGGCGGCGGGGACTTCCCCTGCCGCCTTTTTTTACGCGCTGCAGTTCGAGCAACCAGAATTAAGCCACGCCTGCGTTTCCATTACCAACCGGAACGACTGAAGCCGGATTTCGACCCACCGAAGCTACTGGATGACGAACGGCTGGATCCGCCGAAACCCGAAGACCTGCTGCTTGAACCACCGAATGAAATCCCGCTGGATCGCGAGCTGCTGCGGGATGATCGGTTGCTCCCGAAACTGGAGGAGAATGTCGATTGTCGCTCCCGCCGTTTCCTCGCACGCTCTCGTCTTTCGCGTTGCTTACGGCGCGACAGTTCTCGATCTGCGTCAGAAATAGCAATGGTTGCCTTTGACATAGCTTGACTGGATTCACGAATACAACGACCGTAATCACCATTGGCCAGCGACTCCCTCGCGTCTCTTAGGCTGTGCTGACCGTGGTTTCCGCTGATGCGAACACCATGAGAAAATACAGGACCCCAATTGGCGGCATCCCTCACTCTCGCCGCCGCGTCATTAAATTGTCGCACAGCATCCTGCGCAGCCTTGAGTTCCCGTCGTAACGTCCCGCCAACAACGGCTGAGCGATTTGACGCGTCCGACGCCTCTTTCTCGAGAATCACCCAGTCCTGATGTGGAGTTTCGATGCGCGCCGTTAATTCTTTGACAAATGCATGTGCTGAGTCAAAATCGCGTCTGGCTTGATCAATGGACCGGCTGTCAGGAATTTGATCGTCGGTTGCCTGCCTCAGAAGGTTTTCCAGAGTTCCGTTCTGATGGCTCAAGCCAGCTACTGCTTCGCGTGCGACTTCAAACAACTGACGGTCGTTATTGACAAGGTTCTCAACTTCTTCAATGAATTTCTCGAAAGCATCAAGTCGTGCTTCATCAGCAAACGGATTCCGATCGAGTGACGCCGCGTCAAATCCGGTTGCAAACTCCCGCCAGTCCTCATTCAATGAATAGAAGCGGTTGATTGTTTCCTGGCGAGTCCGGTTGTCGGTGTATTCGCCAGTCAACACTTGAACTCGTTCGTTGTAGGAATCCAACACGGTTGAATTTTCGCGGGTAAGTTCCTCCAGCCGTCGACAATGGTTTTTGATTTCCTCAAACAGCCCGGTGGTGAGATCAAGGTCCGCGTTAACGTTGTCCGAAAGGGCTGCAGCCTCAAGGATCCTGCCTTGGCGGTGAGTATTTCGAATCCTGTCTATCGAATCAGTGGCTGAATCAATCAGCTGCAAACCAAAAGAAAGGTGCGTTTCGATTGAATCCGGTTGAGCGTCGCCATCAACGTCGTCTCCAGTTGGAAATTGGAGGGCTGCGCTAGCGTATTGCCGGTCAGCAACGGCGATCACTTCCCGTTGAGCATCAACCTGTGCTTGAACGTTGCGAAGTCCTGACTCGGTCTCCTCAATTCGAGACTCGAAAGAATCGACAAGCTCGATTGTTACCTCCAGCAACCTGTGACCCTGTTGAATCTCGACATTCGCCTCTTCAAGTGCGGCATCACAGGCCGCAACTCCCCCAATATTCAACGCTGCTTTTGCTGATTCCAATTGACGTCGTGCCTGCTCGAGCTCGACATCCGGATCGTAATCGTTTTCATGAAGAACGTCCGTTGCGGCAATAGACAGCCTCGATGCGACTGCCCGTCTTGTGTTTCCGACTTCCTCCCGAAGTTTGCTGATGCGAGGTGTTACTACCTCATTCAGTTCCGTCGCAAGTTCCACGCAGCGTTTAACCCGGACGCCAAGCTCTCTTGTGTCCGTCGCGAATTCGCCGGCTTCAGTTTCAGCGGGACTTTCGCTCGCAAGTTGAAGAACTTCGTTCGCGACCTCACCGAGTTCTTCAACTCGACGTTTTATCCACCGGGTTTCGAATCCATGCTGTTGAAGAGTACGGCTGGCCTGGTCGAGGACCGGAAACACAGTCTCCCGCATTTCAGAGATAGCTCGTGCGACGATCATACCGTCAGAGATCTTCCGAACGCCCCCTGGAACGATCTCTTTTACCAATCTGACGGGATCTGTTTCAGCAACATCTCTGGCGCGATCGTAGTCGCTTTCGACCGCTTGAATGAGCTCGTCCGCCATTGATTCAATTTCAAAATGACGATCGAGGCGCGAAGCTCGTTCCAGCCCGGCAGCGGACTCCTCTGCTTCATCTATCCTTCGCCGCAACTCGACCAGCTTTTCATCCTTTGAGTTAACACAGTTCTCAAACTCATCAACGTCCGATGTCGCCTCATTCCTTTGGTTTTGAATTGTCGAAACAAACTCTTCAAAAATCATCCACTGATTCTCAGCCGGACTATCGCTTCCTTTGAAGGAGCGTCCAATCAACTGTTCGTAGCACCTCATATATCGCCCCGACGAAAAGAGGTTCATCGCCTCTGCGATAACTCCGGGCGGG
>JBCCFB010000239.1:0-10078 GCA_039029995.1 Planctomycetota bacterium
ACTACATTGCTGCTCGGTTCCATATTTTCCACCACGGTTTCTTCGCGTCCTGGCTCTTCGCGCTGAATCCCCATGGACGACCGTTGGTGCCGATGCACTCCTGCATCTTGGCATACGTGAATTTCGCCTTGAGGATTTTGGCGTCCGTCATAACGCTCTTGCGGAGGTCTGCATTGGTAAAGTCAGCTTCCGAAAGGTCGGCTCCAAACAGGTTGGCTTCGACCAGAACAGCTCCTTTGAAGTCACCGCTTCTTACTTCAGAAAAGAAAAAGTCTGTTCCTGTGAAGTTGCCGCTGCTCAGGTCGCAGTCGTTCAATTTCGAATGCCGGAACTTGGCACCGACGGCCGTGCAGCGAATAAAGCTGCTGAGGTCGTAAATGGTGTCCGACATGTCAGCACCGTCCATGTTCGCGCTATTGAAATTGGCGCGCTTGGCGACGGAATTGTAGATCTTGGTTCCCTTGAGCGTCGCGTCCTGAAAATTGCATTCGGACAGGTTGACGCTGCTGAATATTGCACCGGAAAGATCGCACCCTGAAAAATCAGCGCCGGTAAGATCCTTTCCCTTGATCTTGCAGCCTGCGAGTGAATCGCGTTCCGCTTTGATCAGGACTTTTCCCGTCTCAATCTGTTTGATCTCAATCATTATTCTCTCCTTGCCGGACAGGCTCCTCCGTGAACGGGACGCAGTTACGCGGGAAAGGTTCCCGCGGTTCGACGCCGTCACGGTTCCGACGGATTAAAAAGCACAACGACAGCGTACCGGACTGAATCGGTGCCCCTGACAACCGACGCAGACATGCTGCGATGAGGTTGAGACCCGGCATCCATGCACGTTGACCTCGAACGTGCCGCAGTCATTCCGATAGCTACGCTGGGCCACACACAATCCTGATTCACGGTGAACTCAAGTCGTCCTGAATCAAAACTGAGGCGGACTCGTTGCAAGCGCATCGCGCTGCAAGATCGTGCCACCTGTTGTTGAAGCCTTGTCCCCGCTTCAACTACCTCTCTTCTGTGCCGTGTTTGACCGCGCTATGGGCCGGTCAATGTTTCGTCTCATTCAGCCCGCAAAGGCTTTATCTCTATAGAAGGTCCTTGGACCGTATTTGTTTCGTTAAGAGTGACGGAATATTGAAATTCGTCATTAGAATTCAGAATCCGCCCACTCTTGAATTATCCGTCATGTTTGGACGCGATGCAAGGAAAACGTCGGATTGTTCATCAGCAATTGGATGTAACGGGGGGTTAATTTCCGCTAACCGATTCATCTTGCCGCGTTGATGTGGTCGTCTCAAATTCGCGGTACTCTCCTATCCGTACGCTTCTTGTACCTAGCCACCGCGTTTTTGTTTCAGCAATGCGCTCACGGTCAGTGGTGGAAAGCTCGGTAATCAGCGTGTGTTTGGCAGTGATATCGGCACCATCGCGAAACAACTCGCAAGGTTCTAACGTCACGCTGACAGTGTCAGGGATCCAGCCGTAACGTTTGATTGCCTGATTCAGTCGCATTCTGGGAAAAGGTGGTAGCTTGCGCGGGTCGGAAGCATTCAGCTGACTGAAGTTGACAATAAATTGAAAGTAGGCCGGCAGTATTGATGCATCCTGAGGTCGTTCGCCATGAAAACGATATTTGATCCACTGTGACTCAAGTGAGACGATGCCCGTTGCGATGTCCAGATCTTCGACAAAGGCATCATTAATCAGGAAGCTGGTTTTCTCATCCTGTGACGTCTGCTGACGGAGGCCTTCCATCATCTTGACCAACTCGACGTGACTGATCTCCAGACGCATATTTCTTTCGGGATCGACCAGGACAAACGACATGTCGCGCGAATCGAAGATTGCAATTTCGATCGGCGCAGCATCCGTTGTTGGCGACATTTGAAAGTCATAGATCACACCGTCAGAGAAAAGTGTGATGTTATGAGAGACCGGTTGCCTCCCGGATCCGAGATAGACGTCGGTGTCGATCCGGAATTCCTGAGCCGATGACTCGGCAATCAGCAGATAGCCGGTGGCAAAAAGCAAAATTGCAAAAGCAGAACTCAGCTTCGTTAGGCGCATGTGAACTTCCAGTGTCTAGCTTCGAAACGCTGTGCGCGGAAAATAGAAGACCACGGATCCAGGGTCCAGACGTGTTGTCCAGTCGCCACCACAATGTGCTATTCAAACACTATAGAGACGCGGAAACGCCGGTGCCTGCTAGCGAACCGGATCACGTAGTTCTAGCGTTGCAGCATCTGCTATCAAAAAAAGCCGCTCTCGTTTGAGAGCGGCTTTTCGAATTGCCTCGATACCTGCTTGGGTCAGCCATCTGCTTGCAGGCGGCTGTTTCCAGCAAGGTTATCGTACTGTTTGGCTTTCAGTGATGACCAGCCTGTTGGGATTAACCAGCGTTTGTTCCAAAGCCCAGGCCATTGAATGCTTCCCAGAGTTTTTCAAGAACGGGCTTGAGGATATCCAGGATTCCTTGTTCTGAAACGCTGCCAAGCTTGCCTTCAATATTTCCGCGGAAGCCATCGATCATTGTGCCCATCGTTCCTTTAGCGATGTCGGGCAGTCCGTCGAAACCCATACCCTCAAGGCCGTCGGTAAGTCCGGTGATTTTGTCGGCGAGTCCTTGAGCATTGTCCATGTTGACGTCGTCGAATCCTTCCGAAATTCCGGAGAACTGGTCCTTCAAACCTTGAAGGTCAAAGTCACCCAGTTGAGCGTCGCCAAAATCGAGACCTACGATATCCCCCAGAGAAGGAAAGCCGGATCCGCCCTGGTCGCTGTCATCGTCATCTGCTGCGGGGGGGCCGGCTGGTCCGATTTGACGTGGACCCTGATTTTCGACTTCGTTCTGGGTTGTACCGGGGTCAGTCTCCTGATTCGCAATGAATGTGTAGCCAAGGTATGCAAGAGCGGCGATCAGAATAACCGGAATGATGTATTTCAGCGCTGAACTGCCCTCTTCCGCCGCTCCACGTGCTGCGCTGGAGGCGTTTGAGACGGCGTCTTTTGCCATTCCGCCTGCGGCACCGACGGCTTCCTGTGCCTTATCGGTAACAGCGCCCGCTGCATCTGAAACGTTGCCGAGCAGGTTGCCGAAACCAAGGCCACTGGTCAGGCCCGATGGGAGAATGTTTCCGAGGCTACTCTTCTGTTCACCAAGGAGTTTGCCCAGCCCGACTGAATCGAGGGCTTTGTCTTTCATCTGTTTGCCGATCACTCCCATGACAATGGGACCGAGGTAGGTCATCAGTTTCTTGATGATGTCACCGTCGAATCCGAGAAACTTGGCGAGCGTTTCGAGAATGCCTCCCTGGCTCTCGCCGAAGACCATATCCAGAATTCCTCCGCCTTGCTTTTCGTAGTCTTGGTCTACCGAGCCTCCGCCGAGGATGTCATCCAGTTTGTCCAGCATGCCGCCATCGGAGCCTTCGGCTGCTTTGAAAATGTCGTCCGCGCCACCGGGCGATTCCGATTTTTTGATCAGGCCACCAAGGATTGATCCGGCAGCTGCCTCGAAGAGGCCGCCGGTTTTCTCCTCGTCCGTACCCATGAGGCCGCCGAGCTTGTCCAATACAGATTTTGAGGCAGCGCCTTTGATGAGATCCATCAGTGAATCAGACATGTGTGTCTCCGTGAAAAGAATGTTGTTTTGGTCAGACTTCAAGCGGGCAACGCGACGGGGCCGGAGGCGCCGGCGTCGGCGTCGGCGGGCGTAGAGAAATCAGGTGTTAAGCCGATGCCGGCGCCTACGGCCCGTTACAGGTCGATTGACGGGTCGGCGTACCCGCGGATAGGTGCTTTCTTCAAGCGCCATCAGTATATGACTTTGGCTTCGAACTACCACCGGTTATGCGGGAAAAACACCGTTTTCCGGCACGTGGCTGCCCAAATCAGGGCCAAAGCTATTTCCAGGTAGATACGATTCGCGGGGGAGCAAAAAATCGTCGCATGGACAGTCCGTAAAATGAAAATTACGGCAAGTGTCTGCTGATAACCGAAACATTCGGAAATGTTACATGCGAGGCTGTTTCTACTATCACTCATGGAAACAACGGGGACAGAAACGGAACAGCAATACGACTTTATTTTGAACAGAACAAATACCTGCTCTATGATGAAGACGTAACGATGAAGACGTAACGATGACCCGGTAGAATCATCCGACTGTTGATTCCGGCGTCCCGGTTTCGAGCCATGCCGCTGTGTGTTTTTTCAACGCGTCGCGGCAAATCGAATTTGCCCACCAAAATCAGTTCCAATTCAATTCAATAAGGAGACCGGCATGTTCTATCGACTGTCCGTCATCCAGCCTTCCGAGCTTGAACGAGAGTCATGGATACTGAGCCTCCCGGCAACGATCGGTCGAGATCCACAGCATGAAGTTTGTATCGACCATGACTCGATCAGTCGTACCCATTGCCGCCTGGCTTTGAACTCGCATGAAGCTCTGACTCTGCGTGATTTGAATTCGATGAACGGCACCTACGTTAACGATGAGAAATTAAGCCGGCCGGTGGTGCTCAAGCCCGGTGATGTCTTTCAATGCGGTGGCGTCCTGCTCGCTGTCGAAATCACGTCCGACACCGACCATGGAAAACAGCAGCCATCTAGCCAGCCACTTTCGAGCAGCAAGCTTGCGACGACGACCAAGATGCAGAATATCACTGAACAGTTGAACGCGGCAGGCGCTGTTGCCGGAGACAAGTCTGACGACCGTAAGTGGTGGCAGTTCTGGTCCTAGGTGTTCCGCGCCTGGTTCGTTCGGGGGCTTGGTTTGAACTCAAAAAGGCAATCACATTGATGTGATTGCCTTGGTAAAACCCATCTTCATACAACGAGACCAGCTCGGATTTGATGTCGACTAGGTATGGATCGCTCGACCGTCTACTGCCAGTGCGGCCTCCATCATGATTTCAGAAAGAGTTGGATGGGCGTGACAGCACCGCGCGAGGTCTTCGCTGGTCGCACCGAAGTTCATTGCAACGGCAGCTTCTGAAATAAGATCGCCGGCGTGTGGCCCGATCGCGTGTACGCCAAGGATTCGATCGGTCTTCGCATCAGCAAGGATTTTTATCTTGCCTTCAAAATCGCCGATGGCCCGGGCACGGCCGTTCGCACCGAAAGGACACGCACCCTTGCGATAATCGACGCCTTCTTCTTTCAACTGCTCTTCCGTCTTGCCCACCTGAGCTAGTTCCGGATGGGTGTATACGATGGCCGGAATGACGTCATAGTTCATGTGGCCATGGCCAGTGACAATCTTTTCGACAACGGCGATCCCTTCTTCCGAGGCCTTGTGAGCCAGCATTGCTCCGCCGATGCAGTCTCCAATTGCAAAGATGCCGGCGGCAGATGTCCGGTAGGCACCATCTACCGTGATGAATCCGCGTGGATCAACGTCAACGCCGGCTTCTTTGAGTCCGATCTCACCGGTGTTGGGAACACGGCCGGTGCTCATCAGGACCCGGTCACATGCAATCGGATCCTGGTCTTTGCATTTGACTTCGCATTTATCACCCACGACTTTCGCGCTTTCGACCCAGGCGCCGGTGCGGAACTCGATTCCCTGCTTCTCGAAGATGCGGCGGGCGAGTCGTCCCATTTCCCCGTCGAGACCCGGAAGGACGCGGTCCATCGCTTCAAGGACGATCACTTTTGCGCCCATGCGACTCCAGACTGATCCGAGTTCGAGGCCGATGTAGCCGCCGCCGATTACGACGAGAGATTCGGGAACGTCCGGATAGGCCAGCGCAGTTGTGCTGTCTCCGATCCGATCACCGTCATACTCGATTCCCGGTAGATGCATCGGAACGCTTCCGACGGCCAGGATGATTTTGTCAGCTGAAACTGAATCCCCGTTGCTCAGAGAAATCCGGCCGCCGCCTTCCAGCTTGCCTCGCGCGTTGATCGCAGCAACTTTGTTCCGCTTGAGAAGCATTTTGATGCCGCCGGTAAGGTCTCCAACAACCTTTTCCTTGCGCTTCATCATCACCGGTAGATCAACGCTGACTTTGCCGGTATTGATTCCGTGTTCAGCCATGTGATGCTGAGCTTCGACGAGCATGTGGCTGGACTCCAGCAACGCCTTGCTCGGGATGCAGCCAACACGAAGGCAGGTGCCACCGAACTGTTCGTTTTCATCGATGACGCAGGTATTGAGTCCGAGTTGAGCTGCTCGAATCGCAGCTACGTAGCCGCCGGGGCCACCACCGAGAACAGCAAGGTCGTATTGGTTGTCAGCCATTTCAATTCTGCGCCCGAAGCGCATTGTTAGGTCAGGGATATCAGGGGGTATAAGATAAACGGTTCCCCCGGCCTTCTCCCAGTGGGAGGGGCGACTTTCTGAAGATTAGTCTGCCGTTTAAGCCGCGCGGATTCATGTGCACAAGCTGTTTGCAGCGCTTGAGCTGATCACGGCGCCAGGCTTCCGGCACCGCGCTGATTACGGTAGCGCGCTGACTAAGGTAGCCCGGCCTGCCTGTGAACGGCAGAGCCGGCACGGCAATTAGACTTCGAGGAACAACCGGGCAGGCTCTTCCAGCACTTCCTTGATCGTCTTCAGGAACATGACGGCTTCTCGTCCGTCGACAATCCGGTGATCGTATGTCAGTGCGACATACATCATCGGGCGGATGACAACTTCGCCGTTGAGGGCGATCGGGCGTTCCTGAATGGAGTGCAGCCCGAGAATACCGCTTTGAGGCGGATTGATGATCGGTGTGGACAGGAGTGACCCGTAGACTCCACCGTTGCTGATCGTAAATGTACCGCCCTGAAGGTCGGCCGGAGAAATCTTGTTGTTCTTCGCCAGACCGGCGTATTCACCGATCTTTCTTTCGATGTCAGCAAAGCTGCGACGTTCGACATTGCGGAGGATAGGAACAACCAGACCTTTTCCTCCGCCGATTGCGATGCCAATGTCGTGATAGTTCTTCCAGATGACATCTTTGCCACGAATCTCGGCGTTGATCGCCGGGAACCTTTTGAGGCCTTCAACTGCCGCTTTGGCAAAGAAGGACATGAAACCGAGCTTGACGCCGTGTTTTTCAAGGAAGGGCTCTTTGTATTTCTTCCGCAGGTCCATCACCGGCTTCATGTCGATTTCATTGAATGTCGTCAACAAAGCCGCCGTCTGTTGTGCTTCGACCAGTCGAGACGCAATGGTCCGACGGATCATGCTCATCGGTTTCGTGATTTCTTCGCGGGACAGCCCTTCATCTCCCTCGGACCATTCACCGGCAGTAACGCCATGCGATTTCGATTTCGCGGGTTTGGCCGTCGCGGTCGGAGCTGCTGCCGCCGGTGCAGCTGCAGGTGCGGAACCGCCTGGTTTGAGTCCCTTCTGCTCGACGTAGTTCAAAACGTCTTCTTTTAGCAGGCGTCCGCCCGGGCCGGTTGGCGTAATTGCATCTGCAGCGATTTTGTATTCAGCCAGAACACGCTCTGCGGCAGGCATAATCCAGGAGGCATCGCCTGCAGCGGCGGATGGCGCCTCGGCGACAGCGGTTGAACCACCGCCTGCCGACGCCGTAGCTGTTGCAGCACCCGAAGCAGCCTCAGCTGGAGCATCGCCGGGAGTCATCGTGCAGAGAACCTGTCCGACATTTGCAAATTCCCCGTCTGCGACTTTGATCTCGGCAAGGACACCGGCTTCCGGAGAAGGAAGCGTTTGCGAGGCCTTTTCAGACTCAAGTTCCACAAGGTCTTCATCCAGGGCTATGTAATCACCGGGCTGCTTGAGCCATGTGGCGACCTGGACTTCCTGAATGGACTCACCGAATTCGGGGACTTTGATTTCAATCATGGTTTTGAGCTGGTTTGCGTTTGGCGTTTATTTCGCTGTGTGCTTAGTTTGGGTGCTTAGTTTGGTGACGACTTCGGGTTGCCGCGCGTGAATCAGGCTTTGGCCGCCGTCGGCGTTCCATTGTGGCTCGGTGAGGGAGCTTCCCCGAAGACTTCGGCAAATAGTTCCTTCTCCTCGATTTTGTGAGCCTTTTTGCTGCCGGTTGACGGGCTGGCGGATTCCGGCCGCGAAATTCCCTTCAGTGGCCAGCGATCGGACATACCGGACTCATCCCACTTGATTTTGATGTAGTACCACGCACCCATGTTGCGAGGTTCTTCCTGTGCCCATACGACCGGTACATCGCGCGGGTAGCGGTCGAGAATCTCTTCGATTTCCTGTTTCGGGAACGGATAGAGTTGCTCGATACGGATAATCGAAACATCGTCCCGGCCGTATTCGTTTCGCAGCTTTCGCAAATCGACTCCGATTTTTCCGGTTGTCAGTACGATCTTGGATGGATTTGTTAACGCTTTCTCATTGTCATCAGCGTACACCCTCTGGAATGAACCGGAGTAGAAGTCTTCCAGCGGTGACATGACTGTCGGTTCACGCAACAGGCTTTTCGGTGTGAAAACGATAAGCGGCTTTCTCCATGGCCGGACAACCTGTCTACGCAGCAGGTGGAAATAATTCGCAGCCGTGGTCGGGACTGCAACCTGCATGTTGTGTTCGGCCGTCAGGTTTAGGAATCGTTCCATACGGGCGCTGCAGTGTTCCGGTCCCGCTCCTTCAAAACCGTGAGGCAGGAGCATCGTGATCCCACTCAGCCGCCGCCATTTGTCTTCCGCGCTGCAGATGAACTGATCGACAATTACCTGAGCCGCATTGTAGAAGTCACCGAACTGGGCTTCCCAGCAGATCAGTGCGTCCGGAGCGTCCAGCGAATATCCGTAGTCAAAACCGAGTACGCCAGCTTCGCTGAGCGGACTGTTGATGATGTCCACCTCTCCCTGTTCATCGGAAAGTCCCATCAGCGGCTGCCAGATTTCACCGGAATGTGAATCGAAAAGCACACCGTGACGTTGCGAGAATGTTCCGCGGCGGCAGTCCTGTCCGGAAAGCCGGACGCGATGTCCTTCGATAGCCAGCGACCCGAAAGCAGCAAGTTCAGCGGTCGGCCAGTCGACCGGTCGCTTCCCGGCTGCCATGTCGCCACGTGCTTCGATGACTCTGGTGAGTTTGCGATGCAGGTTGAAACCTTCAGGTACTTCACCGAGGGCACGAAGTACATAGGAAAGCTTGCCAGCCTGTACACCTGTGTCCACATCGTCGTCGTCACGCTCGAATCCGCCGTAGTATGGCGACCAGAGGCCTTCGCATGTCTGCGTGTCAGGTGAATAGTTTTCAAGGACCTTTGCAGACTCGAATTCTTTTTGCAGCTGGCTCTGCCGCTCTGCTGCAATCTGATCTGCTTCTTCGCGTGTGACGTCCTGCATCTTCAGCAGGCGTTTTAGAAAGCTGTCTCGGACCGTCGGCAGATTGTCGATCGTCCGGTACATGACCGGCTGGGTGAATCTGGGTTCATCGCTTTCGTTATGACCCAGTCTGCGGTAGCAGTACATGTCGATAACGACATCTCGCTTGAATTCATTGCGGAAATCCATTGCCAGTTCAACAACCTGGGCCACAGCTTCCGGATCTTCCCCGTTCACATGGAAGATGGGAATCTGCAGCATCTTGGCGACGTCGCTGGCGTATGTTGTCGAACGTCCTTCCCGCGCCTCGGTCGTGAATCCGACCTGATTATTAACGATCACATGCAGGGTGCCGCCCGTTTTGTAGCCGTCGAGCTGACTGAGATTCAGTGTTTCCTGAACAACTCCTTCACCGGCAAAGGCAGCGTCGCCATGAACGAGAATCGTCAGTCCACGACCGAATTCGCTGTCGTCGTCGCGATCCTGCTTCGAACGGCATTTGCCAAGGGCTACCGGATTGACGAATTCGAGGTGGCTCGGGTTGAAACACAGAGACAGGTGCAGCTTTTTGCCTGCAGCGGTTGTCCAGTCACTGCTGTGGCCCAGATGGTAGAGCACATCACCGGCACCTCGGCTGGATTCCGGATCAGGATCATCGAATGCCCAGAAGATGTTCTTTGCCCGCTTGCCCATGATGTTGGCAAGGACATTGAGGCGTCCACGGTGAGCCATTCCGATGACGACCTGTTCGATCCCGTGCTCGCCGCCTTTTTCCAGAGCCTGATCGAGAAGCGGAATCAGTGTTTCTGCGCCTTCC
>JBCCFB010000240.1:0-10026 GCA_039029995.1 Planctomycetota bacterium
GTGCCTTGTGGCACCGGACTTCTTTTGCGACAACCTGGTGATTGAACACTCCCGGTGCGCGGTTTTTCTCAACCGCTTCTTCCAATGGCAATCAGCACTTTTGAACTTTTTTCGATCGGCATCGGTCCGTCGAGTTCTCACACCGTTGGTCCGATGCGCGCCGCCGTTCGCTTCGTGCGCGGACTCGAAAAGGATGGCCTTTTGCAGGATGTCTGCTCAATACGTGTCAAACTATTTGGCTCTCTTGGCGCCACTGGAAAAGGCCACGGTAGCGACAAGGCAGTGATTGGAGGTCTTCTCGGCTTCGAACCCGAAGAGGTAGATCCTGAACTGCTGAAGTCCAGAGTAGACGATGTCTCAGCTTCAGGCAGCATCCTGCTGGGAGGAAAACAAGAAGTCAGGTTCGATCCGGCGAACAATCTTGAGTTCTCGGGTGTCGTACTCGACTTTCATTCCAACGCGCTGCAAATAGCGGCCTTGAGTGCCGAGGATAACGAACTCAGTTGCAAGACGTATTACTCCGTAGGTGGCGGGTTCGTTGTGGACGAGGAGGCGACAGGCACCGACAGGATTGTTCCTGACACAACCGCACTTCCATTCCCGTTCGAGACAGGGAAAGAGCTTCTGGAACTCTGTGATCGGAACGGGCTGTGCATCAGTACGCTGATGCTGAAAAACGAATTGGCTTGGAGATCAGAGCAACAGATTCGTGCGCAACTTCTGGAAATCTGGTCGGTCATGCAGGCCTGCGTTGAAAACGGATGCCGCAATGAGGGAATCCTTCCGGGCGGTCTTAAGATTGAACGACGGGCCCCGTTGATGCATCGCAGGTTGCAGGCTGAATGGTCGTCGGAATCCGAGATGCTCAGCCGGATGGACTGGGTAAATCTCTGGGCGCTTGCCGTGAACGAGGAGAATGCGGCCGGTGGACGTGTCGTGACGGCTCCAACCAACGGAGCCGCAGGTATTATTCCTGCCGTCATGCACTACTACACGCGATTCTACAAAGGTGCCAACGACGACGGAATCGTCCGGTTTCTTCTGACGGCCGCAGCAATCGGAACCCTGTTCAAAAAGAATGCTTCGATCTCGGGTGCGGAAGTCGGCTGCCAAGGCGAGGTAGGCTCTGCCTGCTCAATGGCAGCAGGAGCATTGGCCGAGGTCCTCGGTGGCACACCTGAGCAGGTTGAGAACGCAGCCGAAATCGGTATGGAACACAATCTCGGATTGACATGTGATCCCATCGGTGGACTCGTCCAGGTCCCCTGTATCGAACGCAACGCAATGGCTGCCGTCAAAGCGATTAATGCAGCACGCCTCGCACTGCGAGGTGACGGCAAGCACTTCGTCTCGCTCGATAAAGTTATCAAAACGATGCGAGACACCGGCAAAGACATGCAGACTAAATACAAAGAGACTGCACGCGGTGGTCTGGCCGTCAACGTTATCGAATGCTGAATGAAGCACCGACAATTCATCATCTACTGTACGAATCACGCAATCGCCTCAGTTCCGCTGGTGGAATCAGCTGGAGCATCTGATTAAAGGCGCGCGGGCCGACATCCCTGCGGACGATGCGTCGTCCATCGCCACGAAATCCCATCGCCAGGATTTCGCCATCGTCAAGGACACGTCGGCTGACACTAATCGTCTCGAGGAATGGTTCGCCCAAATTCTGCCGGTTGTAATATTCCCCATCGATAGCCGGTCCATTTCGAACCATTTCGCCGTCGACGTCAAGCATTCCCAGAAAGCGACGGCCAACTTCGTGCCCGGTAGTCCTCTGCCAGACGATTTCGATATCAATCCCATTCCGTGCTGGAATCACACGCAGGCCTCGCATCCTTAATCCGTTTTCAAACGTAACCGACCTGTAGGGAACCGGCGTCTGCTGAATCACTTCCTGCATCACATCGGAAAAAACCGGCGTTCTATGTGAATTAACAAGAACAGTAACTGGAACCACGATACAGAGCAGGGATATCAGAACAAAACGACTCGAAACGAACTTCAACGTTGCAGCACCCATAACCCCACGTGCTTCACCGCAACTTCCGTCATACCATTTCAGCAGTGCGTTTCGTGACGGGATTTCAACCACCTTGAACAGCAGGACCGAAAGACCAATTGAGATCGCGAAGGCACAACAGCCGATTGCAATTGGCGATACCGTGCTGCCTACCCAATCCCACCTCCGTATGACTCTTAGAACAATGTGATGCGTCATATAGAACGCGAAACTGATCTCGCCAAGAAAGACCATCAGGCGGGTGCCGAGCAACTCAGACCACAAACCGCGGGAAATTGCAAACACGAGGATCACGACCGCAAAAACCGGCATACCTCCGGAGAAGATATACCAGTTGGCCAGCACCTCGTGCTCAGTAGGTAGGCTTGATATCGAATTGAACACGTTTCCGTAACGGCCAAGAATGGGCAGCACAATAACCAATGCAATGACAAGCGTTTCCACCAAAGTCTCACAGGAGAATCGCCAAACCGTTCTCTTTGGCTTGCCTTTGTTCTTTGACCTGTACCGTAAAAACAGAAATCCCGTTGCAATTCCCGTTGCAAACTCAACCAGTCGAAAAAGCGGGTTCGTCTGAGTAAGTCGCTGAAAGCCTATTGCCTGTCCAGTGGCATTCGATTCAGCCAACCACTGCAGCGAAAAGGCTGCGACTGCAGTCAGCACAAGGACGCAAACGTACTTCTTCCAGAACCTTCTCTCTCCTCCAGCAATCAAAAGAGGAAACAGAAGGTAGAAAAACAACTCCGTTGAGATACTCCAGGAAACTGCGTTGAAACAGAACGCAAAAGATGATTGCGGGACCAGACTGTGCAGCAGCAAAAAGTTGATACCAAGGCGAATCCATTCGCCTGAAGTCTCCGACAGCCCGCGCATGTACTGTGGAAAAAGCAACAGGGTGGCGACCAGGCAGACACAATGCAGCGGCCAGATACGTGACCAGCGGGAGAAGTAGAATCTTCTCACGCCGTAACGCTTCAGCCGCTCCGCATAGACGTACGTCAGGATAAAGCCCGACAGGACAAAAAAGAAACCGACAGCGTAGGCCCCTAGTGGGTATCCGGTACTGCCAAGTCCAGTGCTGACATCCAGATGGTGAAGAAAGACGAGAGCCGCGGCGACGAATCGCAGGCCGGTCAATGCATTCAGATGTTCAATGTCGGCATTGACCGCCGAATTCGGGCGCGATGATGTCAAAACTAGCGCCCTATTGGTTCAACTGGTTTGGTTCAACTGGTTTGGTTCAACTGGTTTGGTTCAACTGATTCAACAACTAATGGAAAGTTCCCAGGCAGACCGACAACATCGTACTTTGAGCTAGTCAAACCACTCGTCATCCGGATCAAATGCAGGGACCGGCACGTTCAGAATTTTCATGTTGCCAATCGCCCGATGGCGGCAGCCTGTTTTGATGAGAATCGTTGAACCGGGGCCGACGTCAAAAAACTCGCCGTCCAGCTCCATCTGGCCAGTGCCCTCAAGGACGTAGTAGATCTCAGTCATCTTTTTGTGATAGTGAGTTCGCGCGTCTTCAGTGATATCGACTACGTGCAAAGAGGCAATGCGGTCAACGTCATCGGTGAAAGCCCGGCGTGTTTTTCCACAGGGGCAGTCAACGGGCTCCATACTGTTGATGTTTTCAATTGAAAATCGAGGCGTTTGTTTTGTTTCCATTTGATTGCTTCCAACAAATTCCGGGGGCGGCGGGTTATTCCGATTCTGATCTGCTTTCAAGTTCTTTCAGGCGCTTCTCGACAAGCTTGTCGAGCTTACCTTGGAATTTATCCGGTGTGAATGTGTAGCTGTTGTTGTTGAACTCATCACGAAATTCGCGGTAGATCGTCCACGGACGCGAAACCTGATTGATTGCGAGCGCAACATGACTGCCGTCCCGGTTAAACCGGCCGCGATCGCCGACTTTCACATTCGAACGCCATTCTACAATTTCCATCGGAGCGTTTGCTCCGGAAGCACTGAAAACGATTACGGGGCTGTCTTCAACAACTTTCATTCGCGCGGGCAGTTCAATGGGTCGCGTTTCAGCAGATTTCGATTTCCGGCCGAAGTCAACCGCTGACTCAACCTCAAAAAAGGTCGGGTCGCTGCGATGAGCGTAGAAGTACTTCACCATTCCCAGAGACCTTTGAAAAAAGTCGTTTACGGCCGCCTGTGACCCGAGAGTGATGAAGCGGCGATGTTTGTTCAATTCGTGAACCGAGCGCCGGAACCTCAGATAGTCACCGTGAAATTCAAGGTAGACTCGGTCTGCCGTTTTCAAAAGCCTGTCCAGGCTTTCCATCCAGGGGACGTCGCTATCCTCCGCGTCCTGATGGGCGGCCGCAATTTCAAATGTTGCGACCGAAGGATTGACACGGATGCTGTTTTTCTGCCCCTCAGTCATCCCGTCCTTGATCCTCGAAAATGCCCAGTCATTCTCCTTGCGCGAGAACTCAACATGTCCCGATGGCCAGGCTACACCTTTTAGAATCATCGAACTCATTTCAGCGCTGTTATGACTCCAGTGTGGGTGACGCAGTAAATCAACCCATTGATTTTTATCGAATCGTGACGGCTTGAAAAGTAAATTCCGGCAAATCCCCCTTCTATCGAGGTGCTGTTTATTCGGGATCCCTGCTAAATTGATGCTCAGTCATCCTCCGCACCGCCTTTCCAGCAGCTGAATAACGGTTCATGGCGGAACCAGCCAACTTACCTTTTCGCACAACTACTCTTCACAATATGAATGTTGCCCAGATCATTTCGGCTAAACGGGATGGCAGTGAACTTGCGGAATCCGATATCCAGCAGTTGGTTGCCGGATACGCTACGGGAGATGTGCCTGATTATCAAATGGCAGCTTTTGCAATGGCCGTTTTTTTTCAAGGCATGACGATTGCCGAAACGACCGTTCTTACCCGGGCCATGCTGGACTCGGGTGAGCAACTCGACTGGCCTACTGGTAATCCCGTTGCTGATAAACATTCCACAGGTGGGATCGGCGATAAAGTCTCGATTCCACTCGCGCCATTGCTTGCCTGTTGCGGCGTGTCGGTGCCGATGATCTCAGGGCGCGGACTTGGAATTACCGGGGGAACCCTCGACAAACTTGAGTCGATTCAAGGCTATCGCTGTGACCTGTCGCTCGACGAGTTTCGCAGTGTTGTCAATTTCTGCGGTTGCTCAATTTCCGGAGCCACAGGCGCAATCGCGCCGGCGGACAAAAAGCTATACGCGTTGAGAGATGTTACCGGAACGGTGCCGTCCATTCCGATGATTACCGCAAGCATTCTCAGCAAGAAAGTTGCCGAGGGAATCGATTCTCTGGTACTCGATGTCAAATGGGGCTCCGGGGCCTTTATGAAAACCCTGGAACGCGCGCAGGAACTTGCGAGATCACTGGTTACCGTCGGCAACCAGCTTGGCGTCTCAACAACAGCCGTTATCACCGATATGAATCAGCCGCTTGGCCGAATGATCGGAAATGCCGTCGAGGTTGATGAATCAGTTGCTCTGCTCAAAGGCGAAGCCCCGACAGACTTAACGCAATTGACGATGGAACTTTGCATCCGGATTCTCGAAGCCACGGGTGTTGAACCTGATCACAATAACGCAGCAGAGCTTCTTCAGCGTCAAATTGATACCGGCGCAGGTCTCAAGAAACTGACGGAGATGGTGGCCAACCACGGTGGAAACCTGGACGCAACTCGAGAACGCGAGAAGGCCGTAGACATAATTGCAGACGAATCCGGATTCGTTCGCCGGATCAGTTCTGATCGTCTCGGAGTTGCTGTTATCGAAATGGGCGGTGGACGAAAACAACTTGGCGATCAACTCAATCACGCAACCGGGATCGAGTGCCTGGTAAAAATCGGAGACGAGATCGAGCAAGGACAACCGGTGGCTCGCTTGTTCTGCGACGATGAAAACGTGGCCGGATACGCGTCTTATCTGGTCAGTGCAGCGATCGGCATAAGTCCGATCCAACCGGACCGGCAACCTCTGATTGTAGAAACCATCAAGTGAGGCTCGCCTGATGACTCGTGACGAACTTATTTCTGCCGCAATCGAAGCCCGACAACTGGCGTATGCTCCTTATTCGGATTTTGCTGTCGGGGCAGCATTGCTGACCACCGATGGCCGGCTGTTTGTCGGGTGCAATGTTGAAAACGCTTCTTACGGGCTGGCCATCTGCGCCGAACGAACTGCAATTTGCAAAGCAGTATCAGAAGGCTACCGGAAGTTCCAGACAATCGTGGTCGCCGCAGTTCCGCCTTCAGGCGTTACGCACGTTTCCCCTTGTGGCGCCTGCCGGCAGTTTATTGTTGAGTTCGGTACGGACATCGAAGTCATTGCAGTGAATGCTGACGATTCCAGCGTCACAAAGTCGTGGAAGATCGGTGAGTTGATCCCCGACAACTTTACCTTTGATCAGCTCGACTAACGTTCATCTTCGGCAACCACCACAATTCCATCCCCGGAATTCAATTCAACGATTGTGTCTTTGGGTGGAATCAGCTTGACGCCGTAGTTTTTGGTCGAGTCGTTGGCAAGAGCGCCGATCTTGTATCCGATACATGCCTCCATATCGCGTTTCTGAGCAAGCAGCATCAGGTCGGCGAAGGAGACCTTCTGTGGCAGCTCGTCAAAGTAGAGATCGGCCGGCTTTACATAGATCTCCGATCCGTCCTCTTGAAAGAGATCGTCGTAGACAAGTTGAATATCGGGCTCTTCACTGATCTGAGCGAAAAGCATCGAAACGATCCGGTTAGAAATGATGAAGTCATTAACTCCGGCGCGATGAATCAACGATTGATTCTGTGAGTCTAGAACCTCGGTAACAATTTTCGTTCGGACCTTCTGCCCCTCGTCCTCCATCGACCGACGCAATTGCCTGAAAAGGAGTAAAAGGACGATCGTCTCTGAGTCGATTCTCTCGGCATCGCGATCTTTGCCAAGGTCCTGGGGCAGGATCATGACGTCGTTAAAACTGAATGGATCAAGCGTCGCCAGGTCATTTTCATCGAATGGATTCAACTCGACGAGCTTGAGCGTGAGGCCCTCACAGTTTCCAACAAGCTCTTCGAACTGAGATTCGATTTCCGGGGTGATTCTGCGGACGACAACACAGACTTCGGATCCATCGAGAACGTATTCCGAATACTCTGAAATTATGATCGGCGCCTTGGGACTCCAGCCGACGAGAAGCAGTTTTTCGACATTTTGCGGGGTTCGGCGATCAGGAATATTTATTTCCCGTCCCACGGCAACCGGCTTGGATTGAAATTCGATCGTCGAATCATCTTCGGCGACAATCAGGACTTCGAATCCGGGTTCCATTACTGTTTCCAGCGACGGCCGGATCTCAACAATGCCGTCGGTTCGCCGTATGCCAATCGGGACTCCGTCTGGAAAGTGGAATTGACAGTCTCCAAAGTTGATTCCGTTCCACTCGCCTTCGTAAAAGTAGAGCTCACATCCCTCGAAACTCAGGAGTTCAGAGTAGACGACGCTGAGCCCGCTTGTGCGCGAAGTCTGCACCATGACTTTGGCCAGAATCTCCTCGGCATCCACCATGTGCGTCCTGCCCGGGGCAATGTTCTTGACGACATTCCGGTTTCGCGGCAGGAACAGTTCGGTCACGATCGGGAACTCAGCTTCAGGTGCAGCTGTTTCAAGCGCGAGCACCGCCTTGATTACACGAGCATCGGATGCCACGTGTTCGTGATGGGGCGCATTGTCATCTGCCGTCGCCAGTACGATCACACTCTTGGCAAAATCAACACTGACTTTCTCCAGCGACTCCGGCGACGAGGGTTGACCGTTTCTTGTGACAACCCGGGTATTGCCGAAGTCCAGGTCTGACGTCATCAGAATCTCGTCCATCTCCGGCTTATCCATCTCCGCCATGATGACTAGTACCGGATTCTCCTCTGCCTCATTTGCTTCCACCATCTCTTTAATGATTTCGGGCACACGATGAGTCCACCCCAGAATCAGCGTATGGCCTGATTCAAGCACACGGCTGTGCCCTTGCTTGAGCTGAGCGATTGCCTGATGCAGCGCGGTTGTGAGAGTCGCAATCAAGGTCGAGAAGATAACCAGTCCCGTCAGTCCGGCGCAGATCGCACCGACCTTGAAAATAGGCGGCGTCTTCACATCCTGGTTCATATTGCCGGGAGCCGTTAACTCAAGGAACGCGGTATAGATGTGCCGGAGCCACGTCCACTGTTCTCCGTTAGGCTCCGTTGCGGGCACGACAAAGTAATGAAACAGCAGGCGGAGAATCGCAATAATGGCGAACGACACCAGAAATGTGATCAACAGCGACAGAAAAAGGGCGCTACTACCTTTCGCAAGATAGTTGTCCATCCGGTAATGAACCCTCTCGCGTAACGTTGCTTCGTGCTTCGATGCCATAACGCTAAAGCCCCAGATTAGAAACGGAGGTCGCCCGGCAACTATAACCCGGAGTGCAACTGTTGTGTTGCATGACGGAAGAAATAACGGAAGCTGCGTGGTTTTGAGGCAAACCACCTTCCGGTGACACAAAACGAAACAGTCAGCGCGAACCGCAGAAAAAGATTAAAGAGGTGCAGGAATGTCGCGACGCTCGAAAACGCGGTAGCCAACCGCATAAAAGACCGCTCCTACGACCAGCAGGATTACGCAGTTCACTACCGGAGCGAGTTGCATTCCTTTGCTGGTTTCCTGGGTCAGCGAGAAAAACTCCCACGCATTGTCCTGGCAAAGGACAATTGCGCTGGCCGGATGGTAGTAACCGAAGAATGTTACATAGTTGATCCAGTCATACGATTCTTTCGCCATCGCCAGCATCTTCATCAAGGCGCCGGAAAAGTAGATCGCCGCCAGAATCCCCAGTGTCCTCCAGCGATACCTGTCCATCGCTGAACACATCGCAGCAAGCCCGCCAAGGAAGAACCCGATGCAGAACAGGTTGAATACGCCCGGAAAAAACACGAGCGGATTGACTTCACTCGACATCGGAACGTTTTCGGTTCTAGGTTCGAGAAACGTGAGAGGTATCTCGTATCCAACCAGCGGTATCCGGATGACAGGATAGACCGACTCTTCGACGCTGGTCGTCCAGATGCCGGCCGCCATTCCCAGCCACGTCAGGCCCATAAGCAGAACAAGCCCCACCAGCGTCATCGATGCATGTGAAAAATAGAGCCGTTTGCGACTGACCGGTTGAGCGGCGAGAAGTTCCATTGTCCCGCGGTTTACTTCGCCGCTGACAACATCCGACCCTCTAACCAGCACCCACAGGCAAACAAATGAAACCAGAGTCGGCTCGTCCAGGGTCAACGAAGTCCTGCCGATATAGGAAACGAGCCAGTCGAAATCGACGGACGCAAAATTGCGCCAGTCATCGGGCAACAGATCGATGATCTGACGAAACTTTTTTGTGTCCAGGTTGCCGACGATCCAGATCCGGAACCAGCAGAAACCGAAAACTCCGACTGCACATCCCAGAAACAGCAACATCGAGTCGGAAACGAATTTGATTCGCAACGCCCGGCGGATCCCGGCCAGATTGATCGGCGGAACGTTTACCGCTTCGCCTCGTGACGCAATGTCTTTGCTCGAATCAGAAGTGCTCATCCGCCCGTTCCCTTCTGATGCCCGTCATCATCCCCGTACACAAGATCGGTCCGGTGAAAACGATCATATACCGCACGCAGACCCAGAGGCTGAATGTAAACGTCTTCGAGATCTGCTCCAGCCAGCCACTTGAGGACCACTGACAATGAACCCGAATCGACGATCTGGATACGATCCCCCTGTCGGCGAATCTCAAGGTCGTCCTTTAATCCTTCGGGGATCTCCGGCAGCTCGCCCGTAATACGGGCAATGATACGGTGTTGCTTGAACACGTCGGTCATCGACTGAGTATGCACAAGCTGACCGGCGCGCAGGGTGGATGGTGTTCAGCACGCCTTGGTGGCCAGATTGAAAGTGAATCTCCTACAAGATCGAAC
>JBCCFB010000241.1:0-10001 GCA_039029995.1 Planctomycetota bacterium
ACTCTCCTCACTTTTCGACAACAAAGATTTCATCGTCTCTTACGAGCTTTTTCCACCCAAAACGGAAAAGGGCGAGAAGAGTCTCTACCGCCACGTCGAGAAGCTGATGGCCTTTAAGCCTGATTTCATTACGTGCACCTATGGTGCGGGGGGTTCTACACGCGATCGAACCCTCGGAATTGTCAGCGAAGTCAAGAAGCGTTTTGGTGTTCCCGTGGCATCCCACCTGACGGTTGTCGGAAGCACCGTCGATGAACTGAGAGGCTATCTCAGAGCGGTTCAGGAGCGTGGAGTCGACTACATCGTCGCGCTTCGAGGGGACCCTCCGCACGGCGAGGAGACATTTACCAGAACAGAGGGCGGTCTGTCCTATGCGAACGAACTTGTCAGCTTGATCCGCAGTGAGTTTCCGCAATTCGGTATAGCCGTGGCAGGGTATCCGGAAGTACACCGTGAGGCTCCGGATGCGGACACGGACCTATTGAATCTCAAGCGGAAGGTCGATTGCGGTGCTGACATCATCGTGACCCAGTTGTTCTACGACAACGATGATTTTTTCCGGTTCCATGACCGCTGTCGCGAAGCGGGGATCGATGCCCCGATTGTTCCCGGCTTGCTTCCGGTCACCAGCTTGAAGCAGATCCAGCGGATTGCTTCGCTGTGCGGTGCACGACTCCCTGAGAAATTTGTCGAGCGTCTTGGAGAAAAAGACGATCCGGAATGGCAGTTCGAAGTAGGTGTCGAGCAGGCGATCGAACAGACTCGCGAGCTGATCGAGCGTGGTGTCTGCGGCCTGCACTTCTACGTACTCAATAAGTCAGACGCGACGTCGAGAATCCTTGAATCGATTCAACTGCCCCGGCCTGCAGTTTGAGCCGCACTGGCGATTCGTTTACCTACTATCACTCTCCGGTCAGCACTTCGACTGTCGAAGGTATCCTGCGCGACGGTTGAAGGATACGATGTTCTTTTGGCTTGTGTGGATTCTCCACCCCGGGCTGTCATTGCGTGTTCCATCAGGAAAGCGACAGACAGTAAAGCGAACAGACAGTAAAGCGAACAGACAGGAAAGCGAACAGATGTTCAAAGAAGGCAGAGTAGCGCCGTCCAGTCGTATTCTGGTACTGGCACTGAGTCTTGTCGTGTTTCAGTCAATTGCTGGAACGGTGGTTGCGATTCAGGAACAGGGTGGGGCATTTACCGGTCAGCAGGAACAGTCGGAGAGGGGGTTTGAGCCACCACCGGGTACCGTTCCAAACAATCCGCAAATCGGTCTGCAGCTGCAACGCGAGCAGGCGATCAACCAGCTCGTCGCCGAGATGAGTCAGCTTGTTCCCGGCGAAATTGAAGAAGGGTCGGCTCAACAGCGTGTCTTGACTGATGCGGCGACAAAGTTTGCCAACCGCGACTATGCGGGAATGAAGGACTCGCTGGATGCAGGGCGATCGATGGACCCGCTATTTCCGCCCGCCGAGCTGCTATGGGCTGCGATGTTGTTCGCGGCCAATGATGCGGACAACGGATTGTTGATGCTTGAAGAGGCTGCACTTCAGCATCCGGAAGATCCCGGTGTTCATCTGGCTTTCACACGGCTTGCGGTGAACCAGAGGCGATACACGGACGGGCTGGCGCTGCTTGAGAAATCAGTCCGGCTGATTCAGGCGGCTGAGCTGAGCGAATTGGAGGACACGCACTACAAAGCGCTGTACTACGACATGGCTGCCGAGCTGGCCGTCAAGCTTGGCAAGTTCGATCAGGCGAAAATAAACATAGAACGGCTTCGCGAGGTCAGTCCGGAAGATAACAAAGGCGAAGCTTTGCTGGCTGAGATCGAGTTTGAAGAAGGGAATTTCGACCGCTCCATTGAACTGCTCGAATCCTACCGGGCACAGAATCCCGGAGCGCGGACTCCCGAGTTGGTGCTGGTTGCATGGTTTGGTGAACGGGGCCGGATCGAAGAGGCGAGTGATTGGATTGAAAAGGCGGGTGGAAAATATCCCGATGATGCCATCGTTCAGCTTGAGTTTGCCAACTACTGCGTCAACGAGGAACGTTTTCCTGATGCGAATAAAGCGATTGCGGTCGTTGAAGAAGCGATTGAGGAATCAGATGTAACGATTCAACTGAAAGCAAAAATCGCCTTTGCGAGTGAAGCCTACTCGCTTGCTGAATCCTATTTCGAGCGTCTGGCCGCTTCGCCGGAGAGTCAGAATCTTGATACGGCAAACATGTACGCTCTAAGCCTGATCGAGAATTCCGATCCGGAAAAGCAGCAACTTGCAAGGCAGCTTGTCGAGAACAATTTCCGGGCGATGCCCGACAGCCCGATTACCCAGGCAGCTTTTGCATGGGTGCTTTACCGCCAGGGAGATACCCAGAATGCGATGGGCCTGCTCAGCCGTGCCACGGCAGTGCGTCCACTGGCGCCGGAAATCGCTTTCTTTGCAGCCAACTTGATGCGCGATCAGGGCAGGACTGAAGAGGCTAAAGAAGTCCTTCGGGGTGCGATCGAATATGACGGGCTTTACCTGTACCGTTCCCGGGCAAAACGTCTGTTCGACGAACTGGAAACGGGCGCAACCGATGAATTGCCTGCTCCGGCTGGTGAAGGTGGCTAACGGTAGATTTGTCGCCAATCCGGTCGGATGATCTTCAATTACGAACAAAGACAGGTCTTTTTCGGCTCAATATTCGTGACAAGAGTGCTGGTGTGCATGAAAATGGACGCACGCTTCCCACTAACCGGATTTGAGCCATGAACAAACTGCATCCTGTCTTCTGCGTTATCGCCGTCCTGATTCTTTCCGCCTCTCCCTGCATTGGCCAGATCTCGCTGACTATTGACGATCAGCAGTCCTCAGTTGACCTGGATCTTGCCGGCTCCAGTGATTCATCGACTTTGTCAGGAAGCATGGACATGCTTCTGACGCCTCCATCGGAGCCGTTTGGTACTGCTCAGATGACTGACTTGTCGCTCATTCTCGATGACGGGTTCAGCTTCAACATTCTCGGCGGCCTGGTCTCAGCTACTGCAAGCCCCGGTGACGTGATTCTGGTTCTGGATACACCGGGTCCTGCCGGCAATGTCAACGGTTCGAATATGTTCGATCAACTCGGCAACATCGCCAGCTATACAGGGAATGTACAAGTCAACGATCCATTCAACCTGTTCGGCGGGTCGCGAACTGTGGATCTTTCAACAGTGGATCCCACCAATTTTGACATGACAGGAGTTCAACTGTCAGTCTCAGGCAACATCCTTACCGTTACGGCTAATGTTGTACTGACGGTGCCAGTCGATCCGGTTGAGCTTGACGTGGATGCCACCGTCGTTGCGACGGGTGTCCTGCCACCTCCGGCTTTTGATGCGACTCCCGACGCATATATATTGAACGCAGGAGTACTCTCTTCAGGCGATGTGAGTAACCTCCAGGCAAGTGACAATTCCGATCTATCATTAAGCCGTAACCCTTTCCAGATTTCTTCGATTGTTGAGTTTGAATGCAAAGGGAACAGCTCTGATCCGGCTCCGACGTCGCTTACATTCCGTCTGGAAAGCTCTGTCTTTGCACGGTCCACCGTTACTCAGACGATCTGGCTGTACGACTATGACACTGACACATGGGAGATCGTCGATTCGAGAAACGCGGCTCGCTTTGCCGACCAGACTGTTGACGTTGCTGCGGCTGGCGACCTTTCAAGATTCGTAGAGCCGGGAACTGGGTGTATCGAAGCCCGCATCCGATATCGCTCGCTGGTTGCCCGACAGAACTTCTCGGCGAACGTGGATCACGTCCTCTGGATGTTCAATCAATAACAACGAGAGAATCAAAAGAAAAACGGAAGCCGGATTACTCCGACTTCCGTTTTTTTTTGTGCGCGTTGCCAGCTACCGGCTTAGTTGCCGAGATGTTCCGGTGTTACGGCAAATACAAACAGACGAGACGGGTTTGCGGACTCGAAGTCGTTGTCCGACATGACCAGAATTGTCTTACGGCCGTCGGCCAGATCAGGTCCGAAACACAGGCCTTCGATCTTCTCGGGCATCTGCTCGCCTGTCAGGCCCCAGCGAGGATTCAGAAGGTCGATGAATACTTCCTTCTGAACAGGCGATACACCTTCTGGAATCTCTTCGCGCGGCAAGGTCTCAAGGCCGCTGATATCTGATGCACCGGAGGTTTCAATGCGGATGATCTTCTTGTAGACGGCTTCATCTCCGGCCTCCCCGTCACGTTCGATGACAAGGAAAGAGTCGCCATCGATCGACAGAAGCTCATTCAGTTTGTTGGACTCGTCATCCAGGTGATAGAGCATTTCCGCTGGACCGGCGCCAAGCTGCATCATCCGGCAGTTCAGCCCCTTGGGCTTGCCTTCTTCGTCACGGACACTGTCCTGAAGCAGTGGACTCTGCATCAGGCCGAACAGCCGCTGATCGGATGTGATTCCCAGCCCTTCCATTCCGCGATTGCACGAACGGCCGAAAGTGTTCTTTCCGTTTTCGTCCGGTTTGTCGATACCCGGATTCTCAATCAGATATCGAACCGGAACATCATAGCGGCAGACTTCGTTGCCGCTCTGATCGAACTCGATAACGTGCGGACCATATTCGTCTGAGACAACAATGTTGCCACCGTTTCTCACTCGAATTCCTTCAGGATCAAATCGACCCGCGTTCTCAAATGTGGGCTCAAATGCAGATGCCAATCCGGTGAACGATTGACCTGAGGTGTTTCTGAAAATCTGCGTCGCAACCAGTTGGGTTTGTACCGGTGTCTCTGCGTCAGGCTGGATTGTGATTCTCATCGTGTGGAAGCGAGGAAGGTAATCGACAGCGCCGTCTTTCGGGCCGCGGTCGGGCAGCACGTAATACAGGTCGCCGTTTCCAGCGTACTCAATTGCTGAGAATCCTCCGAGCTGATTATGCGGAGTACCGTCAGAAAGTGGCGTAAGTAGACCGGACAGATCGGCTCCGGACCCGTTGATCTCGGAAACACCGATAAGAGTTACAGCTTCGTAGGATTCTCCGGATTCGTTGTCGGCAAATGCCGGGGTGGCTATTGAACATGCCATCAGGGCCAGGGCAATGTTCAAGCCTACTAGTCGTTTCAGGCTCATGATTTCCTCAGTGGGTTGTGTCTTTTGTTCAGGCAAAAAGAAACGGAGTCCGCGTTCAACGCGGACCCCGTAATTCGTGTGTTCGCCGCACAAAGGTGATTACGAACTTGAGAACGCGGCGAACTCGAGTTGTCGTCTGTTAATAGTCGCCGTCGATGACTTCGCCGCCCGCACGTGTGCAGAGCTGAACGAAGGTCAATGCGTTGACATTTTCGCGGACGAAGTGTGTTGATCCGTCGGACATCGCGAAGTTAGCGCCACCGGCGTGGAAGCTGTAAGCTTCACTGACGTTGATCGCATTGATCATGGCAGGACCGTACTTGTTGAGGCCGTCAGGTGTTGCGCCGTTGATGCTGAATCCGCAATCCGGATCCGCCCAGCCGGTGCCGTCAGTTGGAACGTAGCCGCCGTTGTACTCAACGACTTTGTCGTCGGTGTACATCGAGAACAGAGTGGCGTTCATCACTTTGCCACCAACGTAGACTTCAGGCTGACCTGCACATTCGGCCAGCATGAAGGTGTTGGATGTACCATCCTGAATACGTCCCATCGGATTGGCTTCGTATTTTGAAAGAACGCCGGCACGAGCGTTATCGCCGGGATCATCAAGTCCGAGAACGTCTGTGTAAACACGCTTCTTGACTTCGTTGATTGTTCCGTAGTCACCTGCTGCTGCGCCGATGATGTGGAACTGATCGGTTCGATTCGAGGACGGAGCCGAAGGGCACTGAAACAGTGAAACCTGGGTTCCGACGGTCGTCAGATTATTTGAGCTCGCCGCATCGAACCATGCCTGCTGATAATCGTAGGTGTCGGCAAGGTTGACTTGCTCAATGTAGGGCAGAATCAGTGTTGACCAGCTCTGGTGAGTTGTCTCAGCACCGGGGTTGTTGGTCGGATCACTACCGGAAAGAACGTATTCCGGCTCAACGCGGCTGGGAGGAAACTCGCCGAATCCGCTCTCGTAGTTGAGCAGTCCCAGTGAGAACTGGCGCATCTGGTTGAGGCACGTCGTACGGCGTGCTGCTTCTCGTACCTGCTGAACGGCGGGTAGGAGCATTCCGATTAGGATTCCAATGATTGCAATCACGACAAGCAATTCGACAAGCGTGAATGCCATACGACGGTTACGTCGGGGAACGATTGTTTGCATCTATAGGGCTTCCTGAATTTGTAGTTTCGTCCATCCTGTGGCGGACCATGTCCTTTAAGCAGGGTCCTTAGGCGGGCGTAATCATCACCGGCGATTGTTAAGCTGATGTGAAGGAAGCGTGAAGATGCCGTTTAATCCTTGGCGTTTATTTCCGGAGCAACAACGACGTCGGAGGAAACACGATCGCTGGCAATAACGACACGTGGACCAACGAACGGGCGCGATGTTTATGCAGATCCAGCCCGGTTGCGGAATCAACGGTCGCTGTTGGAAGCGAACTGAACTGCCAGTTCTTTGAGACGCTTTACCATCGAGAAAAGGCCGTTGCGTCGTTGCGGGCTGAGATGCTGGTTGAGGCCAAGTTTACCGAAATACTCTTCGGCATCATGCCGGATAATGTCTTCGGCGGTATGACCATCAAAAAAGGACAACAGCACGACGATCAGTCCCTTCACGATGATTGAGTCGCTATCGGCCTGGATGTGAATGTGTTGCTGATTCGTTTCCGTGTCCTGGCTTGTTGTCGTCACCAGCCAGACCGTGCTCATGCAACCTTTGACCACGTTCTCCGCAGTTTGCAGATCAGCGGGGAATTCAGGCAGCTCGCGACCGAGGTCAATCAGCAGGTCGTAGCGCTCGTCCCAGTCCTCAAGCTCTTCGAACTCTTCAACCAGGTCGTCCATTGCGGGCGGGAATTGGCTGGACATCGATACTCACGCGTAGAAAGGTCGGCTTGAAAACGAGTCCTCAATCGTAGTGAAAAGAGGATTCCCCGACCATGGGCGGACGATATACAACGCACTTATGCGGTGGATTTCCGGCCGTATTCCCAGCCGCACACGCTTGTTTCAGCGCACATCCGGCAGCGCAGTGCACATCCTGCAGCGAACGCCGGGCGGTCCAGGCTGACGCGGTCCGGCAATTGCCAATTTTCAGTCCGGCAGTTGCCCGAATTCAGGTAGCTCAGCGATTAAACGAAGGCAGTCGTTTGCGAAGCCTCATCGCGGAAGTCTGTCTCGTATTGCATGACTTCCATCGCAAGGGACCGGTAGTCCTGAGCACCGTTGCTGGATTGAGCGTACTGGAAGATCGACAGGCCATGACTCGGGGCTTCGGCCAGCCGGATATTTCTCCGGATCCGCGTGTCAAAGCTGACGGTATCCGACCACGGAGAATCCTCGTCGCGTTGTTCGAGGAAGAACTGGTCAACGTCGCTGACAACTTCATTTGCCAGTCGTGTTCCGCTTTCGAACATGCAGTAGATCAAGTGGCTCAAGCGGAGTTCGCGATTGAGTCGCCGCGCAACGAGGTCGATTGTTCTCAGCAGCTTGCTCAAACCGTGCAGTGCGAGAAAGTGTGGCTGAAGCGGTAGGAAAACCTCTCCGACTGTCGTCAGCGCATTTAGCGTGAGTACGCCCAGCGACGGCGGACAATCGAAAATAACGTAATCAAAATCTCCATCAGCCTCACTCAACCGGTCACGAAGAATGATCTCGCGACCGACTTCTCCGGCAAGCTCCATCTCAGCAGCCGCAAGATCGATGTGTGCGGGAGAGATCCAGAGGTTGTGATCAACTTCGTGACGGACCTGTTCAATGGGAATCTGTTCGGTCAGTACGTCGTACATCGACGGCATCCCCTCATCGAGTGCAAACCCGAGGTGCAGGGACGCATGCGCTTGTGGGTCGAGGTCTATCAACCAGACACGCTTACCGGCTTCTGCAAGAGCTGCGCTGAGGTTGACTGCGGTCGTCGTTTTTCCGACGCCACCTTTCGGATTGATGATCGCGATCTTGCGCATGGGGAAACTCCATTTTCCATGACAGGCCTGCAGGATTCGAGCCGTTGCTGGAGTATAGGACAGACTGCATGTCTGATCACAGCCGAATCTTCAGCTAGCACCGAGATCGCGCTTAGGATTCGCGTGGAGGACTGAATAAAGCTCCGTTCGTGCTCGCAGGTCAGTTTCCCCAGGACCATTTGAGCATGCGCATTTTGTTGCCGTCCTGAAGCTCTTTGAACGCAACTTTCTGATCATTAAGCACAATACGGCTTTCGAAAACCTCTTCGAGTTCTGCAGTACCGTAGCCTCGCCAGTTTTCCGGATCCGATACCCGGCGAAGTGCATCCGGCGCTGCATCTTTGATCTGCTGGATCTGATCTGCGGAAAGATCCAGTTCGCTGAGAAACGTGAGAAGGTTGTCGCAGATAGTGTGTTGTCGCCAACGGGTTCGGGAATCGTCTGACAGTGAGTCCTCAACCGCCTGCCTGTAACCCTTCAGCAATTCATCTTCCTCGGCCTGCAGCCGCTTGATCGTCTCCTTGTCTCCGCTTGCGTCCATCGAGTTCAGCCTTGCCAGGTCGCGATCCCGCGCAGCATCCAGTGCCTCACCCCGAATGTCTGAAATTGTCTGACCATTTTCCGCAAACCATGATTCAAGGGCCGCGAAGTGTTGGACATGTGCTTCGCTAAGTGCATCAGCTTCATCTCCAGAGAGGCCCAGAACTGACTTCATCTCTTCAAATTCAGCTGAGATGCTGTCCAGCGTGCTCTGCCCATATCGCGAGGGTTCGCCCGATTGCGTTGAAGAAGGACTTTCGCCAGTCGGGGTTGAACATCCGGCAGCGCTGAGCAGATTACCAACGAGAAATGCGAGGATCAGGAGGTGGGACAGGCGCAATGGAGTCTCTTTCAAAAGAAGGGAGCTGACAACGTCAGGATCGTGAATAGAACGTGGTACAGAATGAACTGCGAATTCAATCTGCGCGACCACATCTATTCGTGCGTGCGGGCCCGATCTTAGCAAGATGATCGGGAAATTACTGTTCGCCCGGGTATCGCCGTCGCGAAAGATCACGATGTGTCATTCACGATTCATCTACACGCAAATCCTAAGCGCAACGCTTTTGAGAGTTTTCGTCCCTGGCTGACGGTCCCTGCATCAGCTTGTACAGTCTCTGCCATTGCTGATAGATCGAGTCGTATCTGGCGGTCAATTCATCCTTGAGGGACTCAAGAGCCTCAAGCTTTTCACCTGCATCGACCGGTATACTGAGCTCGGACACAATGGCTCGCGTTGAAAGCTGGCTATCGATCAACTCGTTTTGCAATTCAAGCAATTCGAATTGCATGGACAGCAGGCTTGCTTCGCGTTCGTCAGCCGCATGCCAACGCGCCTCGATCTCCTGCTGTTGCTGCATCACCTGTCGTTCCCAGTTCCAGACGCGGACGTGATGCGCAGAGTCCTGATCATTGAGTGCAATTTCTTTGGCTTGCAGATGGCGAACCAGTTGCCGGCTTTGCTCGAGAAAGGCTTCACGGGATGTGACGGTACCGTCAACGCGGTTCGTTCCGTCGGTGCTTTGAGGGCCGGATTTTTGGTCGGCTGCGTCATGGTCAAGGGCTTCACGCCCCGTTGTGTGAGTCCGGCTTGATGCTCTTTTGACCTCGTCGGGATTGGACTCCGCTTCCAGTTCCAACGATTCGTATTCGAGAGATGACGTTACGGGGTTCTGCCCATCAGCCACGAGGCTGTCGATGACTACTTCCGACAATTCATCGTCCTGCTGAACCGGAAACGCCAGTGTCTCCGCCGCCTCGTCTAAGCGGCCAAGGCTTGAAATATCTCAACCCATTCTTATTTAGCTGATTCGCCATGAATGCTTAACAAGATGGCGTGAACCAGAGACAGCAAAGTAATGAACACACATACTCAACAATCAGACCAACTGC
>JBCCFB010000242.1:0-9976 GCA_039029995.1 Planctomycetota bacterium
CGGCAATGGCAGTTCAACGTCCTTGGGATAACCGGCACTGAGCGCATCTCCTGGTTTTCCAGGCGATTCATCATGTAGGCGCACCCCTCTGCGAGACGTTCAGCATTTGATCGCATGATAATGACGTCAAAGTAGCTGCTGAACATCCGGATTGAATCCATCTTGGATTCGCGCTTTACCTCTGAAGAGGTTTCGGGATTCCTCACTTCATTGCACGTGATCCCGAGAATCTGGCACGCGGCCATAAAGGAGAGGAAAGTGCGTGTAGAGGGTTGTGTGAAGTAAAGCATCGCCCGTTTGTGAGGCAGCAGTTCACGCAACCTGTCGTTGCCTTTGCGCTCCCGCGCAAGTCTTCGAATCATGTCTGCCGTGCGACAGATGCGTTCCAGCAACTCGGGGTTCAACTGCGAACCGAAGATCATGTGTTTGAGTCGGCCCTGCCGCTCAAGATCCGCGAGCTTGCTTTCCTGCCCGCGGTCAAATAGGTGTTCAAAATCTGCAAACTCGGCCATGCATCTGCCTGCGCTTCGGTCGTGTAACAGGCTAAGAATAACGTTTTGTGTTCACAGCGACGAGTGGCTGTTTTGCAGCCTCAGGGCTCAAACAAAAAAACGGCCCGCAATGATGCGGGCCGTCTGATCAGATTCGGCTAGGTTGGGCGGACGTTAAAATCGCTAACGACCGGCAACCGAACGGGTCTGCCCGGCGTTCCGCTGGCCGATAATATCCCGGGCAACGCCCACAGCAATCCTCAGACCCGCGTCATTTTCCAATCGCTCTCCGGATTCATCGGGTCTTGCCGTTTCTGTCACGGTGTAGTCGGCCTTCACACCGACCTGGCTGATCGCCTGTCCACTGGGAGAGTAGAACCTCGCGGTCGTCAGTCGGACGCCGCCTCCGGAAACATTGAGCGGGAAGATCCCCTGAACACTTCCCTTACCGTAGCTCTGGTTTCCAACGATCTCGCCGGCACCGTGGTCTCTGATCGCGGCTGCAAAAATCTCACTCGCACTCGCCGAGTTCTCATCAATCAGTACGACAAGTGGAACGCGCCACGTTCCCGCCGCCTGGGCGCGATGAGTAAAGTCCTCCAGAGGATTTCTACCTTTGGTAGAGACGATCACCCCCTGACGGATGAAACGATCGGCGACTTCCACAGCGGCCTTAAGAAGACCTCCGGGGTTTCCACGAACGTCAACGATCAGAGTCTGCATTCCCTGACGCTGCAACTGCCACAAAGCCGCGTCAAAATCTCTGGCCGTCGTTTTCTGAAAGTTGGTCAACTGGATGTAGCCGACGCCGGCCCCCGGATCAATGATGCTGACGTTATCAACACTTGGAATTTCAACGCGACGGCGCTCAAGATTCAAATCGGTCGGGATGCCGCCACGATCAATCTCGATCCGGACATAGCTTCCTTCAACGCCGCGAAGCGCATCGGCTGCACGTTCACTTCCCGACTCACTGACCGAGATGTTGTTGACAGCGATAATTCTGTCACCCCGTTCCATTCCGCCGGCATCTGCCGAGCCTCCTTTGATAACGCTTACGATCTCAAGGTGGTCAGCATGGGTTCTAAGTTCGACACCGAGCCCGACAAAGTTTCCTTCGATCTGGGACATCGTTTCGTTGTACTGATTACTGCTCATAAATGCAGAATACGGATCAAGCGCTGAAATGGCTCCGCATACAAACTCATAAACAGTGGCCTGCTGTTTCAGCCCGATCTCCGACTCCATGATGCGTGCAGCTGTGCCGGCGATCACGTAGACATCGTGCCGCGTGGAAGCTGGATACTGTCGCAGTTGCTGCTTCAGCGAATCCAGTGAACGCTCAATAGCTTGATCATTAGCGCGAGGCAGATTCAACGATCTGAAATCGGGATCTCGCAGGGCGACTTCAAGACTGCTCAATCCGAATCCCGCCAGCTGACTCCATTGAGGCTCGTCAACGTAATACGATTGGATTCGCAACAAGACTTCAGAATAAACATTGAGTGCCTTTTGCGCGCTCGTTTCAGAAATGGTCTGAAGAAAGCTTGAGTCCGAATAACGTCTGTCGAGATCAAAGTGAATTCTGGCGATCGAACGTCGTTGCCCCAGATTTTCACTGTCCGGAAACTCCTTCAACCCCTGCTGGTAGAGAGCAAGCGCCTCGCCCCATAGCCCGGATTGTTCGAGTTCGCGTCCCCGTTGCAGATACGTTGCGGGGGAAGCCACCTCGAGTCCTGACGGCTCAACAGCAACGTTTGACTCAGGTGCGTAGGCCTGCGGCTGGCTGACCGGCGTCACGGTAACGGTATTTGTTTCAGGTGCTGCTCCGCGATTCTGAGCCGTCGTATACGAAATCGGCTGAACGGGCGGGCTGCCGTTAGCAAACGCATTGACGCCAACTGCAGATGAAGCGTCGACCGGCGCTGCCGCAGGCATCACAGGATTCTGCCATGCGGATTCTTCAACCTGCTGCGGAGCGCGAAACGCATCTTCGGAAACGGTTGTGATTGTTGTCAGACGCGTTTGTGGCGAATTCAAACCGGCGTCCTGGGCATCCGCAATCGAAAATGCAAATGCAGTGGTAACAACAAAGCTAACGGCGAAGAGAAGCGCTGCCTTTGCAGTGACGGCGATCACAGGCAACGGGGTCATCAGGGTCCTTGTCGTCCTTTTCTGTATGTCCATAAAAACTGCCATCCTTAGAGAGGCGACATTCCCGCGTCTACTACCTACGAAAAGTTGGGAGCGAAGCAGCAGGTCAGGTCTGTCGAATCAGGGAACGGCTTTGCTCGCCGCGCAATCAAGTAGCGCTGAGAAGCTGTCGCAAAGCCGTAGAAAAATAGATCACGTTTTTACCGCGGTCAAAAAAATCGAAACGACTTTCAGCCGCGTGATTCCTACAATCCGTTCAAGCTCAGAATCGCGAAGCGCTTGTGTTGGTCTGCGAAAAGTGCAGGCCGGAAAATAATTTTCTAAAGTCCGCTCGCGGCGTTCATGAAGCGGGTGCAATGAGCATCCGCTCTTGCGCCTGGATTGTTGTGGCGCGTCCCTGGCGAATGATTTACGGGACAGGACATCAGCTGGTTCGCCTGCACGCAAAAGTTAGATGTAACAGCCACAGCGCGAGACGGAAAAGAAGCGGTTTCGCTCGGCAAAAACCATACAGAACGCGGTTCGAACTTTTGATAGCTTGCAGCTATCCGGAGGAAGTTGCCAACTCTCCAGCCATCCGCCTGCGTGCTGCAGGCTTGTCGAAACGCGTGGGCTGAGAACAACAAGGACTTGCTTAATATGGTCGTTCAGCGCATAAAAAAACGCCTCGTTTCGAGGCGTCTCCGGGTTGCTATCCGTAACGTCTCCGCCCGGATCCGGATTTTTGTCTATGGGTTTATTCGTAAGCAGGTAAGGGGTGCATTTGACCTCCCGCTTTCGATTCCGCTTGTAGCGCTCCGGTTGACTTTCCGGGTGTCAACGGATGTTTGAATCAGGCAAACTCGCCGGGGATCGGAGTAGGCGTCTGGGCACCGGCTCCGAACTGAAGTCCCATTGGTGCCGGTACTGACTTGCGACGGCGACGGCGAGTCTTTTTCTGGCTCCATTCTTTTGTGAGCGCTTCGAAGACTTCGGGAGACTCGTAGCGGACAATACCCTTGCCCTCAGGAATCGGTCCGATCAAACCGCGAAAGACTGGCATCCCGCGAAGGGAAAGATCGGTACTACAATCGTCAATGCCGACCTGTTGATAACTTTTTTCGATCTCGTCCAGGCTGTCAAAGTCGCGTGTGCGGACGCTTCCGTCTGGAGCACGGGTAACCATGCGGTATGTCTTTTGTGCCATCTTAAAGCCCCGTTGGAATTTCAGGATATCGGGCGGGAATTGGGTGCGAGCTGCATTTGTCAGCAACTCTGTTCAGCACCCCGCATCCAACCGGGACCTCGACTCCTTCGATGCACTGAACTTCTTCTGGAGTTATCGGCACTTGATCAGGATGAAGGCACGAAAAGTGCATGCACAAGTAATTCAAAGAAAAACGGTTCGACCGTCACGTTCGCGACCGCAAGAACAATTCGAAAAAAGCGCATCCGGAATTCGCTATGTAACGGTTCTACGACATGCTCAGGCAGGCTGAGGCCGGATTGAACACCCGATCGCACCGATCGCGCATGAAAAAGCCGGCATGGGTTGAACATCATCATTCGAACCTACGTGCCGGCAGTGATGTGCAAGGCTGCTATTTCTTGATTGTGAGAGTTTCAACCATCTGCTTCCCACCGACCTTACTTAGTTCAATCGTCCTCTGGATAACCGTCGCATCTGCGCGGCCGAAGTTGCGATAGATCGTCAAGTAGACTTTGCTCCTCATGTCCGTCCGGTTCTGGTTATCCGCGTAGTAGTTAACCAGCACCTGGTAATCACCCTCAGGAGCATTGGTCAATGTGAACATCTCAGGACCATAGCCGTCTGTAATATCCCGGGAAAGCAATCCGCCGGACCTCGTTTGCTGGTGCTGGTAGAAACACTCTTCGCCCGACGGCTCGATGATATGTAGATCGACATCGGAATTGTCGGTGTTCCACATCATGGTGACGACGAGGTCCCTCGGCCGGACGTCCAGATTTTCGGTCAGTGTTCGCATTCTGGCAGCGGCAAATTCCGGCGCCGAACTCTCGACGCTTCCATTGGAAATCTGATTGAGCAGATGCACATAATCGGTTGCCGCGATCCTGCTGTAGTCAGCACCACGGTTGGGGAAACCGGCGGTGACTGCAATCTCGTAGTAGATCATCGCCATGTCGGCTTGTCCGAGCTGCGTCAGGCATTGTCCCAGAGCGGCATACACGGAGGGGTCAAATGGCCGCGCGGTCACCACCCTACGGAGCAGATGATAGGCCTGAGCAGGGCGGTTGAGCTCCATAGCTGTGAAAGCGACGTCGCGAGCGAGTTGATCATCACCGGCATTCATCTCGACGAGATTGCTCATCACTTTGATCGCCTCGTCGGCAAATGCCGGGTCAATCGTGTCCATACCCGAAACGTTCCCGCCTGCCCGGATCTCGCTACGCCGGATCGCTTCACGTCGAACCATGCTGTAGTCCAGCTCTCCTTTGAGCAGCATTTCCGCGTACGCCTCTCCCTGGTCTGACTTCAGAGCCGGCTCGCAGTTCAACGATTCGGAAATCGCAACCACATCCAGATCCTCAAGAACCAGTCCCAGCGCCGTTGGCATCTCAAACTCAATACCGGGCATGGATTCGAGACGGTCGAGCCATGCGATCAGCTGTGCGTGCGGATCCTTCAGTTCGGCAGCTTTTTCCTCAAGAGTTTTTTCGATCAGTTCTCCCGCGTCTTTGGATTCGATGACAAACAGATCCTCTTCCGGCTTGATATCGAAACGTTGATAGTCCTCTTCCGACTCAAGCATCAGGAGTGAACACGTCGAGCCTGTGATACGGAAGTGCCTTGCATAGGCAGTTGAAACGTCAACCAATGTCTCACCGAGACTTTCCAGCTGGCCGACCGATACGGCTCCGTAGATCCTTGAGGCGAGTGTCGATTGCAGCTCGTTCTCAAATGCAATGTCGATTGATTTTTCTTCAGTACCCTGAGAAAGGTTCAAGCGCAGACCGCCCAGCGTCGCTGCTCCACCATCGACAACGCGACCGACAACCGTCAGCGGCTGGCCCGGATAAATCCACTTAACCCGCCCTGCGGTCAGTACGTCGGTTCCTCCGTCAACTTCAATGCTCTGAAGCATCCACGGGCGATTGCGATGGGCGGTTCGAGCCGTTTCGATCTCGGCTTCGCTTGAAATACTGAACACGGCTCCGCCAGTCTGCCCGGCGATGAATCGCAAGTTGGCAATCGCAGTACCGTCGTATCCGGTTTGATAGGCAAACAGGCTACCCAGGCCGTGATCTGCGAATTGCCGGACCGTCAGCTGCTGGTTCATTTCGCCCCAGTTTGCGGCCCCGTCAGAGAGCAGGAACAGATCAGGTTTTACCTCATCGGCGGAAACCCAGTCCGCTTCGCCGAGTGCGCGAATCGCGGAATACAGATCGGTAGCCCCTTCAAGTGCGAGTTGCTCGCATCTTTCGATTAGAGCCTCGACGTTCTCCTCTGTATTCTCGACATAGCCTTCTCTATTCCAGAAGTGGTTCTCCACGTTGAAGAACAGAACATTGAAATGAGTCATGCTGTCGCGGTTTGCATCCAGCGTCTGCCTGAGCATGTTCAACCAGACATTAAACTTGTCGGGCTGGCTGCTTAGCGACGTATCCAGAAGAAAGATGCCGTAAGGGTTGGCAGCCGCTTCAACTGCAGGAAGTTCCGGAAAAACACGGGTCGCAAAAAACTCCTTGTCGCTTTCCGCATCCGAACGCAGGAGAACCGGACCTGTGTCCGACAAAGTCAGCCTGACAAAACGACGAGCTGGAACTTCTTCAACGGCTCCATCACGTTCTCCATCTTCTTCATTTGTGGCTTCGTCGTCCTCGGTTCTTTCCTGCCAATCTGTGTCAAAACTGTTAAACGAATACCGCCAGTGATAGCCGAATTCATCACTCTCGAGTTCCTCAGGCTTTACCTCCGGGAACACAGTCATCGTCGCATCCGGAACCTGAAGGACGTCGACCGAAACCCGACACTTCTCAGCGAATTCCGGAAGGTCCAGTTCGTACGTCCAGCCATCGGCAGTCTTTTTCAGATCGACGTCATATCCAATCACGATCCGATGCTGCCTGCCCGGCATGATCGGGAAAACGCGGGCGTTGAAAACGCCAGCTCCAGCCCACTCGACTAGAGCAGGATCGACGCGTCGCCGGACTGTCTGGGTATAGGCGTGTGCGGCTCGTTCCTTCTGAACCATCCGCGCTTCTTTGACATTCTCCCACGTATCCTGACGCTGGCGAGAAATCTCTTCGGGACGGAGAGCCACGAATTGCTGCCCTTGAGGTAGAAATTCCTCTTCAGCAAACATGCCGGAAGCGGGGCCATTTATTCCAACGATTTCACCCTCATGATTCCGATAGTCAATTACGCTCTGTCCGAAAGCAAAATAGTAGAGTGACGCATCGTCAGGCAGGCGCAATTTGAAGTTTCCTTCCAGTTGCTGGCTACGATCGTTGTAGTAGAAGCAATCGATCAGCACACGTGCCCGGAATCCTTCAACCTGCACATTGACCTCCATGCCCTGAAGGTCAAGTTCGTCGTTATCTCCGATCATTAAACGCGAGGCGTTCGGTGTTGCGCGAGAGCGTCGCCACGTCCTCTGTCTGCGAATTTCTTCATTGCGGCGTTCAAGCTCGTCGGCAAGAAACTCGATCAGATCTTCGTCACTGATTTCCGCCTCAAGACCCGATTCCAGCGCCAGTCCGCGAAACCGTTCGCCCGCATCTGCCAGAAACTCATCCTGTCCGTTCAGTTCCATCTGGCGTCCGAGCCTGTCTCTCAGCCGAAGCTCATAGCCGGCACTGTTTTCATTGGAGCTATCCGGCTCTAGCCGGCGCAACAAAATCTCGCGGCTGGCCGTCGGGTCAATGCCGTCGAACAACTCACGCGCCAACTCAGAAGACTCGTTGTTAAACTCAACCTGAGAGTCCACTGCCGGCAATCCGGCCGACGGATCACCCTGACCGCTTTCACCCCCTATCGAACGTCTTCCCGTGATCTGAGGTGCAAATTCTAAAGCTTCGCCAGCTTCATCAAGGTTGGCTCCCCGCATACCGGCTTCACGCCCCTGACTTGATTCCTCATCTATCACATCCAATCTGCCACCGCCGCCTCCTCCGCCAATTCCACCGCCGCCAAGTCCGCCACCGCCGAACCCACGACCGCCCATCGGCTCCATAGGCTGACCCTGACCGCCTTGTTGATTACCGGCAACTGCCTCGAAGGCATTATCTAAAGCAGGTGCCTCAGCTACAGGGAATCCAAATTGTGCTGACGAAGCTGACTCTCCCTCAACAACCATGATGTCACCGTTCTCAAAAGAGTTTGATTGCGGCTCTGTACCGAAGTTCATTCCCCCACGCAATTCGATCTCACCGGACTGTCCGGCAATATCTCCGCCCGAGTCGAAATCTGCGCCCATTTCCGGTCGGCTGCGGTCATACAGCTCGTCTTCCTCAAGGTACGCCATCGACGGCTGCTGAGCGGGAGACGGAGCGGGCCGGCCGCTTCCTCCGGGCAGCAAAACTGAGTCAACCGGCTGGTCATCCGAACTCTCATAGAACTCGCCTTCGTCTCCAATCATGCCTCCGGCTGCGCCACCGCCGGCAGCGAGATTTCGCTCTCCACCCTGATTACGATCGGTCCGCCCCCTATTTCCTCCTCGATTGTTCTCGCCCCTGAATCCTCCTGAATTCCCGGTGGAGTTCTCGCTCCCGGGGACAGCAGCATCTGCACCTTCAGAACTTCCGTCTTCCCCGCGCTCACTGCCTGATCGGCCTCTCATCTCACCAGAAGATGAATCGCCATCATCGGAGTCTTCGCTCGTTCCATTGGTTTGGGCGACTGGCGAAACGAAATTGTCTACGAGCCCCGGATTTACCAGAACGACCGTAATCCCGATCAGCAAAACCGCTGCCAGTGCGACCAGACCTGCTTTCAGCCCTGAAATTCCGGCTGACGCCTTGCCAGTTGCCGCAGCGGTCGCCCTCTGAGGCTTTCCTCCGGAAGTGGCAGCAAGTATTTCAGCACGTTGTTTTTCTTCGAGCCCGCATTCGGGCTGAGCAGCATAAACTGACTGGACTGAATCAATCGTTTCACGAATCTCGTCGACGACTGCCTTAAGTTCATCAGAAGCATCAACGGCGCTCTTGATTTCGTCATGCTCTTCGCGTGCGAGCTCGCCGAGTACAAAAGCGGTCAATCTTGGATCATTCTTGTCGATCATATTTCAGTCCGGATCGTTCTTCGTTTCCAGTTCAGTGGCATTGTGCTCTGAGCCCCGCTGGCAACAGGGCTACAAACTTTCGTCAATTTCCAGCGGCCATGACGGCCGGTCATAGCTCTCGCGCTCGCGAGCGCAGTTTTGAAATCGCGGTGTGCAGAATGAAGCCGACGTTTGTACTGGTCAGCCCGGTCACATCTGCGATCTCCGCATAGGTGAGCCCACCCTCGAATTTCAACTTGAGGATCTCCTGCTGGCGCTCGGGCAACTCGCTCACCTGACGCGCGACACGCTGGACGGTCTCCTTATGAACGGCAGAATCACCGGGTGTGGTTCCCGTATCCTGCGTCGTTTCCAGGGAAGCTGGTGTAGCCGATTTCATACGGCCCTCCTTACGACTGACATCGATAGCCCGGTTTCGACAAACGCGATACAACCATGCCGCCAGACGGTCGCCGTCATGCTCTTCGCCGTCGCCCGGAATCAAATCCTGACGACATAGTTTTAGAAATGTGTCCTGCACAACATCACGCGCAAGCTCCAGGTCCTTCACAAAGTGCCGCGCATACCTCACCAGCGCACTCTCATGTTCTGTGAGGGCGTGGCGAATCTTCTCGCGACGACGTTGGCTTTCAACCTGCGCTGAGGCAGGTTGATCGGCGGTTTTGTTCATGAAGTCTCCGGCTTTTCTGGCCGCTGTGAAGGAAACGACAGGGCGACCCGGTCATTAGAACGAATCTTGTCAAATTGTGAAAAACGTCGAAAATCCGGGAGTTTGACTGTGATTCAGTCGCCGCCGGTGTCTGGACAAGGCACGACCATTGTTGCCAGTGACTGCTGTCATCAGGCGCATGTTGTATAACCTGATTCCTGACGGTTTAACCGATACTCTATTTAAATCCTCTGACTGAATCCTCAGACGTTCCTGTACCAGTCCCAGTTCCTGTCGCACATGAAAATCGCAATCATCGGCAGTGGCATCGCGGGACTGACTGCCGGCTACCGGCTTGCCGCTCGGGGACTTCCCCAGGCTATCATATGAGAGGGTTTTTAATTCCCTGCTATTGACTGCAGGTACTGGCAAATCATCAG
>JBCCFB010000243.1:0-9968 GCA_039029995.1 Planctomycetota bacterium
GCCTGAAAGTAATCTCATCAGAGAAATTGCCGTGGAAGCGAGACAGACTTACCTCGCAGAAGTGGACGCATGGGCGACAAATTCACTGTCGACGTTTCAGCCGATTCAATTTGATTTTTCGGCGGCCGGCGTAGACGGCGGGACCCTCGAAAAAAGCAAGTTTGAAGGCCGAATCACCGTCGTCGATTTGTGGGCGACCTGGTGCCCGCCATGTCGCGAAGGCCTGCCGCACTTTATCCGGCTGAACAATGAATACTCAGCTCAAGGCGTAGAAGTCATCGGGCTTTCTGTAGACAACACCGAGGATCCCGCTTCTTCCGTCGATGCTGTCCGGCGCGTCATGCAGGAAGAGAACGTCAACTATCCTTGTGCGATGGCGGATCAGCAAATCGCAGATCAACTGACCGGTCAGGTCCAGTGGCCGACCACTGTTTTCATTGACGCAAGCGGTGAGGTTCGCCTCGTCGTAAAGGGCTTTCACGACTACGAGCACCTCAGTGCAGTGGTGGAAAAACTTCTCGAAGAAGAATAGGCTCCGTCGATGGCCTGAATTCGACTCACAAACTTGAACGAAACAGGGCACTCGCGGATTTCGCGAGTGCCCTGTTTTATGTCTGTCTTGATCGGGTGGGTTTGCCGAGTCGGAGGAGAAGTCTATTCGTCCTCAAGTCCGAGATACTCGGCAGGAACATCTCGCAGAATCTCCTCGATACTGGTTGTCCCGTCCGCAACTTTGTGCATCGCACTGACGCGGAATTCGGACATCCCGTTGGCAACCGCCGCCCGATGGATTTCCCGATGGCCGGCGCCGTTGGTAATGAGCTCGCGGATTTCGCGGTTGACGAGCATCAGTTCGAACAGCCCTGTCCGGCCTTCAAATCCTCCCGGACTGCATTCATCACACCCCGAAGACATGTACAACTTATCTACCGGAGCTTCCCCTTCACTGATCTCCGCGAAGGCTTCCGGTGCTTCAGAGATGTCGATGTCTGTCCGGCAGGATACACACAGTTTTCTCACCAGCCGCTGTGCGAGCACTCCCAGCAAACAGTTGGCGAGAAAGTAGGGTTTGGACCCGAGCGCCAGCAGGCTCTGAACTGCTGCTGCTGCAATAGGCGCGTGCATCGTCGCGAGAACAAGGTGACCGCTCCCTGCAGCGCGGATAGCAGTGGCAGCCGTTTCCTCATCTCGGATTTCTCCAACCATGATTACGTCGGGAGCCTGACGAACGATGCTCCGCAACATCTCCGGAAAATCCAGGCCGATGCGCGGGTTGACCTGTGACTGCCTGACGCCGTCGATACGCGATTCGACGGGGTCTTCGATTGTATTTATCTTCCGCTCTCCCCCTTTTGCAAGATACTGCAGAGACGAATACAACGTCGTTGTTTTCCCGGTTCCCGTTGGTCCGGTTACCAGAACCAGCCCGCCGGGGCTTTGCAGAAGCGTCTTGTACTGGACCAGCTGGTTGGCTGGAATGCCCAGCTGATCAAGCGTAAGCCTGCCTTCACCGCGATCGAAAATTCTCAACGCGAGATCTTCCCCGGCCATTGTGTTGATCGTGTTAATACGGAGATCCAGGCCCGCTTCTCCGATTGCGTAAACCCATCGCCCGTCCTGAGGACGCCGATGTTCGGCTATGTCCATACCGGACTGGGTCTTTACAAAGCTGACCATGTGACGCCCGAGTTCGATCGGGACGCGTGCCATCTCTGCGACCATTCCATTCAGTCTCATTGATACGGTGGCGGCCCGCGAATCCATCATGATGAACAGGTCGCTCGCGCCTTCTTTGGCCGCGTGTAACAAAGCCGATTCAAATCCTTCTTCGGCGCTCAAATCCAGCAATCTTGCCGGGTCGAATTCGGATTCAGTGTCTTGTTCAAAAACTACGTCAGACATTCAAAACTCCCATCGTGTCTCGTCCTCATTCCTTTGGGCAGCTGCAACCAGTGCGTCGTCGCGCGACTCAGCCACCGTGAAAACCTTGCTCAGCTTCATCAGGCCGAATACTTTCTGTACCATCGCCGAAAGACTATGCAACACCAGATGCCCTTCGTTTTCACGAAACTGTTTCTGATGTGTCAGGAGCCATCCGATTCCCGATGAGTCGATAAATTCGACCTGCTCAAGGTTCAAGATCACCGTTCTCTTAAAGACATCCGTACCACCGGCTGCGTGAAATGGCTGACCGGAATCAATCAGAGTTGCCTGGGTGATATTTCCACGAACGGATATCTCCAGACATTCCTCGTTTGAAACCGCCTCCGCGGAAGACGTTCTTTCAAAATCCAGCATGCAGCTCCCCTGGCTCACGTTATTGTCCGGTCGGAATATGCCCGAAACACCCGAAGATTGTCGCAGGCTGATCGACTCGAATCAAATCCGCAGGTTAAATGATAAATCCTTGTACCTTCCTGCTTATTTTCGATCGAGCCTGAATTGATCATCGATGCATGTGAGCCGCTGGCTGTAGAAATTATCGGAACGATTCGACAGGGCGACCACCAAAAGCTCCTCGAAACGCTCCGCAAGAACCCCCGTATAGCGGGAGTCATCATCTACGATCGTGAACAGGACACCGGTCGTTCGTTATTGCACATCGCTACCGACTGGCCCGGGCAGTTTCCGGGAGTTTCAAAGACTATCGAAATGATAACCGCCGCCGGCTGTGATCCCGATGTCCGCATGCAAGGCCCTCATACGGAGACTCCGTTGCACTGGGCTGCGAGTTCTGATGATACCGATGCGATCAACGCGCTCGTAAATTCGGGAGCCGATCTGGAACTGTCCGGCAGCGTGACCGACGGCGGAACAGCGCTTTCCAATGCGGTCAATTTCGGACAGTGGCACGCGGCTGAACTTCTAGTCCAGCTGGGTGCTCAAACCAACCTCTACCAGGCCGCCGCACTGGGTCTGGTGACAAGGGTGACGACTCGACTCGGTGAACCACCCCTGCCGATTCAAGCTGCTTTGGATTACGCGTTCTGGATGGCGTGCAGTCGCGGCAAGGTAAAATGTCGTGCAGTCGCGGCAAGGTAAAATGTGCGGAGCCGATTCTTGATGCGGGAGCCGAATTGAACTGGATACCGGACTGGGAGCCGGAAACCGCACTGGATATGGCAGTTAGGAACGGACACGTAGATCTTGCAGAATTCCTCCGGAAACGGGGTGGGAGATCAGCTTCTGATTCTTCCTGATTTTTTTCCAAGATCGCAATGCGCGACCGAATACGGAATAAGCGACCTTTTCCGAATCGAAGAACAAGACGGTAGAACGATGGAATCCATCATGCCCGCAGCCCTGATTATCACAGCTCTGGTAGCCACAGCCGGCGTCGTAGCTCTTGTCCTCTATGTCATCAGAAACGAACGGGAAAAGTACAATCGCTGCAAAGAGAAAATCCGGGAAACGGCTGACAGACTTAATGGCCATTACGTTGAGTATGGCCCTTGGTGGTCACTTCCCAAAATCGTCATTGACCACAGCGGCTTCCGCTTTCATGTCGATCTGAAACGGGATTCGCCACAAGACTCCGGAATCAAGTTTGTCTCTTTGCGGGTCACTGCCGACGGGATGGACCCTCAATTCAACTTTTCTGTGACTCCCCTTTCATTTGGAGCCAAAGCAGGAGCATGGCTTAGCGGAAACGGAGTGAAGACGGGAGACGAGGAGTTTGACAGCCGACTTCTCGTTGCAACCAATCGCCACCGGTCTTCCATCAATATGCTGCTTTCTCCGATGGCGAGGCAGTCGTTGCAATTCCTTAGCACGTTTGAACCTGAGCTCAAATCAGCGGGAAAAGACCTGAAACAATCCGCCGAAAAACGGCAAAGCGAACAGGTCGTAATGCTGAACGCGGCCAAGACGATAAACAGGAAGCGATTCGACATGAAGGTCGAAGCGGGCAAAGCTGAGTTCAATCAAGTCATTCACGTAAGCGAACTCGACATCCTCGATCAGAATATCAACGCCATGTTGAATGTGTTCGTCGACCTGGACGAAAACTATCAGACTCTGGAAAGAACGACGGTCGTGAAGAAGTAGTCGCTCTGACAAAAGACCACATAGACCTGCAGCCGCTGGAAGCACCGCCGCTGGCAGAAATTGTCAGGCACCCGTTTTTACGCTGTCGAAAGTCTACGTCCACCTTGCGGCAGGATAGCTGCCGTTTCAAAATGCAGAAACAGAAGTGACAGCACTTCCGAAGATTCTGACTTATCCAGTCGAACTCTTTTCACCATTCTGCGTATCAGCCTGGTGCCAATGGCCGCCGAGAAATCACTTGCAATCGTCCTGCGTGTCACCGACTTCAGCGAAACAAGCTGTGTCGTGACACTGCTGACACGTGAATTCGGAAAGATAACAGCGTTAGCCAAAGGGGCTAGACGTCCCAAAAACCCGTTTGAGGCTGCTATTGACGTGCTTGCGCTGTGTCGAATAGTGTTCCTCCGCCGATCATCCGGGGCTATGGACCTGTTGACCGAAGCACGGCTTGAAAGACGGTTTCGCGGTGCTCAGGTTGACGTCAATCGAGCGTATGCGGGCTACTACGTTGTCGAACTTCTGCGAAGTCTGACGATTGAGCACGACCCGCATCCAGTTGCGTTTGACATCGCCTGTGAGATTATCGAAAGGATAGATGAAGGAGAATTTGATCAGGCGTCGCTCGTCGGCTTTGAGCTGGCACTGCTTGAGGAACTGGGTCACCAGCCGGTTTTCTCTCAGTGTGCCACATGTGGACAAGAGGAATCGCGGAAGGGGCAGAACAACGACGGGCAAAGGGTTAATTTCTCGATTGATGAAGGAGGAATCGTCTGCAACCAATGCAGACCCGGCAGAAAAAATGTGATCAGCCTCAGCCGAGGCGCATGGGCATTCCTTGAATCAGCCTGCCGGACAAGGGTCCGACCGGAGAACAGGAAAACACCTATCGAGGATGCAGGCTTGGATGCAAGTGAGTCACACAGCGGCGACAAGGATGTCCCGATGGGAGAGATTCGCAAAGTGATGAACCAGTACGTTACTCATTTACTGAACTACCCGCTCCGTACCAGTCCCTACATCAACACCATCAAATAAATACAACCAGGTAAGTAAGAAGACAACAAGCTGCGACACCAGACGGCAACGCAGACCAACCTATCAATCGCACATCGAAAAACTACATGAGCAACTCGACAAGGAAGTCGAATATGCAATCGCGGAAACAACTTCAATTCGCATTGATGATTCTGATCGCAACGGCCTTCACCGGTTGCCAGGCATTCAATGGCAAAGGCAATCTTTTCAACGGTCAGAACAATGGCAACGGCCTGTTCGGACTCCAGCGACCGGATTACCGCAGGATCGATCCTGACGAAGCCCTTGATCCTCTCGGCGAACGAAATCCGGATCGCGTGGTGCTTCAGGATCTTGCGCCGGGCCAGCTCTCGACGACGTGGGATATCGTAACGCATCGTGGAGAGTCTCCCGAGCAAGCTCAACAGTTGCTCGACGATGCCCAGCAGTTGTATTCTTCAGCAGTCGAAACGAAAAACGCAAATCCCGAGGGCGACGGACACATCGCGATGTTTGAGGAGGCTGCCAACAAATACCGGCTGGCCGCCAGTCGATGGCCCGACTCTTCCGTCGAAGAGGATTCTCTTTATTACGAAGGCGAAGCCTACTTTTTTGCCAACAGGTACGTCCAATCAAACCGTACTTTTGAAAAGCTGATCTCGCTTTATTCAGGAACAAGGTATCTCGATCGCGCAGAGGCAAGACGATTTGCAATCGCCCGTTACTGGCTGGAACTTGCAAAACAATCCAACACTCCGTCGTTCAACAATCCACAGCGACCGGCCACCAATGTCGCCGGTGAGGCAAGAAGAATTCTGCATCGAATCAGACTCGACGATCCCACAGGACGACTTGCTGACGACGCAACGATCGCTCTTGCCAACGCATACTTTGAAGACGGAAGGTATCAGGAAGCGGGCGATACTTTCGAGGACCTGCGCCGGAACTATCCCGGTAGCGAGCATCAGTACTACGCGCATATCTTCGAGCTGAAATCACGCTTGAAGTCCTATCAGGGTCCCGACTATGACGACTATCCGTTACGGCAGGCGGACGAACTGATGCGTGCCATCGTTTCACAGTTCCCGAACGAAGCTGGCGAACACCGCGAGTTTCTGGCAACCGAAGCGACACGGATCCGTCAACAACTCGCCCAGCGTGATGTAACGATGGCCAGCTACTTCGCCGGACGTGGTGAGAACCGTGCCGCACAGATCTACTATCATGACCTGCGTGAGAACTTCAGCGACGTCCAGGCCGTCGGGGAAGTCGAAGCCCGGATTGCGGCGCTTGATGAAATGCCACCTACACCGCCACAGCGCGCTCAATGGCTTGTAGACCTGTTCCCTGACAACGTCGAAGAGAAACCACTTATCGCCGACGGAAATGAAAGCCTGATCCGGTAACCACGGGCGTCATTATGAACTACCGCCGCAATTCAATCCTGCTGTTCTGCCTGGCCATGGTGATCTGTGGCGGGGGTTGCGCCGGTTACAACGTAGGCAACCAGTTCCTTCATCGCAGCGATATCCGGACGGTTCACGTTGGATTCTTTGAGTCCGAATCATACCGACGGTTCCTTGGCCAGCGGTTTACCGAGGCTGTCACCAAGCAGATCGAACTCGATACACCGCTGACGATCACCGAGCCTGCACTGGCGGACAGCTTCATTCAAGGACGTCTCGTTCGGGAACAAAAACGAGTCCTTACAGAAAACCGGGGCGATGAACCAAGAGCATTACAGCTTGACTGGCAGCTCGAAGTCACATGGGTTGATCGAGCCGGCGTTCCTTTGATGCAACGACAACTGCTCAAACTCGATCGGGATGTGGACTTCGTTCCCGAAGGTGGTCAATCGGTGAGTACCGCTCAGCAGGAATTGATCAACCGGATGGCTCGCGAGATCGTCGGCCAAATGGAAATGCCCTGGTAGGTCCTGTCCCCGGCTTGCATTATAAGTAACCGCGATAAGTAGCCGCGAAACAGTTCACGCACACATTGACACCTCCGAGCGAAGTTACCTCCGAGCGAAGTTACCACAGAGCGAAGTTACCACAGAGCGAAACTACCGCCGAACGAAGTTACCGCCGAACAATACGGCTGAGCACGATTTGTTCGAGATGGTCCACGACTTCGCCCAGCGTCTTGTGGTCCGTGTTGACTTCGATGGCGTCGTCTGCCTTGAGCAATCGGCCAACAGGCCGGCTCATGTCCCGATCGTCACGTTCGTTCTGCTGACGGACGGTCGCGTCGAAATCGGCCGAATGGCCTGATTCGTGAAGTTGATCAACCCGTCGCTTAGCCCGCTCTTCGGCGCTTGCGGTCAAAAAGAACTTGCACGGTGACTCTGGAAATACGACGGTTCCCTGATCGCGACCTTCGCAAACAAAATTGCCTTTGCTGGCGATACGGCGCTGCAGTTCTACCAGGTGCTCACGGACTTCGGGGGTATCGGCAATCGCACCTACGTTCTCGGTCACATCCTCCGAACGTATGGCTTGAGTGACTGTGAATCCATCGAGAAGGACGTCTCCGTCAACGAACCGGATTTCGACCTCACGAGCCACCTGAGCCAGAGCCTCCGGGTCGTCCAGGTCAACTTTTCTCGTAATCGCTGCCAGGGTAACCGCACGATACATTGCGCCGGTATCGAGAAACTGGAAGCCGAGACGTTTTGCGAGCATCCTGGACGCAGTACTTTTGCCTGCGCCAGCCGGGCCATCAATAGTAACGATCATCACTTCCAATGTAGCTGAATCTGAAAATACTCGCTGCCACGGAAGTCTACGTGAACTGTCCGCTCGTTAACTTCAAGTGAGTTCTGAAACTCGCCCTTCAGACTCAACTTTCCTGCCGATGCAAGTGGCAGCGGACATTCAATCTTCAGTTTGCCTGACCTGTCTTCAGTCTCATGAAGTCGAAGATGAACACCGTTGAAGGCACCATCCTTATCGTATTGCGGAACTGAATTTGTCAAAAGGACGTTGCGAGAGTTGAAATGGAAAAACCAGTTTCCGTCAGAGTCAACTGCATCCTCTTTGTTCAGATAACGCGATATCGCCGGCGTCATAAAATCCGCAGCCGTCTGTAAAGCGGTCCGCTTACTATCGAGCGAAATTGCGATCCGGAAATCCCTGCAATTTTCTCCGTCGGTAATTAACAGCGTGTCCAGCATCCGGCGCGATGCTCGACGATGGAAAGGCAGCCCGCCGGTAAGCAGGAGAATCCTGTTGGTGCCCGTATCGATTTCCACAAAGTTAGGTGCTTCGAAGCGGTCATCAATTACTGCTTCACGCGACTCGCCGGCGCTGCGGATAAGATCTGCAGATTCCTGTTTCCAGGCCAACCGGTTGCTGAAATAGTTCATCGCATTGGCTGGAATTCTGATCAACGGTTCGATGTGAATGTTGACATCCAGCCGCGGAATACCTCGCCATAGCTCCACGTGCTGGCGGTATTTTGCCACAACCACATTGGTCTTACCGCCGGGACCACGATCAATCAGCCGTCCACTGGTGACTGCTTCTGCGCGGACTTGAGAAACGGCGTTTGCCTCAAATGAGTCGCAAACCATATCCGAATAGCGGGCTTCCAGCCTTCCTGCACCGGAGGCGGTTTTCTTTCCACCAATGCGTAAAGCCAGTTGCTGGGGTAAAAGATTGTTGCGTCGGTCATATTTATCGAGACTTCTTATCCCGCCCGTCTCCCTGTCAATCATTACCTCGAAGAACTCGTTGCGGAGAACATTGTCCTCGACGATTTTCGGTTGCCCTTTGGGCCAGCGTTTTTCGACGACCGCGTTCCGAATGGACACACCGGGCATATCCACCACCCAGTCCGTCCCGTGCTCGCCGGATGCTGCTATGTAGAGACCACCTTTTTCCTCACGGTCACGTTGATAGAGTGCTGCTGAATCCCCGGCAGTTGCGGGCACACGGCGCGGAAATCCAGTTGTGTTGATGACCTGCAGTCCACGGCCGGTGAAGAGTTTTTCAAACGCCTTCTCGGCAAGCTCTGATTCGAGTGCGCCGATTACGTCATCAACGGATTCGTCTTCGCTCGATTCGGGAGACGTCGCAACATCGCACCTTGTTTCTAAATCTGCGATCCGCCGGTCGACGTCCCGGTCAGCGGCGGCGCCGCAGGCAACCATGAGGTTCAACGACTTCAGCGAAGTCAGCTGATAATGACGGCGCCAGTAATCCGTGTACCGCGAGATCGGATTTGCAACGTTTCCGGCAAGATCCTGTTTGAGAAAAGCACCGCGATAGTCGCTGTGGCTGTGTGATTCACCGAAACCGGGGTCGTAGACCGAATCGAAATAGCTGGAGAGCGTTTCAAAGGCTCCGAACACAGGTCCATGCCGATGCATTCTCACAAGGTCGTCGAGGCAGAAATGCGTCTCGCCCGGCCAGCGAACCAGCAGCACCGTTGCAAGATGTGCTGAATCAATTGCGTGTCCGATATCGGTGCTTAGCCTCAGCCATGTTCCACCGTCCACGATGGGTTTCGGAGTTTCGGCCAATGCATGGACGAACGATCCGTCGGGCGACTCCCAGCGAACGTTGCTTGAAGAGCTGCGCGGGAACCTTCCACCATCAAACGAAACATGCAGCGCGCCGAGAAAGTTGAACTGATCAAGCAGTTGAGGAAGCGTCGAGGTGATTCCGAATCGTCTTCTGGCGTAGACATCCAGCGTCGTACCAAGATGGCGGTCAAGACTCCCGGCGGTCGATTCAAGCTGCCTTACGGCCGTCTCGCTCGAAAGCAGCGGCTGGGCCAGTTCGTTTTGATTTCCACCGGCAATTGACAATCGACCTGACGCGCAAGCTTCGCGCAGCTTCCCCAGCGTTTCCGGCTGACTCTGAGCAATGGCCTCCACAAGTGCCCCGGAAATTAACATCGAC
>JBCCFB010000244.1:0-9942 GCA_039029995.1 Planctomycetota bacterium
CCATCGAGCCGACATAGTTTGACTTTGAATGCAGACCGAGCCTGCTCGTGATTGCGTCAGGATGGGAATACGGCTGATTGTATTTGCCGTCGTCAGCATCATCGCTGTTGCAAATGAATATGCTGAGAACGTTGCCCACAAGCAGTTTTCCATTGTCATCAACAAGGTTGCCCAATGAGTCGTCCCAGTTGTTGGATCGCATCTGGAGCTGGTCATAAAGCCCCTCCTGTTCGAGATGCGGCAGCAGGTATACGGGCCAGCCGATTTCAAGCCCGTCAAGTGAATCCGAAGGGCGGGGAGTCACCGGACGATTCGATCGGCTGATGAACCAGCCGTCACCCCGGCCGTTCATTCCGGGAGGGAACACTCCCATTTTTGAATGGAACGTCTGCGCCGCCAGCGCTAGCTGACGCATGTTATTCAGGCAGGTCGTCCGGCGACCTGCCTCACGAACACTCTGAACAGCCGGCAGCAACATCCCGATTAGAATTCCGATGATCGCGATTACGACCAGAAGTTCCACCAATGTGAATCCATGAATTCGTCTTCGCTTCATCAAGCACCTCTCATTGATTTTCAGTCGGAATATGATTTTCAGGCGGAACAAGCACTCTGTTTTGTCAGGCCGTTTGAATGGTCACAATGATGCGGCTAGGTCCCGCTCAAATCCGAAAGCTCAAAGTCAGCCGAACTGGTTCCTGACTCGGGAACCGTAAATTCAGACGTGAACTCGGCGCTCAACGCATCACGCGAGCCATCACATTCCAGGTTCTCGATAGTCATTGTGAGTTCATGCATTCTTGCGTCGGCATCCGGATTCGCGCTTCGTCCGGACGTAAGCTGTAGCAACTCTAACTCGCTACGAAGGAACTCCAGTTCGTTTGCGGCCGCAATACGCAGCTCGATTTGATTCAAGCCGGGAGTTGCTCCGTTTGATCCACCCCTGGCAACCAGCGAATAGCGGCCTTCTGCGTCGGTGGTTCCTTCAGCATACGGGCCGGGAAACGGGTTATCCGTCGTGGATACTGGAACGAACAAAACCCGAACGCCTGCAACGGGCTCGCCGTGGGAGGTGATTCGGCCGGAGACCTCCGGATAGCGCTCGCCACACCCGGTAAGAAAGGCAACCGTCAGGATGAACATCAGGTAGTGCGATTGAAGTTGCTGCATAGAGATCGCTTCTTCATAAGGTCAATCTGTTGTCATTCGTGACGCAGCTCTTAAGGAGGACTGATTCAATGTTAGCGTTACTGTCTCGCACCGGCAAAAAAACAAGGCGCGGCCCCCTGTGTTTGCACTACAGCGTTGCCCGTTGAGCCGGATACCGGGCGTAAATCCATACGTTTTGAAACGTTCAAGCTCCCGGCAACAAGCGTTCAAGAAAGGACACTTCAAGAGAATCGAGGATTGCCTGTTCTAGTTTTTGAGGTCGCGACGTGTGCTTTCAGTTTTGTGCTGCCGCCACAACGCAATTTGATGCGGTGAAATACACGACTGCCAGCACTTCTCCAGGCTGGGCGTTCTGGGATAGGAGCGGGTCAACAGTATGCCTCCATGGTGGCTTTGTACCCCCTTTTACTGTCAGCGCGTGTGCTCAATTGCCGATGAACAGAACACGGTTATTCCTGCGCGCACTATTGAGGTGCGAAAACCGTATTCCAATTCAATCGAACATCGCGATCTTTTCCCCCGATCGCGGTTAAAGAGTCGCGACACGGAAATCCTTATGACGATCCGCCCGAATTCCGGAACCAGCCTCGGGGAAACAGAGGGCCTGGCCGGACGAGTGTTGCCCACCAGTGTGTTGCTTAATGGAGTCTCAATGAGAATTCTAAGCTTCGCCATCGCAGCAGCATGTCTTCTGCTAACAACCGCCAATGCACAGGCGTTAGAGGAAGTCGCGCCGGGCACAAGCTCACGATCGGCGCGACAGGAAGCACTTGCGGCAATTCCCTATCAGCAGATTAACGAAGCTGCGCTGGCGAGAATCAACCCGATTCTGGACAGGCCGAGCATCTATCGCCGGCTGCCAGTGACCTCGATCAACATTGATCCGGACTATTTCGTTTTTCTGGCGAGGTATCCCGAGGTGATCGTCAACATCTGGAAGATTATGGGAATCACACAGATGACGGCTTCGCGCACCGGACCATTCAGTCTCAGCACAAACGATGGTGCGGGGACACTCAGCGATATCGAATTGATTTACGGTAACCGGAACACGCATATCTTCTATGGAACAGGCTCATATACCGGGCCGGTCTTCCGGCGTGAGCTTTCCGGACAAGCGGTTATCGTTCTCCAGACGAGGCATGAGACCGGCGCAGATGGTAAGCCGGTCGCCACGAGCCAGCTCGATGTGTTCCTGAAGATCGACAATGCAACGGCAGGTGTCGTTGCACGAACTGTGGCACCGATCGTCGGCAGCACAGCAGACCACAATTTTGTTGAGTCGCTCAAGTTCGTCCAGCGTTTGAATGAAACGACGATCAACAATGGTCCGGGTGTGCAGCAGATGGCAGGAAGATTGACAGATATCTCAGCCGACGTGCGTGGTCAGTTTATTCAGGTTGCAGGTGACGTGTTCACGCGTGCGGGCAGCTCGGTTCGCGAACCGGTCGCGCAGCCCTCAGCTTCCTACGACTATTCCCGGTCCTCGCGACCGATGGTTCCACGCTCCGGAGTGCCGGCATCGCTGCCCGCCTCTAACCGCGGCTCCACGCAGCCTTCTATTCAGAATCACGGAACGTATCAGAGCCACCCTGCTCAAAACTACGGTTACGGTCAGCCGGCGTATTCTGAGCCTGCCCAGTGGCAGAGCCGTGGCTATCAAACTCGTCCAGCAGACTACCAGTCAGAGCCGCGCGATCGGAGATATGAGACACCGGCAACCTACCAGGCACCGCCGAACCAGCCACTTCCGGCTTACCGGCCGATGGGTGTCTCGTCGATGTCGTTGCAGGCTCCGCAGTACCAGCAGCAGAGTATCTATCTCCGCTAAGCGGTCAGCTCTGGTAGGCAGGCTGCTTTGTGTTTCGAAGCAGCCTTGACAGTGCATCCCTGTTCAAAGCAGTGGGCTGCTACTCATCCCATTCCGTGCCCGCGCGCGAGTGCTTCTTCGGCTTTCTGGATATAAGCCTGGTCGCGTGTTCCCTCAAACGCGCGCTGATACGTGACGCTGAGCGCGGCCATGTTGAACGCGTCTCCCGGTTCGAGTTCGACCGCTTTTTCCGCATGCGCACAGGCTTTGTCGAAGTCTTCTGTCTTTGTGTAGAGGACGGACAATGCGAGGTGGATGCGAACAAAGCTCTCATCAATGGCCAACGCTTCAGTCAGCTTGGCGATTGCTTCTTCGTTCTTGCCTTCAGCTTTGAGCTGTTCCGATTCGTTTTCGAGTTGAAGAACCTGTTCGTTCATTGGAAATCCTGCAGAGTGTGGCAGGCTGGACCTGCATTTGATTGATGTGGCCATTATCGCCGTACTTTCGCGGCGGGCAATTGCTGATCCGCCAATTGATGGCCGGACCACAAAAAAAGCCGGACACACTTTGAGGTGAGTCCGGCTGGTTCTTGACTTTTGCAGCCTTACGCTTCGATGGCGGCTTGAGCGGCGGCCAGGCGAGCGATCGGAACGCGGTAGGGCGAACAACTCACATAGTCGAGGCCCGCTCGCACGCAGAACTTGACCGAGTTCGGCTCACCGCCGTGCTCACCGCAAATGCCGCACTTCAACTTGGGGCGAGTCTTGCGACCGTTGTTCACAGCCAGTTCGACGAGCTGACCAACGCCGCTTTCATCGATCTGTGCGAACGGGTCAACTTCCAGCATCTTCTTATCCAGATAATCCGGCAGGAAGGTGCCGATGTCATCACGACTGTACCCGAACGTCATTTGAGTCAGGTCGTTTGTTCCGAAGCTGAAGAATTCGGCGGACTCGGCGACCTTGTCAGCCGTCAAAGCAGCACGCGGGATTTCGATCATCGTGCCGACCAGGTATTTGATCTTCGATTTGGTCTTCGCGATGATTCCATCCGCAACGCGACGGACGATCTTTTCGAGATACTCCAGCTCGGCCTTGGTACCGATCAGCGGAATCATGATTTCCGGAATGACCTTCTTGCCGGCCTTGGCGACTTTTACTGCCGCTTCGATGATTGCCTGTGTCTGCATTTCGCAAAGGACAGGATAGGTGATGCTCAACCGGCATCCGCGGTGTCCAAGCATTGGATTGAACTCATGCAGCGACGCAACGCGTTCGCGGACCTTTGCGAGTGGCACATCCATTTCCTTGGCCATCTTTTTCATGTCCGCATCGGTGTGCGGCAGGAACTCATGAAGCGGAGGATCAAGCAGGCGGACGGTAACCGGTTTTCCATCCATCGCCTTGAAGATTCCTTCGAAGTCCTTGCGCTGGTGCGGCAACAGTTTTGAGATCGCCTTGTTACGATCCTTGTCATTCTCGGCAAGGATGAAACGACGGACATCGGTGATGCGATCCCCTTCAAAGAACATATGCTCTGTACGGCACAATCCGATGCCTTCGGCGCCGAAGGCAATCGCTGCTTTCGAGTCGCCGGGTGAATCCGCGTTGGTGCGAACGTTGATCTTGCGGAACTTGTCGGACCATTCGGAAACGGTTTGATACAGCTTGAAGATCCAGTGCTTCTGCGCGGACTTCCTGTTTTCAACCAGGCCGGCAACAACCGGAGATGATTCCGAGGCGATCTCGCCGTCGTAAACGTGACCGGTTGACCCGTTGAGCGAGATGACGTGACCTTCTTTGTAAACTTTGCCGTGAACGGTGACGGTGTTCTTTTTGTAGTCGATCTTCAGATCGCCCGCACCACAGATACAGCATTTACCCCAGCCGCGTGCAACAACCGCCGCGTGCGAGGTCATACCACCGGTGCTGGTCAGAATTCCCTCGGCAGCCCCCATTCCGCCGACGTCTTCAGGCGAAGTTTCATGGCGGACGAGAATCAGTTTGACATCGGGATAGTTCTTCTTCAGCTCTTCAGCCTTCTTTGAACTGAAGACGATTTCTCCAACCGCCGCACCCGGGCCGGCTGGCAGTCCCGTGCAGACCGGATCTTTCTTCGCGAGTTCTTTCGCATCGAAGATCGGGAACAGAAGTTGCTCGAGGTCGCTGCCGGTTACCGTCTGGAGTGCAGTTTTCGGCGTGAGCAGCTTGGCCTGTTTTTCTCCGGTGACCACGTCGACTCCAGTGGCCATTTCAACTGCCCAGCGGACGCCCGCGATCCCGACACGTTTAGCGTTACGAGTCTGAAGCATGTACAGCTTGCCCTGCTGGATGGTGAATTCAACATCCTGCGGATATTTATAGTGCTTCTCGAGGGTCGCCATCACTTTGAACAGTTGCTTGCCGGCTTTCACGAGGCCGGCGTCGCTTTCATTGACCAGGTCATCGAGGTTTTCCGGGGTACGGATTCCGGCGACAACATCTTCACCTTGTGCGTTGATCAGGTATTCACCCATTGGCTTGGCTTCGCCGGTTGAACCGTCACGGGTAAAGGCGACGCCCGTCGCACAATCATCGCCCATGTTGCCGAAGACCATTGTTTGAACGTTGACTGCGGTTCCGATCAGGCCGGTGATCTTGTTGAGTATCCGGTACTTGACCGCACGTTCTGACTGCCATGAGTCGAAGACCGCGTTGATCGCGAGCTCCAGCTGCTCCATCGGATCCTGCGGGAACGGCTTCTTGACATGCTTCTTGTAGATCTTCTTGTACTCGCCGACAAGCTTCTGCAATTGATCCGCAGTCAAGTCGGTGTCTTCAGCAGCCTTGTACTTCTTTTTGAAGTCCGAAAGTACGTGCTCAAAGTGCTCGTGATGGAGGCCGGTTGAAGGACCCATCACAACGTCGCCGAACATGTCGATGAATCGACGGTAGCAGTCCCAGCCGGCGCGCTCATTGCCGGTCTGTTCAATAAATCCCTGAACGGACTTGTCGTTCATCCCGAGGTTGAGAACGGTATCCATCATCCCCGGCATTGACTGCGCGGCACCCGAGCGAACAGAAACGAGAAGTGGATCTTTAGCCGCACCAAGTTTCTTGCCTTCGAGCTTTTCCAGCTTGGCCAGTTCCTTCTTTACCTGCTGCATCATCTCACGAGGATAGCTGCCCTTGTCTTCGTAGACTTTGCAGGCCTCAGTTGAGATCGTGAATCCGGGTGGGACTGGAATATTGGCGTTAGACATTTCAGCAAGGTTGGCACCTTTACCGCCGAGCAGATCACGCATGCTGCGGTCCCCGTCGGTCATCTGTTTACCGCCACCGAAGAAGTAGACGAATTTCTTAGCCATCTGACTTTTGCCTTATGAATAATTCTGTGGAATCTGTTCGCAATGAATCGTCGAAAGCGCAATCATCTCGATAGAGCTGCGTCAAACAGGCATTAACAACAGCGAATTCGATCGGAACGAAGCGCGTTTTTTGTTCCGCTAGAGCATCCCCGCTCAACCGGTAAGTCGGGGCAGTCATCAAGCCTTCAGGCTTTGGATAGATGCGGGAATCTGGACTCCATAGGCTAACAATCCGCCACTATTTGGTAAAGATGCAGGTCGAAGGGGCGACAAAGTGCTACTAATGTCCGCAATAGGTGCCGTTATGCCGTTGTTACGGCGGGCCATGTCGCTCTGGGGACGGAAGATCTTTCAGTGATTATTCGTCACAGACGTCCTGACCGGTATGTAAACGTATTTCAAGTCCATTATTGCGGGGCGATGAACCGGAACATCCGAAAACACGACTTAAGATTAAGTGTCTTATCACCCCGTCCGGAACCCATCATGTACCGAAATTTGCTGCGCAGGCTTCGCGCATTTTATCGGGAGGAACTTGCGGTCACCACGACCGAGTACGCCGTCATGCTGGCGATGATTGTGCTTGTCTGCCTGATGGCGATTCGCGTTACCGGCTCACAGATCGGCGGCGCGTGGGAGGACAACGCAACCGATGTCGGGAATGCACTCGGAGACTGAGTGACATTTGCTAAAGCGACATAATCGGCACGACGGCATCGTCAGAGGCAACTCGTCGAAAAAACGCGAACCGAAGCTGCCGAGCGCTCATTTGTAGCAACCACCGACACGCCACGCGCTCATCGCAATATGCCGGGCCGAATTTCTTCAGCCCGACAAACGTGTTTCTGTATTCACGCAGTCCGGTTCTATCTCTCTGCGTTTTCAAATGCCGGCTGAAGTTCCAGTATCCGTTCTGCAAAAGCCCGGCCGATATCGCTGTAGCACATTGCACTGCCGAGGTAGTGATAGGGACGATCTGAACCGACAGTGTTCCATTCCTCCAGGTTTTCCCTCCAGCCCCGGCTGAATACTTCCTGCGCAACTTCATCCCAGTACTGGTCCGTCAAGACGACACCGACGTTACCGTCGAATTCTTCCAGTTCAGCACAAGCGATCTGGGCTGCCTTGAACGCGGCTTTTCCCTCGTTTGTGTCAGACGTGCCGCCGACTCCTAACTGGCCGATGACAAACGGAAGGTTTTCAACGCCGAGTTCTTCACGCACGTCGCGAATAAAGCAGGGCATGTTCTGTTCGTAGGCCGCGGAGAAATCCGCGTTGACCATGTCATTCCATCCCTGGAACCAGACGAACCCGCGCAGTTCGTATCCCTGACCTTCATAACCCGGAAAGTACTCCTCGATGTTCTCGAGCGTTCCTTTCACTTCGCTGATCATTTCGCGGTAGGAGGAGCCGTATTCGTCGAGAATTTCCTGTCTGTTCGCCTCCGGGTTTCGACTCTGCCGGTTCTCGAGCTGGCTCGCCACGATCGCATCGTCCGGCGCGCCCATTGAGGGGCTGCGGAAGTCTTTGTAGAGGCTGCGTCCACCCCACGCCGGCTTGATGATCATGACCTGCTGTTCGTAGTGGTCACCGACGGTCATCCCGAAATCAAGTTCAGGGCCGATGCAGTTCGGGCTTCCATAGCCTGCCGTCAAGTTACCGTTGCGGCCGAGGAATTTGATCCAGACATCTTCCCGCTCAACCCACTCACCGTCGTTGTGGAAGTGAGCGAATCTTTCTGCAGTCCGCTCATCCCGAATCTGGTGCTCCAGGAGCGAAAGCTTAGCCTTGCCCTCCATGTTTGACTGTCCGCAAAGAATGAAGACTTGTACAGGGGTACGATCAGGAGCATCCGCTTCTGCATCCTGACCGAAAGTCGCTGTCGAAGTCAGTTGTGTCCCGAGAACGAAAATCGCCACCCCAAGGAAGCCAGCGATGACTCCAGATCGATTGCACGCAAATCTAATCACAATTACCTCGCAGATGTTAAGTCGGAAACTCCGGCACGGATTCCATGCCAGACGCCGTGGATTCTAAGCCAGACGCGTGGATTCTAAGCCAGTTGAATTCCGATCGCTACTTTTGACCTCTCATGTCGCATTCGCGGCTCCTGCAACCGGTGCCGGAATTGCCTGTGCCGCAATCGCAATGGGCCGTCCATGTTAATGTTCCAACGTGAATGTTCCGACATTTGACTTGCATTTTCTGACGTTTAGTCAATAATTGAATCTATGGAGACGATGACACCGAAAAAGAGAGAGATTGCCGAGCGGGAAGCACGGATCCTTGCTGTAGCGAGGCCGATGGTGGTCCAGAACGGCTATCACGGAATCAACATGGATCGGATTGCCGAGGAGGTCGGTTATTCCAAAGGGACGATCTACAACCATTTTTCCTGTAAAGAGGAAGTGATAATTGCTCTCGCGGTTGAGAGCAGTTCCAAGAGGGTTGAGTTCTTCCGGAAAGCGGCTGAATTCAAGGGCTGTGCCCGCCATCGGATGCATGCGATCGGATATGCAGCTGAACGATTCGTCCGTGACTATCCCGAGTTTTTTCAGTTCGAGAAAATTCTGGAGCTCCAATCCGTACGGGAAAAAACGTCCGAAAAGCGTCAGGCTGTTGTTCAGGGGTGTGAAATGCAGTGTATGTCTGTGGTTGCTGGGATCGTTCGGGATGCCGTTTCAGCCGGCGATTTGAAACTACAGAAGGCAATGTCTCCCGAAGAACTGGTGTTCGGTCTCTGGTCACTGACTTCAGGGGCATTTTCAATCATTCTTTCATCAGACTCGCTTACTCAGATGGGAATGAAAGACCCGTGGCAGACCGTGCGGACACACATTCTCGCGGTGTTGGATGGCTTTAACTGGCAACCGTTATCCAGTGAGTACGACGCAGAGAAACTACGCAGCAAGATTCGCCGCGAGGTATTGGCATGAGTGGAAACGTGATGAACTCTCTATTTCAGAATAAATTGACGAATCGTCAAATCGCCGGAATACTCGCCTTGCTTTCAATCGCAGTCCTTTCCGGAGTCGGGCTGATAGCCGCGAATAACGGGACATTTGAAGGGTGGTCAGCGGCAACGGGGCCCGCTGGAATCGACGAGACTGATCCGGCATCCCGCATCGCAACGATACCGGTTGGCGTATCGGCGCTGCAGCACGTGAGCAGTTTTGATCAGCCGAGAACCTACACCGGCACAGTTCGCTCTGCTCAACAAAGTGAAATTGGTTTCGAGCTCACGGGGCGACTGACCGAAGTCAGGTTCGACGAAGGCCAGCGAGTCAGCGCGGAGGACGTTCTGGCGACGATTGATATCAGTTCTCTAAATGCACGCAAGGCAACCATTGAAGCGGAGATTGAGAGAGCGCAGCATATGCTCGCAGAACTCGAAGCCGGCGCTAGGCAGGAAGTCGTTGCGGCGGCGGAAGCTGACGTCGACGCTGCCGAGTCCAGATTGAGGCTGGCTCATTCAGTTCACCAGCGTAATTCGAATCTGGTGCAAAGCGGTGGAATCTCGAGGCTAGAGTTTGATCGCTCGCAGTTTGACCTGGATGCTGCGGATTCAGCTCTGGAGTCTGCCGTTCAGCGACTTGAGGAATTGCAAACGGCGAGG
>JBCCFB010000245.1:0-9873 GCA_039029995.1 Planctomycetota bacterium
AACAGTTCTTCGGCCATCTCTTTGATCCCCTTTAAATCCAGTTTGCCGCTACCCAGCAAAGGAAGCACTTCTACTTCACGGAAACTGTCAGCTGACGGAATGAACAGGTTGGGTAGTCCTTCGTCGGTCAGACCCTGACGCAGTTCGTCCACTGTCCTGCCGACTTTCCGGTGCAGCACAATCAGGCGTTCACCTTTCTTCGGGTGCGGTACCGAAGTCACAGCGATGACCGGTTGATCATCGGTCGGATCGTCGGGGGTTTCGTCCACCAGTCGCATCAGGACTTCCTCAATTTTGACGTGGGGAACCATCTCACCGCCGATCTTGGAGAACCGGCTCATCCGGCCTGTGATTTTGATGAATCCATCGTCATCAATGAGGACGACGTCACCTGTTTTATACCAGTCGTCGATCAGACATTCGTCTGTTGCCTCAGGCATGTCCATATAGCCAAGCATGACGTTCGGACCTTTAATCCAGAGCATTCCCGACTGGTTGGGGCCGAGTTCCTCACCGGTATCGAGGTCCGTTACCTTCGCGGCAACATTCTTGACCGGGCGGCCGACGAAACCTTCTTTTCTGTCTTCCTGGAACTTGTCGAATATCCTTGAGCCGGGAATGTTCACCGAGCAGATCGGGCTCAATTCGGTCGCGCCGTATCCTTCGACCGGACGTACTCCGAACTTTTCTTCAAACTGTTCGCTCAGTTCGCCCGGCAGACGCTCGGCACCTGCAACAACGATATCGAGTGTGGCGAACTCCTCCTCGCTACAGCGCCTGAGGTAGGATCGCATGAAGGTGGGAGTCGCAACGAGAATCGTCAGCTTGTTCCGCTTCACAAGTTTGCCGACTTGTTTCGGGTCGAGCGGACTGAAGTGGTAGGCCACGCGCATGTCCAGCACTGCAGGTGCCCAGAGCGTGGCTGTGTAACCGAACGAATGGAAAAACGGAAGGATCCCCGTCATTGCATCGTCAGGATTGAACGAAGCCGCCTGCTCGATCGCCTCAACGTTGGATGCGATATTCCGATGCGAAAGCAGAACTCCTTTCGGGTTCCCGGTTGAACCGGATGTAAAGACCACCGTCAGAAGGTCGCGCGGCTTGATTTTGTGAAGTCCGAGCATCCGGATCAGCATCCACGCGGGTGTAACAAGCGCGTGAAAAGCACACATTGCTTTGTCGAGACCCGTGACCTTGTCTTTTAGATCGTCGAGGTAGACGACATCACAGTTCAGGTTGAACTCAAACTTCTCCATTACACGACGGCTGGTCAAAACGTGTTTGATTCCCGCCTGCTCGATACAGAAATTGATCAGTTCTTCTGAAAGCGAATAATTGAGGTTGATCGCTACCCTGCGATCGATCCCGAGCGCCACGTTGACGATAAAGCCCCCGTTGGATGGTGGAATCAGAACTCCGACTGCCTTTTCGCCGGGGTCAAGGATTCCGCGTCGCAACAGCCTGCGCAGAATCAAAGCGCGGGTCAGAACTTCAAAACGCTTATTCTTCTCACCGGTCGAATCCGCGATTTTCTCCTGGAGGCGCTGCTTCTTGCACTGTTTGATAAAACCGGCTGGTGGTGATTCAAATGCGCCGGCACGATGCGGAACGCTGTCCGCGCTCAGGCGCTGTACCGCCTGGTGAATCTTGAACATTGAGGTGCTGTCTTCGACAGGCTCACCAATATGCAGTGACAACGGCCGACGGAATGACTTCGGCCACTTCTGCAGGTTCTTTCCGTCATAGGCAAACGCGCTGCCGTGTACCTGATCGATAAACAACGGAATTACTGGAATCGGCTGGTCTACTTTGCTCAGGATCTTCTGAACACCTTCGCGGAACGTCCGGATCTGGCCGGTGCGCGAGATTCCGCCTTCCGGGAAAATAGTGACGAGCTTGCCTTCCTTCAGAGCTTCGGCGGCCTCGTTCAATCCTCGCACGATGGACTTCGGACCTGCCGTGATCAGAATCACGTCACAGAATTCAGCCCATTTGCGGAATAGCGGATTCTTGAAGTTGCCTGCCCAGGCAATGGTGCGCATCCGTCGCGGAATCAAAGTCATCGGAATCGCACCGTCAAGAAACGACACGTGATTTGAAACCAGCAGTGCAGGGCCTTCGTGCGGGATGTTCTCGAGCCCGCGAACCTTGATCCGGTAAAGCAATCGCATCAAAGCGAGAAAGAACATGCGAACGAACTCGAGCGTCAGGCGATAGGCAGCGTAGACCATAACAGGTAGCGTCAGCAGGCCGGCAATCAGAAAGACGATTCGCGAGCTGAACAGTGGAAGTTTACCCGCATTGCGGACAAGATCTTTCGCCTGCCGCTTTTCAGAATTGGTGAGGATGTCGTCTTTGTAACGGTTCAGCGAAACCGCCTGATCGCGCTCCTGGAAGTTTTCACGATCAATCCGGATCAGGCCGTCCAGAACGACTTTTCTCGCGTTGGTATTGATTGGCTTGTCATCGTCATCGAAAGCGGGAAGACGATCGAGAAAGTTCACCGCTGGAGGTGCAGCAAATCCTGACAGCGACGAGCTGGATGACGTAGCCGCGGCGGCTTCCCAGGCAAGTTCATACTCGTTGATGATCTTGTCCGCTGCCGCGCGATCGTCGTCAGAAACATCGACCAGATAGGCAGCCGACGTCTCTTCGAAATTTCCCTCTTCATTACCAGCCCGAAGTGCATTGAACAGGACGCTCATCAAAAGGATTCCGGCGAAGATCAGAAAGTTGGTCGCTGCCAGAATCGAGCCAAGTTTCGCGGGAGGGCTTTTGTGTTGCAGGTAGCTTGCCAGCGGTACATCGTAAAAGCCGCCGCTGATACCAAGTCCGGCGAGCAAGGCGCAGGAAATGTACATGCGCCAGTCGTACGCCTCATCGGTAATAAAGTCCGCCGGCGCAAACGTAAGCAAAATACAGAACAGAGCGATACCACCAACGCCCCAGGGAACAAGTCCTAGCTCAATTCTTCCGGCGGAAGCGATACCCGCGAGCAGGCTGCCGAATCCGACTCCAAGAATCAAGGAGAACAGAAGCGGCGTCCGTTGTGATTCTGTGATCGCGCCGCTCTCATCGGCGAACGCATCGATATTCAGTTGTGCAAACCCGGCGATTGCCCAGAAGAAGACGACGCCCAGAGCCACCCTGAAAAGCCTTCCGCTTGTGAACAACGTTTTCAAATCACGAAACGTCTCGCTGAAGATATTGACGGGGAACTTCAGCGTCGGATTCGCCGCCTGGAGCGGTTTGATGATAAAGGAGATCAGTGTGCCCAGGACCGCAATGCCGATCAGCACCAGCGCGGACAGCCAGATACGATCCTGCCCTGCATTACCGGTCATGTCAGCGAGCCACCCGCCGAGTCCCATTCCGATTACGACAGCCGACAAAGTCGCGAGGTTGAAGATCCCGTTGCCTTTTGAAATCTCCTCCTGTGTCAGCATTTCAGGAATCGAGCCGACCTTGGCTGGTGCAAAAAGCGCGCTTTGGGTGCCCATTAGAAAGACGGTGGCAAACAGAAAATAAAGCCCCGCAAGGCTTTCAGGCTGGCCGTCCGCGCCGACGCCCGGGGAAAAAATCAGGAACAGGATGGCCATCGTCATCACGACGATTTCCATGATCTTGCAACCGACGACGACATGGACTTTGCTGTAACGGTCGGCCAGCCATCCGGCGATCGAGGCAAACATCAGGTAAGGCGCAACAAAACACACCGTTCCTGCCATCAGGATCGTGCCGTAGTTTTCCGGCGTCACATAGTCTTTTCCACAGCCGATAACGAACCAGCGGAAGATGTTGTCGTTGATAGCGGTCAACCAGTTGGTCCAGAGCAAGCCTTGAAAGCTCGGCCCTGCGATATTTGAGACGACTTTTTTTGCAGGCTGGGAGGCAGGAATAGCAGTCGAGCTCATCGGAATCACCGGAAGTGTGAGGCGTTCTTGGTTGTAGAAAACGGTGGGTCAATCAACCGCAACTATTGTGCCCGGTTGAATTTCGGTCCCTATGTTGTCCTAAGTCGTAGTCAGAATAACGGTTTCCACGCTATTTATCGCCCACGGTCCACGAGCGAATTCAAAAAATTGCAGTGATTGAGTCGGCAGAGAATGTACAACCCGGTCAAAAAATGGACCGCTGGATCGCCTGCTCAGGCTGAACGCGCGCAGGTTCGATTCGTATCCCGAGTATGTGTTTCTGCGAATGAGTATTCACACCGGTCTGCTTTCGGGAACGATCTGCAATTGGCAACGACCTAATGTTCGCAGCAATCTGTTTTTTCGCAGCAATCTGGTTCTCGAAACGACTCATCAAATCATCATTGCCGGAACAACCGGCAGAAGCGCGAGCAAGTGCTATCGATTCATGCGCGTTGTAGCTGTGTTCGATAAAACGGATAGCGGTCAAAGTATTGATGCGCGCGATGTGTGCAAGGAAAAGGAGTTCTGTCGCACCGACTTCACGATGAGTCCAATCTGCCGGAGTGACGGATGAGCAACAACGCAACGATGACAATCGGCTTTCTGTTGATCTTTATGGGGATCCAACTGAACGTCATCGACTCCTACACGTTGACACCTCGCGCGACCCAGTTCTGGGCTGAGCGGATAGCAACGCCCGAACAGCTTGCGGCGGCCGGGTACACGTCGTTTCAGAATGTTGCCGGCGCGGCCGGACAGTATTTTGATCCCTCAAGCGGCGGCTATGCCGCAAACAACGGCTACAACAACCCTTTTTCACAAGCCGGCTATTCAAATTCATACAACTCACCACTGGCACCGAATGTCGGTGGGGTCCTGCCTTTTTCTGGAGGTCGCAAGACGATCCGCACACCGGAGTGGGTCTGCTGGCCGGTACTGTTCCTTGGAGCCGTGCTTTGCATGGTCGCCTTTGCCCGTCGCCGGCTTTAACGTCGCGTCAAGTTGCAAATCCGGACGACCGGCAAAGTTTGCCACTACGCTGATTCCAAAAGGTTGAAAAATACCGGGTGGACCATTGGTGTCGCATGTGAGATGCATGCGGTCTTTCAGCAGGCAGTTAAAAAATTATCAAAACAGAGTCGAACTAATAGTTCTACAACGGCTGGCGCGCAGGCGTATGATGTTCTGGTCAATCATATGCAGGCGGTCAGCCGTTTTTTCTTTTGCCGCAACGAATTGCGGATTCTCCTCTGTTATTCCGGACTCCGCTCTGACACTCCGGACTCCGCTCTGACACTCCGGACTCTGATCTGACCGTCGCCATCGATCTAGCCATCCAAGAGAGAACTTGAATTCGGCAGATATTCGGTTGGCTTGACGTCTTCACTGTACTGGGTCTTCCAGCGCGGGGTCTTTACAGTGCCAGGGGCACGCATCTTTGCCAGACAGGATATTTGTCGAACAGGATTATTGATGAACGGCACCGGCCATTTCCGTCCAACCGTCGACCTGTTGGGGGCAATTCGCTAATAGACTCCGCAAACTCCACACGATCAGTTCAGATAGCGGATTCCTGCTGCCGGGATGGTGAAAAAGGGCAAGGTGTCCTGTTTGAAATCAGCCGTCTCAAGCGGGAAGAGCGGCTTTGTAACGCCGGTTCGCGAATATCCTCCACAGCTTCTTTGAGATCAGGCAGCAGGCGTTTATAGTTAATTCGGGAGCGAATTCATCGCGCCCATGAATTTCCCGAGTGAAAAAGAGCGGACATGGAACAGTTTGAGTGCATTGAGCTGAAGACTGAAAACGAAGAACAAATCTCAGTCGTCAAGTTCAAGGATGAAAAAGTGATGGACCCGGGGCGCATCGAGCAGCTGGGCAATGAGCTGATGGAAGTCGCTTCACGCGATGACAATTGCAAGTTGTTGATCAACTTCGACAATGTCCGTTTTTTCAGCTCTCAGGCGATCAACAAGTTGATCGTACTTGATCGTCGCGTCAAAGCAGGGGGCGGGCAGATCCGGCTCAGCAATCTGCGACCGGAAGTCCGCGATCTTTTCAGCTATACCAACCTCGATAGTGTTTTTGAAATCCGTGACGAGGAAGAAGACGCGCTTCAGTCTTTCCAATAGCGGTCTTTATCGTAATGGCAGTGATCGTCATGCAGCCGACACGCCACGGTCGCTGACACGCCACTTAGGTTAAACGCCATGGTTGGTTACACGCCATGGCATCTGGCACCAGCGGAAGATGGTTTCATTTCCAGCGGAAATCAATGAACGACACGACAACAATCTGGCAGTTTCAAGAGTCGATTCCAAGCGATCCCAATCGCGGTGTCGAAGTGATCCTTTCATTGATCAACCGCCTTGAAAAGAACAGCTGGCCTTCGAGAGACGTCTTCGGCGTGCACATGGCGATGGAAGAAGCCGTCATGAACGCAATCAAGCACGGTAACCAGCGCGATCCGCAGAAGCTCGTCCACATCGAAATCGAGCTGACCACGAACAACATGTACGCCAAAGTCACCGACGAGGGACCGGGTTTCGATCCGGAGGAAGTTCCTGATCCAACTCTCGATGAAAATCTCGAGAAGACTTCCGGGCGCGGATTGATGTTGATGCGCAATTATGTTGATGAAGTCGTCTACAACGACGTCGGTAATTCAGTCGAGCTGAAGAAGTGTCGCAAACTTGAGCAGGCGTAGTTCAGGATCCGCGGTTCTGCCGTACCACGTCAGGCACGGACTACTTTGTTTCCGACCACTCTCCGGACGATTCGTCTTATTTCAAGCACGCTGATCGTGGCGAGCACTCTTGATGCCGGCAATCCGGATGCGCGAATCACTACATCGATGCACTCGGGCTCTGTTCCGATGTGTTGCAACACATTCTTTTCCTGTTCGTTGAGCGAAAGCTCTGACGGCCGGTGAACCGTCTGGCCTGTTTCGGTCGTAGCCGGTGAAGTCAGCGGACCGAGTTCTTCCAGGATGTCATCGACAGATTCGACCAGTTTCGCACCGTCACGGATCAGGCTGTGGCAGCCTTTGCTCATCCGGTTGTCAATCCGTCCGGGCACTGCAAACACCTCTCTGCCCTGCTCACCGGCCAGCCGTGCGGATATCAGCGCGCCGCTTCTTTCAGCGGCCTCGACGACGATAACGCCAAGGCTCAGCCCGGAAACGATGCGGTTTCGCTGTGGAAATGCCCCGCTGCGCGGAGCCTGCATCGGCAGATATTCTGAAAGCACAGCGCCTTGTTTTGCAATCTCTTCGGAAAGCGTCGCGTGTTCCGGCGGATAAACATTCAGCAGCCCGCTTCCGAGTACAGCGATCGTCCGTCCGCCACTCTCCAATGCGCCACGATGGGCTGCAGCATCAATCCCTCTGGCCATACCTGACACAATCGTAAAGCCTGCGAGGCTCAAACCACGCGCAAGGTTTGCGGCCGTTTTCAGTCCGTAGGTCGTTGCGTGCCGCGTCCCAACGATCGCGACTGCGAGTCGATCTTGCGGCTGGATTCGCCCGTTACAGAAAAGGACGTTCGGCGGATCATGTATTTCGTTCAAGATCGCCGGGTAATTGTCCTCGCCCCGAACGATCAGATCTATCTGGTTCTCCTCACAGATTTCCAGCTGACCGGTAACATCAACTTCTTCCCGCGCCGCTGCGATCTGTTTAGCGAGTCGCGCGCCGACTCCGGGAACGCATTTCAATTGTGAAACATCAGCCTCGAGAACGGCTTGCGGAGAACTGAAGCTCGTAAGCAGATTCTGGAAAATCCTCGGGCCGATGCCGTTGACCATCGCCAGTCGCAGTGAGGCGTTCCGCGTCACAGTCATTTCGTGCGCGGTTGCTTGTGTGTCGTTGCTCATTTGACTTCCGTGACTCTGACTTTTGCGACAAAGAAAAGCAGTGGGGTCAGCAAGGGGCTGGAAGAAGCCGATTGCTGCACCGAAAGGATTGTACGTTGCCTGTGCGCTGAGTCGACCGGTGGATGCAGGTGAGCCCGATTCATCACGGCTGAATTCAGGTCCGCTAGCTCGCGATTACCGTGATCAGCCTTTGCCTGTCGAGTTCCTGATCTGACTCGCGTGCAGAAACTGCGGCCCTTCAATAGGGGAAGCAGCGATTCAGGAATTGTGGAATGATCAGCACAATCTGACCAGTTGGTTCAGTTCGTAGAGGCAGATAAAGCCAACCCCATAATCGGGTTGAATTTCGTATCGCTGACCACAGGGGAAGGAATTGTGAGGTTTAATTTTGGACAGGATCTCCCGATCTCTTTCTACAAGGGTCCTGCTTATCGCCCTACCCTATTCAAACGTCCGATGAATCGCTCCGCCGAAACAAGCAGGCTGCCCGAAGATATCACCGACATCGTCGATGATTTTGTAACGCGGCGCCAGTCTGGAGATTTGATCGAGGTAGAGAAATTTGCGGCGGAGTTTCCGGAGTTTGAATGCGAGCTGCTGGCGATTCTGCCAACGGTGGAATACCTGGAGACCTCAAGTCCATTTGAAGGGTTGCCACCGGAAAATTTCGGTGATTACCGGCTGAAGCGGTTTATCGGCTCCGGCGGTATGGGGTTTGTGTATGAATGCGAAAGCCCTCTTCGCGAGCACGTTGCCCTGAAGTTTATGTCGACCGGCGAGCGACGACTGGATGCTCAGCGGTTTGAACGTGAAGCAAGAGTGGTTGCTGACCTTCATCATCCGAACATTGTGCCTGTCTTCGATTTCGGACGAATCAACAATCTCAAATACATGTCGATGCGATTCATCGACGGCCCGAATCTCTCCGATGTCCTGCGGGCCTTTGACGAACACTCTGATCCGGGCGCAGTGGATGCTCGAATTGCGCTAAGCCTGAAAAACAACTGGTCTGGAATCGCAAATATCGGCTATCAGGTTGCTTCCGCCTTGTCCTACGCTCATGACGAAGGCGTCCTTCATCGTGATATCAAGCCGGCCAATCTGATTGTTGACAAGAACCTTAAACCCTGGGTAACAGATTTCGGCCTGGCCAAGTTTCAAAATACGGATTCGAACCTGACACGAACCGGCAACGCGGTCGGGACATTGAAGTACATGGCGCCTGAACAACTGGAAGGCGAATCGGATGAGCGAAGTGATATCTACTCTCTGGGACTGACGCTCTATGAGATGATCAATCATGGCAGTGTCAGTTCGTCCGCCTTGCTGGTCCCGCACCGGATGCCGCTACCAAGTAGGTCACAGCACACTATTCCGGCCGGGTTGGAGAAAGCCATCTTGAAGGCCTGCCATCCCGTTCCCGAACGACGCTACCAGACCGCCGCCGAGTTTGCTGAGAAGTTGCGCCGATACTGCAACGAGGAACGTCGAAAACGCACATGGGGATCCGCTTTGCCGATGATCCTCGCGGTTGCGCTTGCGATCGGCCTGTTTTGCACATCTTCAGGCAAAGAGATGCTACGCGGACTTTTGAGTTCCGCGCCGGCACATCCAGTGAGCTCTTTCGAGCCGACTCTGTTTGATATCCAGATCGGTGACATCGTCCAGTACAACGGCATTGATTGGGAGGTCGACGGTCAGCAGATCTATTTCCAGAAGAGCTGGACCTGGCAGAAGTATCTTCTATCTCATGAAGACCGCAGGATGTGGATGTGTGTTGAAGAAGACGACTGGCTGAAGGTGATCATGTGGACACCGACAGACCAGGTCAGGGTTTCGGGCGAACCTCCGGAGGAATTGATTTACGAGGATGAGAGCTACCATCGCGTTTACGTTGGCGAGTCTTCAATGACCTACTTGAGGCCGAACAAGAGGCCAACCGCAGACCAATGCAAATATTTTGACTACCAGGGGCCGGGCAAAAAGTGGCTTTCAGTCGAGGACTGGTCCGGTTGTAGTGTCGTGCTGGCTGGAATTCTGATAGATCCCGGCGAGGTCCAGAGTGTCGCCGGCAAGGGTCGGGGTG
>JBCCFB010000246.1:0-9771 GCA_039029995.1 Planctomycetota bacterium
GCTAATTGCTCAGGTACTGTTTAACCGATGTCCGGAGATAACTTCCAGGAACAAGAGAGCAAACCATGCTTAAGCGAAAGTTGATTCTGCGCGCTGACGGACTCCTGTTCACGATACTGCTCTGCACGTCGATGTTCTGTACGTCACTTGTGTCTCAAGATGTAGGCGCTGTTGTTGTCAAGCAGACGCGGCAGGACATCCCGATCGAGTGGACGGATGTCAATACCGGCAACAGTTATCAATGGGCGGCGGACACAACCGGCTTCTATCCTGCTGAACTATCAAATTGGGCTCCTCACCCGGCTTGCGGTGCGTCACAGACTATCTGCGTTGAAAAACGCATATGTAGTGAGACGATTTGTGTGCGGGGTGAGGACGAGGTCTGGACCGTTGATGCCCGAAATATCGGATGTGAACCGTGCGATCTGTCGCAACTGCATGTTGCAATGCTCGATTGCGGCCAGTGGAATTGCTCGGACCTTCAGACACTGACGGCAGCCCATGACGCTGACCCGACAAAAGAGACGTTCATCTTTCTCCATGGATACAACACGGATGAGCAGTGGGCTGAAACGAGAGGCATGCAGGTTTATGAAAATCTTTTTCAGGGAGCATGCAGCAGGCCTGCTGTACGGTTTGTTATTTTCAAATGGCGTAGCGATCGAGAGAGTTTCCGGGTCCGGAGAGACTACGACGAAAAAACCTGCCGTGCGCTTCAGGTCGGTAGTACGCTGGCGATGATGCTGGATCAATTCAGTAATACAGACATCACAGTTGCAGGATATAGCCTTGGCGCTCAGGCAACTCTCGCAGCGATGCAACAGCCGCCTTGCTTCGGAGCTCCGGTAGATGGTGACGGTTATCGTCTGGTGCTTATCGCTCCGGCACTGGACAACCAGTTCGCATCCATGCTGGCCGGCGGCTTTGTTCCTGCAAGACAGGCGGATGCGACTCTTGTGTTCACCAATCGCAAGGATCGCGTCATCCGGCTCGTCGAAAGGCGGTCACTACTGGTCAATCGCAATGGACGTGTAACGATTGAAGACGTCGTTCGTTCATGTGGCGCAGCAGGGCTGAATCCTTTTCAGATTGAGTTGTCATGTGAACTCAGCGGTAAGCATCAGGTTGACCTGTACACTCAGTCTGAAACCCTGATTCAGAATGTCAATCAGCTGCTATGGCAAAGCAGCATGATCAGCGCAATGCCTCATGCACCGCTGACTCACGGAGGAACCCTTGGTGAACCCGTCATTGATGAACCAGTAATGATGGCGCCGGAATCTGTGTTCGGTCCGGCTTCTGAAGCGGCGCCGGCGCACGCAATCGTCCCGTTCGGCAACTAGCTGAATACATGCGGTGCCGTATAGGCGAGCTGATTCCTGATATGCTCCAGGCATTATGAGATTCCTGGAGTTGTTCAGTGGAATCGGCGCAGTTTCCTGCTCTGTCTCAAAAGAACATGAGATTGTTTGCGCAATCGATATCAACCAGTCGGCGATGCAGGTGTTCAGATTGCCCGGTGATTTGGAAACGACGCAGTTGTACCGTCTGATCGGAAACAGCTTGAGTATTCCCTGCGTGCGCTACGTGCTGGAATCATTTAGAGGGTGATGAGACCTGCCATAGCACGCGCGATGGCCCCCGCTCATCCTTTGTAGCCGAGTTGCAAGGTCCGTTTTCGATCCGGCAAACAGATCGCTAATCTCCGGACTGATCGGCGCCCGCGGCCTCGCAAACTTCCTTGAGCCGCGCAAGCCCCTTGTCGTATTCGGTTTTCATCCCGTTGGTAAACATACCGGCAAAGAAGCCGTAAAAAGGACCTGAGGGAAGTGTTCCGGTACTCGACCAGGTGACCGTTGTTTTATCTCCCGATTGGGCCAGATTGAAATTGCCATCAAGTTTCGGAAAGTTGGCGAACTCCATCGAGTAGGACACAGATTCGTGCGGTGTACTTTCCGTTAACCAGAGTTTTCCCTCCCCGCGCGGGTCGCTCCACGTTTGTACGGAGCCGGTACCCGATTCTTCTCCACTGTAGCGAATCCCCAGTCCCGTGAGATCACTTGAATTCCACGGTGACCAGCTTCGCCATTCCGGCAGCGAGTTGATCCGCGCGAATACCTCCTCTGCTGGAGCATCAATCTCGACTTGAGACCGGATGTCATAGTCTCGCGGCAGAATCATCCCGATTCCAAGTACAAGCAGTAGCAGGATCAGGAAAGCTCCGAAGACTCGGATGAAAGCTGATTTCACGACAGACGCCCGGGTGAATGCCTCAGTTAATACTGGTCCAGTAAACTAGTCCAGCGGCTTGATGAATACGTTTCTGAACTCGACCGGGTCACTATGTCCTGCAAACCCGAAGTGGCCTGATTCGCGGTCTTTTCCGGGGTGCGGGCGACCTCCCATGTACTCTTCGACTTCAGACAGGTCAGCGTTGAGAATTACCGTCCCGTTCAGTTCGACTCTGATTGTTGAACCTTGCACGGTAACTTCCTGGTAGTTCCATTCACCGGTCGGGCGATGATAACCTCGATGTGCGGCAACCATTCCGTAGGCTGAGCCATGGGCCTGCCTTGGATCGATTCCAGCGAATTTTTCATGCTCGGTATCCAGTACCTGGAGTTCGCACATTCCGACGTATGCTGTGTCGCCGTTTCCAGGATACCTGATCGCAAGTCCGTTGTTGCCTCCCGGCGGAAGTTTGAACTCAAACCTTGCGACGAAGTCTGTGTATTCGCTATCGGTGTAAATCGTTCCGCCACTGCCTTGTTTGCATCGCAGGCATCCGTTCTCGATTTCATAGTTGTCAACAGGGCCGCTCCAGCCACTGAAGTCCTCGCCGTTGAAGACTGCTTCGAATCCTTCACCACCCATTTCTGCGAGCAGCGTGTTAGCTTCTTCTGCAGGAATTTCTCGGAGGCCAATGTTGCGCCAGCGTATTTCACCACCGTGCGTCTGCAACTGGATGCGCCCTTCAGCGACAAGCGGCAGATCACGGTCCCAGTAATTTTCCATAATCGCGTTATCGACAACCAGCGTTTCGTTTAACCAGACGCTGGTGCGTGCGCCGAGCTGCCTGATGCGGAACGAATTCCACTCGCCGAAAGGTCTGTCCGCCAGTGCCAGAGGATCTTTTCCCGGATTGCCCGGACTGTTGTTCCACAAACCACCTGATCCTAGAAGAGCTCCGAGGTTCTCTTTTCCGCCCTCTTTGGTGTAGTCCCAGATCTGAACCTGCGGAGTTGCTTTAAGATAGATGCCGCTATCGGCTCTCGCGACGGTCTTGTAGTCGATAACAAGCTCAAAGTCTCTAAGCGGTTTCTCGTAGGTAAGAAACGGGCCCTGCCCGTCGTTCACGATCTCGCCGTCTTCGACTCGCCAGAATTCGCTCGTCGAGGCGGTGGCTTCTTCGATTGCCGCTGCGCGTTCTTCTTCAGACATCCCAGCCATTTCGCGCGGGTTGTACGTCTTCATTGCGTACCAGCCGGACAGATCTTCACCATTGAAAATCGGTGAAAAGCCGTCAGGTAGATCTTGCTGTGCGGGCGAAATTGAAGTGGTCACAAGCAAAGTCAGAACAGCGGCGGCAAAGCGGGACATCAGTCTGAAACTTCTGGTCATGATGGGCCTGATGAAGATTTGTGAGCAGGGTTGTAGGATGTTGTTGCCGGCTGCTCTTTTCGAGGCCGGTGAATGTCATCTCGATGGACACTATCATACCTATTCGAGTTGCGGGATGAATGCCTCGACCGGCTTTTGAATGAACGGGTGAGAAACCTTATAGGAAAGTAATGACTGCTGAGAGAAAACCTTCGAATCTTGAAGTCGAATTTACGACACATCAGAACCACCAGCTCGACGCTGCGATGGACAAGATCGAGCATTGCGTTGCCCAGCTTTCTCAGAAACAGGTCTGGCACCGCACGATGAAGACGGCGAACAGCGTGGCCAATCTGCTGATACACCTCGCAGGCAATCTACGCCAATGGGCGATCGTTCCCTGCAATGGACTCGAGGACAGGCGCGATCGCGAATCAGAATTCGCTGCCAATGAAAGTCAGACGGTTGAAGAAATGATGGCGCTGCTTAGGTGCACAGTTGCAGAGGCAAAAGCGTCTATCACAGCTTGCGATGAGGAGATACTAATGTGCGAGCACGAGATCCAGGGATTCAAAATTTCGCTGCTGGGCGCACTCACGCACACGACCTCACACTTTGTCGGCCATACACACCAGATCATCATGTTGACAAGACAGATTCTGGGTGACGGATATCGTTTTCAATGGAGTCCCGACAGCGATCGGGATAAGGTGCCCGTCTAACAGTGGAGAGTTCCCCTCGTTGAGGGTTAGCTCTTCGCATTGAGCCCATCGATGTGACGTCGAAGCTCTTCGGCCTCAGCAAGTTTGGCGTCCGATCTGGCTCGGTCCGAAGTGGAGAGGCGATAGGATTCTTCAAGGAGCTTCCGGTATTTTGCTTCGAGCTTCTCTTTTTTGCTTTTCAATCCGAACATCGTTCTTCCAGATTTTGCGGAACTCGTTGTGAATATCTTCTACCGTCTACTACCGCAAAACTCTAAAGGCGTTAACACTAAAGGCGTTAACAAAAGGGCACTAACAATTAGTCTTGTCGCGAATTCTGCCCAGCAGTCTGATTGGAGCCAGCAGATTGTCCCTGAAACGTACGCGCGTTTTGGAGAACTCACATAGGATCATGGTCGTATCGTCTTCTCGAAGATTGGTCCCCGAGATAGAGCTGATCCGGTCTCGCAGGTAGGGAATCACTTCCCCTGCCTCGGAAATTTCACTTTCGTTAAGTAGATCAACCACGCCCCGTGTACCCAGCATCATTCCTCTGCTGTCGGTCGCTTCGATAAGGGCATCGCTGTAAAGAAGAAACTTGTCGCCGGGTTCGGTCTTGAGTTTCCAATCCGGATAGGTGGAATTCTTGAGAACGCCCAGCGGCAGGCTTCGTGATCCTTCAGAGCCATACTCTTCCGGGGCAAGTTCGACCCACCGTCGAGTACTGGCCCGATAGTAGATCGGGTTGGGGTGTCCTGCAACGCTCAGGGAAAGGCTGCCCGCAGGCTCAAAGAAGGTTGCGACGACCGCGGTCGCAAATCCACTGTCTCCGGCGACCGAGCCGAATTCGCTGTTCATCTGCTGGACGAACTTCTGCTGACTGATCTTGTTGACGTTCTTCCTCAGGAGATCTCTCAGTGACGTCGCAAGGCTGGACGCGCCTTTGCCATGGCCACTGACATCTGCTAGAAGCAGTCTTGAAACACGGCCGGATGCACAAGAGGTCAAATAATAGATGTCTCCGCCTCCGGAGTCGCTGTCCAGATACGGAGTGCTATAGATATAAACATCCAGTCCGGGAGCTTCGAAACTCTTATCGATCGCTCGGTTTCCACCACGCATTTCCATGCATTGCATTCTTTGCGGGGCGGCTAGGGCTTTCGTGTCTTGCATCTTAATTTGCTCCGTCAGTAGGCGATCAGAAGTTAATTAGAGAAGCGAACTGGTTTGGATTCAGCTGGATTTGAGTATTTTCAGGATTCTCAAGTCAAACGTAGGCAGGCACTTAGGTGGTTTCGGCATTGGGGCGAATTGCCACGTTGTTTGCGACGGTATCCAGGGCCGAGGCTCCAACGGTTCTTTGAATTCCGAAGAAGGCTGGCTGCGGCGTCAGGCGAGTAGAGCTAGCAGTTATTTGAGGCTTGATCACACGAATGACGGCCAATTCTGAGGGCGTTTCAGTCCGCGTTGACGGATTGAAACTGCCCTAGGTGATACGAGGCGTTGTGGATTAGATTTTTGTCGGTGAAGTTCCGCGCCGGCACCTCCCGCAATTTCCCGTTTGTGCCGGCTCGCAAAATAACCATTCACCACGGTTGTCAGGAAGATAGTCGTCGGCCGCCCGTATGAGTGATGTCTCGAAAGACAAAGATGCTCAGAATCCGCCCGGCCGAACTGATAAATGGAGTTACCTCATGAGACTTACCGACCTCGCTATTGAAGGCTACACAGTTTCTCAGAACCTTCTGATGAGTCGGTTCAATCCCGGATTAAACATTGTTTTCGGCGAGCCCGGTTCCGGTAAATCGACAATCCGTCAATTCGTGCGTGGAGTCTTTTATGGCTTTGGTTTCTCGCCTGGCAATCCTGCCAGTCGCTGGCTGACTCCGGGGGACAGGCTCCTTGTCGCCGAAGGACGATACAGCGGGTCCGCAACGTCGGGACGCTACCTCGATATGTTTTCGGACGATCAGCACTTCCGAGCTTTTCGTGATCCTGACAACAATGCTGTCCGGTTTACTCCACTCGAAGGTCATCTGTCTACGGTTTCCGGAGCGCCGATCAATCTTCCCGTCAGTTCGGTTCCGCATGACCTGAGCCAGTTGACATCGCGTCTGCCTGCTGATCTCTACGACGCCCTTTTTAATATTCAGTTTTCACAGACGGACCATCGGGAATCAGTACTGTCACATGCGTTGACCAATCACCTCGACGTTGAAATCGCGGCTGGTGAAAAGCAGCGCCAAGCATACGCGCTCTGGCAGCAGGAGACCGAACTGCTTAGCTCACAGGTCAACAGTCTTCAGTCAGATCTTGAGGGGCTTTCCATCCGACGTGCCGATTGTGAACGCCAACTGGAACAATCCCGCGCTTTGCGGAACGAGCAACTGGAGTCAATTGAACGACGCATTCGCGAACTTGTCCCTGCCATCGAGCAAATCAGGGCTCAGCCCGTCGAGGATGAAATCGCAACCGTCGTCAGCGAGATCGCACGGATTCGTCAGCTGATAGATAACGCGAGTCAGGTTGTGGAGTACGTTCCACCAGCTACACCTGCCGTTACCGTCTCAGTCAACACTTTCGCGTCGCTCTACCAGCGTCTGGATGAAATCGAAAATCAGATTCGACGCTGGAGACGCGTACAGAACGATATCCAGCAACAGCGCATTCGCCTGCGTGATGAAATGGTCGCGTGGAATGAACTTACGCTTGATTCGGACAAACATCCGTATCACACCGCACGGGAAATTCTGGTGGCCCTGGAATCCAAGGTCGAGCGGGCGCGTGATTACGGCTTGAATCCTCCCGGAAGTGTGGACTCGGCGACAACGTTTTCTGCCATTTGCGATCAGATGCGCGATGATATTTACGGTCTTTGTGCGGAATTGAGTCAGCAATACAAGCACATCCGCCATAAGGCTGCTGCAGCCGAGTTGAAGCAGCTTCGCCGCTGCTACAACGAAATGGGCGAGAACATAAAGCGTCTGGTTCAAAGACGGCAGAGCATTCTGAATGAAATTCGTGAGAAGGATCCTGCTGGTGCAGATTTGATCCTCAGAGCAGACGATGAGTTCTGCAAGTGCGCGAAACACGAGGGATACCTCGAAGCCCGCCGACGGTTTGTCGGGAATCTCCCCGTTTCGGCGACTTCGGTGATTCCGCCAGTGCCTCAATATCGAACGGTCACCGCTGACACGACGGTCCATCGCAACCGGCTCGCAGACCTTGAATCAAGGCTGGCTGAACTTCGCGCGAGCTTGTCGGCAATCCAATCCAGGCTCAGTGAGCTTCGATCGCAACATTCCGAGCTCGTTGCGCGGCGAGACGCTTTGATCGCCCGGGTCGATGATGCAAACCTGCTAAGGCAGATCGAAGTTCTTGATGCTGACATCATCGGAAAACGCCAGCAACTAGAGCAACTCAAAGCAACGCTGGCGTCCACAACCTATGTCGCTCCTCCCGTCGATCCGGTGCTGGAAAGAGCTTCCGTGTTGCTCAGACGCCTTTCCCACGGAGAACTGGTCGGAGTCCGGCTGGACGCGTCGTCCAGCGAGGTCGTGGCAGGAAGAATGATCGCGGGTATCGTTGCCGAAGATAGATTCGGCAACGGCGTTGCGTTTGAATCACTGGGACGTGGTCAGCAGGATCTGACCTATCTCAGCCTCGCGATTGCGGGCATCGAAAGACTGCGCAGGCGCGGCACTGCAGCTCCAGTAATGCTGGACGATGTGTTCGTGAATCTGGATCGCCGGACAATAGACGTCGCATTTGATGTCCTCCGTGAAATTTCACTGGCCGGGTCACAAGTCTTCGTCTTCGCGCGCAGAACAAGTGCTCAATGGCCTCTTGGTGAGGGCGTTTCCGCGCATGATGTGACGACTTTCGAGCTGCCTCAAACTACCGTCTCGCCGGCCCCTTTTAGCAACCCAGGTCGTCACACATTCCAACCGGATATGCCCCGTGCTCCGGACGTCCCGGGAATCGATCCGTTGGGCTATGCTTCCTCCCCCGGCCCCTATGTTCGCGCATTGCCGGGAGTCAGCGATCCCGTCGTGCCACCCTATCCAGTGTCAAAATACGATGTGCGCGAGAGGGCCGTGCAGAGCATGTCAGAGATCGGAGCGACATTTGCTCCAGCACCTGTCGTGAAACATGACGTAGTCACCCCTGTTGTTACTCAGCCTGTCGATCCGGCAATTTCCGAAACTGCATCGTTAGTAGTCATCGGGATTTTTGATGATGAATTGATCAACGCACTCAACAGCAGCGGCATTTACACCATTGCTGATCTACTTGATGCAGATCCCCGGACGCTGCATGCCAGCCTTTCCCAGTTCGGAGTCTCAACAGATCAGTTTGATCGCTGGCAGGCCCAGACGTGGTTGATGGTTTGCGTTCCCGGACTTACGGCTGAAGAAGCAGGTCTGCTGGTAGCTTGCGGCGTCACCGAACCTGAGCACATTGATACGACCCACAGCAATCAATTGTACGAGCGGATCCAGAGGTTTCTCGCTACTCCCGATAGCCGGCGTTTCGTTTCCAGCAGCCGTTCGCTGACGACCGATCGCGTTGCACGTTGGTATTCAAGCCTGGATTCAACACGCAGTCGATGGCGATCTGAAGGTGGATACAGCCGCCGCAACCGATACCGTTCAAGCCGTGAACCTCACAGCTACGAACAATCGGGAAATGAGAATTCCCCTCGCGAAAGAAGCAGCGACCGTGATCGCACTCAACGCTCTGCGTCTTCCGTAGATCGAGCTCCAAGAGCGTATGAAAAGCGCGAACGAACACCGCGCCAGCCGCGGGAGAGACGAAGCCGTTCTTCACGCGAACGCGAGCTTGCAACGCCGATGGTTCAGAATTTCAACCGTAGACAATCGGGCAGAAAGGCCGCTGCTGCCTCGTCGCCAAGAAAGCTTAAGTTCTATCTCGAGCTGACAGATCACATCGAAGCCGCGCCATCAATCGGCCCCAAGACAGCTGAACGATTCGAAAAAATCGGTGTCGTAACGATCGACGATTTTCTTCGTCAGAACGCCGAGTCGATGGCGGGCAAGATTGACTATAAGCGGATCAACGCCCCATCGGTTCTTGCATGGCAGCAGCAGGCCAGACTGGTCTGCCGCGTGCCGAATCTAAGAGGACACGACGCACAACTGCTTGTGGCCTGCGGAATTTCCGATCCGGAATCACTTTCTGCTATGTCACCGGCAGCATTGTTCGACATTATCGACCCGTTCTCCGAAACCAAAGAAGGCCTCAAGATTATTCGTAGCGGCAAACGGCCTGACCTTGAGGAAGTCACAGACTGGATCACCTGGGCTCAGGACATGCGGCCGTTGAAGGCTGCCTGATTTTCCAGACATGCAGACTGGTACTCACAACGCGTTGCGCGCCGGGAAGGGCGCGCCACCCCTGTTTTATTAGCGGAGTGTTAATAGAGCAGAAGACAGGATTCGCAACACCC
>JBCCFB010000247.1:0-9568 GCA_039029995.1 Planctomycetota bacterium
CGTATGGCCAACGACCTTGGCGTATCCCTGCCGCTCGCCGACTTCTTTGCCGCACCGACCGTCGCTTCGCGCGGATCACACGCGCTCCGTTCCGGTAGGCGCGCAGCCTGAATGCATTTGCGCCGGTGAATTCCATGAGATCAGCAAGTTGTTCGAGCGTTGCCGCGATTTTGTCGTTTTCCATGACGAAGATGATAAACGGTTTCCATCATTCACGCACGTTCGGTGGGCCTGCAGAAGGGCTGTGGGCGTGCCGAAGGACAGTAGCGCAATCCCTTCGTGATCTGCGAAGGCGACACCCGCAAGTTGGCGACCCACGATGCTTGAGTCGTCAAAAAAAGTTCAGGGATTTGCTTTGAATACGGCGTCAGTCCAAAATCCGCTCACAGAATTCAGGCAGGTCATTGGTCACTACTGATTTTTCGAGTGGCAGTGCAGCGCCTGAATTGATTTCAATTCGCGGATCATCCGTAACGCCTCAGACTTCCGGAGTACAACATGCGCTCATTCAACATCATTGCCACAATCATCGTCGCATTCGTTTCATTTCAAGCCGGCGTCAGCGCCGACATGTACACCGATACTAGAACCAATACGGAAGACATCGTGATTCCTGCTTTCAACCAGTCCCTGGGAACACTGGAATCGGTTGATTTGAGAGTTGTCATGCAGGCAGGGTCGACTACTGCGAACGGAGGTCATACCCATGTACCAAGAGTGCTGGTGTCGACGAATCAGGAATTCGGTAACGGTTCCGGCAATTTCAACCCGTTTAACATCAATACACTTTCTGTTCCGGCGACGAATCATTCCTTTGCATCCAGCTACGCTGGTGGAGGATTGAACTTCGGCACTTTTAATGGAACCACTTCAGTCGACGGAGGGCATTTTCACGTCGCACAGGTATCCTCAGCAGGAACAATACAAGACGGTTTTTTCTACCGGTTGCGTGTCAGCGTAAACCCGTTTGGCGCACCAAATCACACGCATACCTACAATCCGATTGCCAAAAACTTCAACTATGTGTCAGCCGGTGAACTAGCCGCTTTTCTTGGCGCAGGTGACCTTGTAATTACTGACAATCCTGTCTTTACCAGCACAAATGGCAATCACAATCACAACATCAATGCGTTCAATGTTGTTTCAGGCGGAGACAATTTCAGTTTTGCACCATCCACGACCAATTCCACAACACCGCACAATCATTCATTTGATCCACGCTGGTCAGTGACAGCGACATTCACATACAGTGCCATTCCGGAACCTGCCTCCATGTTGATTCCCGTGACTTTTGCGGCGATTGCAGGACTTCGTCGCCGGCGCTAGTCATCGGCGAACGCCGGGGGCCGCGACAATTGAATTGAGGGCGAAGTGGATTCGAGGCGACAGTGCGCCTCGAATTCCACCGTGTCCTGTTCGGGACTACAGAAAGCGAGTCAACGCGGCTAAGATTGCGAGCTTGTTGTGCTGATCAATGCGTGTGCATTGCAGCACCAAAGACTGTTACATCGAAGAACCGTTACGTCGAAGAACCTTTACGCCGATGATCCGTTACACCGCCACCATTTTCATCAGCGCATTTCTGTTGTTTCTTGTGCAGCCGATGATCGCGCGGTTCATCCTTCCGTGGTTTGGTGGAACTTCTGCGGTCTGGACCACCTGCATGATGTTTTTCCAGACCGTGTTGTTAATCGGCTACCTTTACGCCCATCTGGTGCGTCGCTGGTTTGCGCCACGAACTGCATTTCTCATCCATGCTGGTCTGCTTCTGATTGCGGCGGTTTCATTGAAAGTTGCTCCGCCGGAATCGTTCAAGCCGGAAGGTGGCGAAAATCTGACGTGGTCTATTGTGTGGTTACTATTTGTCACCGTCGGACTGCCCTTCCTCGCTCTTTCGGCGACGGGTCCATTGGTTCAAGCCTGGCACAGCCTTTCGCATGGTGGCAGGACCTACCGGCTGTACGCGGTTTCAAACCTCGGCTCGATACTCGCCCTGGTCAGTTACCCGTTTTTATTCGAGCGATATTTCAAGCTGCGCGAGCAATCGTTCGGCTGGGCAATCGCGTTTGTTGTTTTTGCAGTTTTGTGCGTTGCCAGCGCTTTTCAGACGTTCGGCAGGAATTCGTGGGCGCGAAGTGCCGAAACGGTTTCAGGAAAATCTCCACGACTTGCCGTCATCGCGCTTTGGATCGGATTGGCGATGGCTCCGTCGATTGTGCTGCTTGCGACAACGAACCTGATGTGTTCGGAAGTGGCTTCGATACCCTTTCTCTGGATTCTGCCTCTCAGCCTGTACCTGCTTTCATTGATCATCTGCTTCGACCGGCCGGGGCTTTACCGTCGGTGGTTCTTTTTTCCGCTTGCGATCGTCAGCGCGGTTGCTGCAACAATCGTGATGTTGCTGGGCGCGCAGTTGACGCTTCTGCCGCAGATCGTCGCGTTCGCAACCACTTGTTTTGCCTGCGGGATGATCTGTCATGGTGAGCTGGAACGTATTAAGCCGGATACACAACATCTGACTTTGTTCTACCTGATGGTTTCAGTCGGTGGCGCTTTGGGAGGCATATTCGTGGCGGTCATCGCTCCAATGATCTTCAGCGACTATTTCGAATTCCATATCGGACTGGCCGCCAGCATTGTTCTGCCCGTCACATTGATGATTTATCAGGAGTACAAACGGGACAAGCCACGAACGCTTTCAGCCTGGGCTACCGTGTTCGGCGCGCTGATTGCGATTACCTGCGTCGGTTGCAGTGTGTTCCACATTCTGTTCACGGGAATCCGTGACGACGTTCTAGTGCGAGTCCGGAATGAATACGGGCTGGTACTGATTGTCGAAGATGCCGAGCGTGCCGGTGGCCCGTACCGGAAGATGGTCAATGGACGAACCGAACACGGAGGGCAGTTCCTCGATGAGCCGAAGCAGATGGAGCCATCGGGGTACTACCTCGACGGATGCGGTCCCTCACTGGCGATCAAAGCGATGCGGGATTCCCGTGCGGGCCGACCGCTGAAGGTCGGCGTGATTGGACTCGGAACCGGTTCACTGGTGACATGGGCACGGCCTGGGGACGAGTTCTGCTTTTACGAAATCAATCCAGTCGTGGAGAGTCTGGCACGCGAGTATTTTACGTATCTCAATGGTGAAGACCCGAAAACGAAAGTGATCACAGGCGACGGAAGGGTGCAACTGGAGCGGCAATATGTTGCAACAGGCTCAGAGAAGTTTGACGTCATTTGCATGGACGCGTTTACGAGCGATTCGATACCGGCTCATCTGTTAACAGAAGAGTGTTTTGAGCTTTACTTGAATCACCTTAGAAACGACGGGGTTATCGTGGTCCACATCACCAATACCTTTGTCGACTTGCGTCCGGTCTTATATGAGCAAGCCCGGAATTACGGGCTCGTGCCGTATCTGATTGATCACAATCCTGACCCCGAACATGAAACCCGGTGGGTGCTGCTGACGCCCGACCTGAACAGCCAGTTGCATGATGTTGTTTCCGACATTCAGTCACCGTGGCCGGATGACATGCCACGAATCGAATGGACGGATGATTTTTCAAGTCTTGCCAACCTTGTTGACTGGTCAGTCGGCCTTGAACTCGACTACAAGCGGGAAGCTGAAAACCGGAATGAGGAAGAGTCCAACGAGCCACGTTGAATCGCAATTTGTTTTAACGCTCTAGCGGTTTTGAGCCTTTGCGCTCGACGGCGGCGGCGACCCGCGTACAATTCGTCAATGCAAGTTCAGAGACCAGAAACCGAAAAGCGTGTTTCCATCACTGCCATTGATGGCGGCGAGCGACAGTTGCGCGATGACGTGGTTGCGATGGAAGAGCCGATGGAGGTGCGGATTGTTTTCGGTCCTGAGGGAAACCGCAAAGACCGCAGCCTCGCGATTACGATGCGGACGCCGGATTTCGATTTTGAACTGGCCGCAGGATTTCTGCTCACCGAAGGCATTATTCACTCGCCTCAAGATATCTCGGAATTTGAATTCTGCGGGCCTGTTGCTGAGGGGCGCGAGTACGGAAATATCGTCCGCGTTAAGCTTTCCTCTGACGTTGAACTGGATGTCAAAAGTTTCCAGCGCCATTTCTACACGACTTCCAGCTGTGGAGTTTGCGGCAAAGGATCTCTTGATGCGCTATCTACATCCGGGCTGAAGCGATGTGAGTCGGACGACTTGAGAGTTGAAGGCGGGCTCATCAGGGAACTGCCTGACCGGTTGCGGCAACGCCAGTCGGTCTTTCATAAAACCGGCGGCATTCACGCCGCGGGATTGTTCAGCCTCAACGGTGACCTTGTATTGATCCGGGAAGACGTCGGTCGGCATAACGCGCTGGACAAGCTGCTGGGTAACCGGTTGATCGCAGGCGAGCTGCCACTTTCAAGCAGTATTCTGGCCGTCAGTGGCCGCGCGAGTTTCGAACTTCTGCAAAAAGCTCTGGTCGGTCGGATTCCGGTGATGGTGGCTGTCGGGGCCCCTTCCAGTCTCGCAGTCGATCTCGCCGGGGAATTCGGCATGACGCTGATCGGCTTTGCGTCGGAAAGCCGTTTCAATATCTATACGCATCCTGAACGAATTGTCTGATCAGAGACTTTTCGGCAGGTCTGGTGTGAGATTTTCCGCGCGTTTGGCTTGCCACATCAGAAGCGCGTTTTAAACCGCAGGCGTACTGATTATTCTGGAGGTTTTGGCAATACCTCATCCGTGGACCGCTTCCATGACTTACGGCTCTCGAGTTTTACTGCAACGGACGTTCGTTCGTATTTTTGCACTTCTGATATTTGCTTCTTCCGCTGTAACGATGGCGTCTGGCCAGGATCTTGCGCAACGGCAGCTTGAGCATAAAGACTACGACGTCTGGAACACCATTTCCGGTTCTCAGATGTCGCGAGACGGCGAATGGGTTACCTACTCAGTACAAAACGGTGCGATCGATGGTGAAGCGACTCTCCATATTCGCAATCTCGATTCCGGTCGTGAGTATGTCATAGAACGTGGTTCAGGCGCACGGATTACCCACGACAGTCGCTATGTCATCTTCCGGATTACTCCGGACAAGAAGAAGGTGCGCGAGCTGCGCAGGAAAAAAACGAAATCAGAAGACATGCCCAAGGCTGAGTTTCAGATTCTGGAGCTTGAAACCGGCGACGTAACCACTCTTGAAGGGGTCCGTTCATTCAAGATTCCGGAAGAGAACGGCCAGTGGGTCGCATGCATGCTCGAGAAACCTTCAGGCGCGGACAGCCTCGATGATGAAAACAGTGGCATTCGCGAATCCTATGAAGTCACACCTGAAGGACTGCGTCGTCCCGAGCGTCAGTTGCGTCTGAAGACGCGTGAAGAGCTGGCTCGTGAGCGAGGCGAACTTGAGCAGGAGCCGGAAGAGGAAGCCGAAGAGGAAGAAGAAGATGAGAGTGAGGAAGAGGACAAAGACGAGGAAGAAAAGGACAAGACAGCAGGCTCGCCATTGTTGCTGATCAATCTTGATACCGGCGTTCAGCGTACGTTCCCGTTTGTAAGCTCGTATGAGTTTTCCAAAGACGGTGGCATCCTTGCTTTTGCGACGTCCGTCGAGTCTGAAGATGAAGAAGCCGACGAAGAATCTGAAGACGATGATGGGCCGGTTGACGGAGTTCACGTGATCAAACTCGATTCGCTCGAGTTGATGACCATCGCTCACGGTGAAGGTCGCTACCGGAACATGGAGTTTAGTGAGAACGGAAACCATATTGCATTCATTACCGACAAGGATGACTACGAGACGAAAACCTCGACGTGGGCGGTGTACTTGTGGAATGGCCGTGCGGATGAAGCGAAGCAAGTGGCAACTGAGGGTGACGACGGTCTGATAACCGGCTGGTGGATTTCTCCAAGTTCCAGTCAGCGATTCTCAGAGGATGGGCGTCGGTTGTACTTCGAAACCGCTCCCGTTCCCGACGAGGTCGTTGAAGAGCGGGAAGCTGAGGCTGAAGGACGTGATGTCGAGGATGACAATGATGACGAGCAGGCTGAACTGGATATCTGGCATTGGCAGGATCCTCAACTCCAGCCGGAACAGCTTCTGCAGGCTGCTTCTGAACGCAATCGTAGCTATCGGGCGGCTTATGTTCTGCGAACAAAAAAGGTCATCCAGCTGGCGACACGTCAGGTTCCCGATGTCCGGATCGACTACCGGTCGGAGTCTGATGTCGCGGTTGCTAACACGAACATGAAGTATCGGAAGACACTTTCTTGGGACCGTCCGGGTTTTCAGGATGCGTATCTTGTCAATCTGAACACCGGCGAACACCAGCTTGTTCTCGAACAAGTCAAGGCAAATGCTTCTATGTCACCGGAAGGAAAGTTTATCTACTGGTTTGATGCCGAGCAGACGAAGTGGTTTGCAAAATCAACGACTGACGTTGATGGCGAGCCGGTGGAAATCAGCCGTGGAATCGAATTCCCACTTCAGGATGAATTGCATGATACTCCCAGTCTGCCGCGTGCGTACGGAACGGCAGGCTGGATGATCGATGACAGTGCGTTGTTGATCTACGACATGTACGACATCTGGAAACTTGATCCAACCGGCGAAGAGCCGCCCGTTTGTGTCACCGAAGGGTTCGGTCGCGAGAACGAGATCAGTTTCCGATACCGGAGTCTGGATCAGGAAGAGCGGGCGATTGATCCTGAGAACCCGATGATGCTTCGCGCGTTCAACCGCGCGACCAAAGCCAGCGGCTATTTCGTTTTGAGCCTGGGTACGGAAGAAGCTGAGGCGGCCGACGAAGCTGAAGCGGCCGACGAAGGTGAAGCTGACGATGACGGCGAAGCCACCGAACACAGCCCGCTTCGTCAACTAATCATGCTCGACGAGTCATTAAACGGACTTCGTAAAGCTGAGGATAGCGATGAGGTAATTTTCACTCGTAGTACATTCCGGATGTGCCCGGATCTCTGGTCCAGTAATACTGAGTTCAAAAAGATCCAGCGAATTAGTGACATCAATCCGCAGCAGGATGAATACACGTGGGGTACGGCGGAACTGGTCCACTGGACTGCGACTGACGGTCAGGCGCTTGATGGTATTCTGCTGAAGCCGGATGGATTCGATCCGGAGAAGAAGTATCCGATGATGGTCTACTTCTACGAGCGGAATTCGGACAACCTTCACAGCTATTACACACCAGCTGCAGGTCGTTCGATCATCTGCCATAGCTTTTACGTGAGCCGCGGCTATCTCGTGTTCATTCCGGATATCCCGTACAAGACAGGCGAGCCGGGGCCGAGTGCGGCTAATGCGATTCTTCCGGGTGTCGAAAATCTGATTGCTCAAGGATTTGTTGATCCGGAACGGGTGGGAACGCAGGGACATAGCTGGGGCGGCTATCAAACTGCTTATCTGGTTACGCAAACGGACATGTTCGCCTGTGCGGAATCCGGCGCTCCTGTGAGCAACATGACGAGTGCCTATGGCGGAATCCGCTGGGGTTCCGGGCTCAGCCGGATGTTCCAGTATGAACGGACGCAAAGCCGGATCGGGGAGGACCTGTGGTCTGCTCGCGACAAGTACCTTGCAAACTCTCCGCTGTTTTTTGCGGATCGTATCAACACACCGCTGTTAATTCTTCACAACGATGAAGATGGAGCGGTTCCGTGGTACCAGGGAATCGAGCTGTTCGTGGCGCTGCGTCGCCTCGAAAAGCCGGCGTGGATGTTGAATTACAACGGCAATCCTCACTGGGTCATGGGGGACTATAACCGTCGTGACTTTGCGATCCGGATGCAGCAATTCTTCGATCACTATTTGATGGATGCACCGGAGCCTGAGTGGATGGCGGTCGGGGTTCCAGCTGTTGATAAGGGTGAGAATTTCGGACTCGAATTGCTTGAACCGGAAGAGTCCGCTGAGGAATCCAGCGAGGCGGAGACGAGCGAAGATCGCTAGTGCGGTCAATGGATTTGCTGCCGCGCTGATTCGCAATCGGATAGCATCGCCCTACAATTGGTTGCAACCTGTGTTTGTTTGCAACCCGTTCGTTGTAATCCGTTGAGGGGTTAGCTATCGCTAACGAAGGGCCTGAAGTTGATCTCAATTCAATCAGCATGCTGATTGGAGATGCAAAAGATGGTGACGAGTCTGCGCGGGAACAGCTGTTAGCCGAGATGCGGCAGTTTCTGAGTATGCTGGCCAATCAGAACCTTGATCGGGAGCTGAAGCAGAAAATTGGTGCGTCCGACATCGTCCAGCTTTCCTTTCTACGTGTCGTCGAATACTTCGACACGTTCAAGGGAAAGTCCGCGGCTGAGTTTCGCGGATGGCTGAAAAGAATTGTGATCAATGAAATCAACAATTCGCGCCGTTCTTTTCACACAGACAAACGTGATGTGAAAAGGGAGCGCACCCTCGGGCCACTCGATTCAAGAGCGCCGGGAACCGTCGCCCCTGACCCGCAGTTGACGCCATCAAGCGATGCAATGGCAGCAGAGCGCATCGAGTTGTTTTATTCCGTACTAGAGGAATTGTCTCCAGAGCATGCGGAAGTCATCCGGCTGCGAAGTATTCAGGAGCTCAGTTTCAAGGAAATCGGCAGCCGGATGAATCGCTCGGAAGATGCCGCGTCGAAGCTCTGGTTCCGTGCGATGACGCGACTGGAGGAAAAACTGGCCGGTCGCGACGAACTTCGATTTGATTAACGCCCCATTTCGCGAATTCTGTATTTTGCTCGTCGGAAAGTCGTGAATGCTGGTTTCTTTATCAAAGTGGCCGTCGAATCGCTTAAATTGGCCATCAGCAGGAACCGTCCGTCCATGAGAGGTGAATTGCAGAGGTGAAACGGATTGTCGAGAGAATCTGAAAAACCGAATGGTAACGGGGACGAAGCCGAGCTCCGAAATATCCGCAATGCACTGGAGTTTGTCCGAGGTGTTCAGGCAGACTTGAAGGCAAAGACTCCGGCCGGCGATATTCAGTGCGCTGAGACGAAGGGAACCGGAGATACGCTTTCCGATAATGAGAGCGGAAAGCAGGCTGTGCCCGGAAGAGTCGGGCGTTTCGAAGTAGAAGGCCTGATCGGTACCGGCGGATTCGCCAACGTTTATCTGGCAACCGATCCGGACCTTGATCGCCATGTCGCGGTAAAGATTCTAAAAGACTCCGTTCGCATTTCAGGTGATACCGCCGCGCGATTTGAGAGGGAGGCGCGCGCGGTTGCGACGCTTGATCATCCGAACATCGTTTCGATTTTTGAAACGGGCTCATTCCAGGGCCGGCAGTTCATTGCATCGGCATTCTGTGATGGAACGAGTCTGAAGCATTGGCTATCCGGGCAACGGCAGGTTGATCTTCAAACGGCTTGCCGGATCATCGCGACTCTGGCAGATGCAATGCACCATGCTCACCAGCGCGGGATCATTCATCGAGACTTGAAGCCCGCCAATATTCTGATCGCGAAGGGCGGCTCGAAATCGGATGTTCACCCTGAACAACTGTTTGTGACTGACTTCGGACTCGCGCGACTTGAGCAGACGATTGACCAGCTTGAGACGACCGAGGGTGCAGTGGTGGGGACG